>JAOZKI010000101.1 GCA_029935455.1 Lysobacterales bacterium | reverse complement strand
TCGGCATAAAACGTCACCCTGCAAGGCGCTTCTACCTCGGGCAGCCGATAGACCCTATTGGCCTCAAGGGGCACCTTCACGGAGGCCGTGCCACAACGCAGCCAGACGACCTCCGGCATACCCTCTGCACCGGACAGCGCAAACCGCGGGCGAGAGAGCTGCCACCAGTCCGAAAAGCGTTCTGAATCGGTACAGTATTCACAGGGTGTCAGTTTCATCTGCGTTGGGAGCGGCTCCGGGGATGCCAGCCGGTCTCTACTGGTGTTGACTATCACCTGCACGGGATCATCAGGCGCCAGCGACTGACCCGCTGCGGCCAGCTCATTGGCGCGCTGCACCACCGCCGCATGGTGTCCGGCTTCAGACTCTAGGCTAATGGCAAGATACAGCATGGCCCGATAGCTGATTTTGGCCACCTGATCGTCGGCAAACCTCAGCGCGTCGTTGATCCGGGACAGGGAGGCATCATAAGCACCTCGTTTTTGCTCATAGACAGCCCATAGATAGTCCGCATAGGGACGCTCAGCCATCTTGCGAAATTTAATAGCATCAAGTTTAGCCAGCTTCTTCGCCGCTAGATCGAGATCGTCCTTGGCCAGGGCCCTGCTAATACCCTTCGCACGCCGCGCAAACTGATTACTCACCTGATCTCGGTTGGCGTTCATTCGGTAGCTAATCAGTCGACTGACCGCCTTTCCGCCGGTCTGCCCGGCATTCGGCTCGTAGGGCGTGTAGGTGCTGGCGCGTACGGCAGCCAGGGCATGCTGGTCGAATATTACAGGCCAGCTACTTTCCCGCACCCGCGCATCGCTCACGGTACCATCGGGCATGACTCGAAAATCCAGCAGAACCCAGCCTTCAATGCCGCGGCTTGCGGCCGCTTGCGGATATCTCCCTGACCCATTATCCACCGGCGTGATCTGCGGGCCGGCCTGCAGCTCCAGGAGCTGGTCCGGCGCCGTATCAGCGTTGACCTGAAGCGTCAGCATAAGGGCCAGCAATCCTTGCCAGCGAGAAAGAGAGGTAGCTAACCGCATGTTCAAATCCCTCCTAGTATGCGCTGTATTAGCCTAGCACACACACGGCCGGAGCTTGCACGCACCGCCTTTGAAGCGCTCGGGAGACTGCCGGGATTGGGCATGCATACCGCGCCGGCGCGAATGGCCGGCGCGGCAGTAAACATACGCTAGTCGTTACCTAGCGTTGACCAGGCGTAGATGTGGTTGGGATCGTTGAAACGGGCCAGCTCATCAGCCTGAGCTTCCAGATCCCGCAGCATGGCGCGCAGCGGGGTCGCTTCGCTGGCCTGAATACCGGCATGCTGAAGCACACCCGCCGTCATATCACTCAACAGTCGCTGCGTGAAATCCAGCTCTTTCTCCACATAGCGCACCGTGTAGTCCTCTCCCAGCTCAGCCAGCTCGGCAGCAGCCGCAATCGCATCCTCCAGGTCGCCCAGCGCGTCCACCAGACCCAGCCGGAATGCATCTTCACCGCTCCAGACCCGGCCCTGAGCCACTTCGTTCACCTCTTCCGTGCTCATGCCGGTGGCGGCCGACACCCGCTCGAGAAATTCCTCATAGCCACGATTAATCATGATCTGCAGCGATGCCCCTAATTCCTCCGGCAAGGCTCGATCGGGACGGAAGGACGCCAGCGGCGCGGTGCTGATGCCGTCAACCTGAACGCCCAGATATTCTTTCAGAGGTTTCTGATAAGTGGGAATCATGGCGAAAATACCGATGGACCCGGTAATGGTGCTTGGATGCGCCCAGATCTGGTCTGAGGAGGTGCTGATCCAGTAACCACCGGAAGCAGCCACCGTGCCCATGGAGGCGATCACCTTGATGCCCTGCTCCTGCGCCGCTTCCAGTTCCCGCCGGATCACTTCGGAAGCAAACGCGCTGCCACCACCTGAATCCACACGCAGAATGATGGCCTTCACATCCTCATCCTCACGCGCGTCACGGATCAACGCCGCCGTTGAGTCACCGCCGATGGTGCCGGGTGGGTGTGAACCATCCAGAATGGAGCCGCGCGCGACCACCACGGCCACCGTGCTCTGGCCCGCCTCTTTGGCCGGCTTCGGTGGTTGCACGGCCAGCAGATCCCGCATGTTGGTGCGCAGGTAGCTCTTGCTTTCCTCGTCTTCACCCACCAGATCGATCAGGTACTGACGCATTTCGATACGGCTTAGCGCCTGATCCGCCAGACCATAATCCAGAGCCGCTTGCGCCGTATCGCCGCCTGCTTCCATCATCAGCTCGCCCATGTCCTGGGCGTAACGGTCAATGGCCGCCGCATCCATGTCACGGGCCGCACCCACTTCTTCCAGGTACTGCACCCACAGGTCGCCCATCCATTCACGGTTGGCCAGCTTGGCCTCGTCGGACATGGTGTCACGCAGATAGGGCTCCACGGCCGATTTGAAGGTCCCCACCTTGAACACATTCACATCGATGCCGAACTTGTCGAGCCCTTCCTTGTAGTACATGCGATAGCGACTCATGCCCTCGATGGCCAGCATACCCATCTTGTGCATGATCACCTCGTCCGCATGCGCGGCCAGATAGTAACTGTCCATGCTGTAGTTATCGGCGATAGCGACAACGCGCTTACCGCTGCTCTTGAAGTCCTGCAGCGCGGCCCCGACGTCCTGTAGCTTGGTCAGTCCGGCGCCAGCAAAACCGTTCAGATTTAGCACCAGCACCGGAAAGCGCTCGTCATCCTTAGCAGCAGCGATGGCATCGGTCACGTCCTTCAGCAAGGTTTCTTCCACCGAGTTGCCCATGGCCTGATCCAGAACCGAATCAAAGGAGCGGCCCGTAAGCTGCTCCACCAGACGGCCCTTGGGCGCAATGACCAGTGCCGAGCTTTCCTTGATTTCCGGTGTGTCGTCACGCATGAGCAAAACGATCACGCCGACGACCAGCAGCAGAAACAGAAGATTGAAAGTGAAGCGTCGCGTCCGGTCTACGCCGTTCCAAAGCGCACGCACCGAACGAACAAAAATATTAGATGACTGACTCATGAGAAATTGCCGTTAGTGGAAGAGGGGCAAAGTCTACTGCCTCGCGCCTGCTAAGACCAATAGCACCGGCGGAGGCGGCAGGCTGGACGCCTGCTATGCTTTAAGGGCGATGTCGCCCGCCGGGGGATGCCGTGCTAGCCCCGCGCGCCTGGCAGCAACGCCAGGGCATTTTGGCGGGCCGGGCTCATGGGGCGCTGCCAGCCCTTTTGCCGCCTGCTGACACCAAGGAGTTCCACATGTTAACTCGCTCCCTCCTATCCATACTGATCATCACCAGCCTGTGCGCCCTGTCTCTGTCCGCAGCCCGGGCGGAGACGGAACTCAGCGCGCTGTCACGCAGCGAAATGCTCGCGCTCAGCGAGGCGCGTAGCGAAGAAGCCTGGGCTGCCTTTGCTCTGCTCTATGAACGGCTTGATCCGTCTCTCACAGAACTGGTTCCTGGCCAATCCTGGACCGATGAAGACCGCGAAGCGGCGGCCTGTATCTATGACAAGGTGGTGGCTTCTGGTCAGCGCGAAGCCTATGAACGCTATCTGCTGGATCTACCGGGCATCAGCCAGCGGATCGTGGACAACCCGGATATCACCCTGATGACCGTTGAACGCTACCCGGAAGTGACCCAGATGCCGGACATCAGCGGCATGATGACCTTCAACGCGGACTGCGGTCAGATGGCGCTCATGCAACGCCGTATGCAGGAATCGGGGCTGTGGATGAAAATGCAGGAAGTGATGATGCAGGCGCAATAAGCACCCTGCCGCCAGGGTTGTGCCAGAGGCGTTCTGGCGCGGTATAAAAAGCGCGCCGCGGACGAAGCCGCGGCGCGCTGATCACATTCCCGGGAAGCGTTTAAAACTCGACAAACAGGGACACACGGCCATTCAGGGGGCGGCCGGTGCTGATGTTGGTATTGCTGTGCGCGTCCGGGAAGTAGTCCTCATCAAGGAGGTTCTCCAGGTTCAGCTGCAGGCGCATGCGATCATTCAGCGCATAGTAGGCCGCCGCATCAACGCGCGTGTAGCTGGGTACCAGAACGGAGTTGTCTTCACGTGTGAAGTAGTCGTCCTGATAGGTGACCCCAAGACCCAGACGCAGGCGGTTGCTCACATCGAAGGAGTTCCACAGGGAGAACATGTTTTCCGGTGTCTGGCGCGTGCGATTGCCGCTGTTGCCACTGCCGTCAACCCGTTTCACCTTGCTGTCTAGGTAGGAGTAACCGGCAGTCACTGACCAGCGGTCCGTGAGCGCACCGGCGAGCTGAATTTCAAAGCCCTTCGTTTCCGAACCTTCGATGATGATCAGCTGCTCCGGATCGTCCGGATCGGTGGAGGTATAGCTTTCACGCTCCAGATCAAAGATCGCCGTGGTCAGGCTCAGGTCCGGGCGCAGGTCCCATTTGAAGCCCACTTCCTTATTCTCGAAGAACTGCGGACGGGTGCTCTCTGAATCCAGATTCAGGGTCAGGAACTGCTCACCGGAACGCGGCAGGAAGGTTTCGCTGTAGCTGGCATAGAAAGACATGTCTTCGCGCGGCTTGTAGATCAGACCAAAGCGCGGCGTGGTTTCTTCGTCGGTGCGCGAGAAGCGGCCGTTGTTGTCATCGCCATCCTGCGCCTCAACCAGATCCAGCACGTCGATGTCAAAGCGGTCGTAACGCAGGCCCAGCAGCAATTTGAAGTGCTCGGTCAGATCAATCTGATCCTGCAGGTAGAGGGACTGGAAGCGGACCGTGGACTCACGGCTGCGGGCCGGCTTGGTGAAGCCAAATTCCGGCAGCTGCAGCGGATCGGTAAACGGAATGAAGAGCTGGTCATCACCGTTGGCTGCCCACACGTTATCGAAGCGCGCGTTGGTGGTGTCCTGGTCGCCCAGCTCGAAGCCGGCCAGCAGCGTGTGCCCCAGCGAGCCGGTCGCGAACTCACCGACGAGATTACCCTGAGCGATCAAATTCTCACGCTGCGTCGTATCGCGGTAGCCATCCAGCTCCACCTCATCGAAGACGCCGTTGACGACCACGACCGTGTCGCTGGCGTAGAGGTTCTGATAAAGCTTGTCATAGTCCGCGTACTGAACGGTCAGGTTGCCCCGCAGCGCATCGTTGAAACCGTGATCCAGGCGGGCTCGGAACAGACTGGCTTCCAGGGTGGTGAAGTTCTCATCCGGTGAGCCGAAAAAGGTGTCGTCATAGCCACGCAGCGGCGTGTTCGGGCCGTTGGCAACAAACTGTGACGGCACACCGCGATCGACGGTGCGATCATCATTCACGTACTCGTAGGAGAAGGTACCGGTGGTGTCGTCACCGAACTTGACGGTCATGGTCGGGTTCACCGCGTAGGCATCACCCTCGTAGAAATCCCGGTGGTTCTCCAGATGCCCGTAGTAGCCCATAACGCGCACCCCAATGGTTTCGCCCGCGTCAAAGTTGGCATCGATGGACCCGTTGTAAGCACCGAAGCTGTCGAGGCTGACATCCAGCACATTGAACTGCTCGCCAAGCAGTGCTTTCTTCTGCACGCGGTTGATGACACCGCCACCACCGCCGCGCCCGAACAGCAGGGCGTTGGGGCCACGAAGCACCTCAATCTGTTCCACGTTATAGAGCGGGCGGTAGTACTGCACGTCATCGCGCACGCCATCGACAAAGAAGTCCGCCGTGGTCTGAATACCGCGAATGATGATGGCATCACGGTGACCTTCACCCTGGCTGACCGCCACACCGGGCGTGTAGCGCATGGCGTCGCCCAGGCTGAAAAAGGCCTGATCTTCGATCTGGGACGCCGTCACAATAGACAGGCTCTGCGGGACGTTGACGATGGGCGTGGGGGTTTTTACGGAATCGATCTTGTCTATGGACAGATACTTGCCCTCGACCAGAATTTCTTCGAGGTCTTCTTGCTCATCTTGCGCCAGCGCGTGGCTGGCAAAGGCGGTACCCAGGGCCAAGGAACAAAGCACCGCGAGGGACCGCGGGGCAAACAGGTAAATTCTCATTTTCAGTGCCTAGTTGATGGAATGCGGCGACATTAATGCAAATGAGAATGATTTTCAATAGTAATTAGAATTTTTGCCGATAATTAACCCCGATAGACAAGGGTATCCACGATCGTACGCCGCGTTTAGGATGGTCAGGGCACTCTTTAGCGCCCACGAATTTGACGCCCTTCGCTGATGAGAAGAACCAGCAATAGGCCAAAGGCTGAAAGCAAAACAAAAGCAAAGGGCTGCTTTCGCAGCCCCCTTGGCAATAGCAGGCGCACAGCCCCCTGCTTGAAGGTCACCCCCTGACCTCCCGCGTCGCTGATCAGCGTCGCGGCGGGGCCACGGGGCAAGCGGCGCTTAGCCCTGTTTTTTCAATAGATCACGAATCTCCGTAAGGAGCACCTCTTCCTTACTCGGCTCGGGCGGCGCTTCCGGTTCAGCGGGCGTCTCCTCCTTCTTCTTCAGAGAGTTCATGGCCTTAATCACCATAAAGATCGCGAAGGCAATAATCAGGAAATCAAGCGTGGTCTGGATAAAGGCGCCATAACCGAGCGTCACCGCTTCCGCATCACCCGTGGCTTCTTTGAGCGTCACCGCCAGATCGCTAAAATCAACCCCCCCAATGGCCATGCCAATCGGTGGCATCACGACGTTGTCTACAAACGAGGAAACGATCTTGCCGAATGCTCCACCGATCACGATACCGACGGCCATATCGACCACGTTACCGCGCATGGCAAAGTCTTTGAACTCACTCATCATGCCCATCTCTTGTCTCCTTTTATCTCTTTAGGTTTAGGGAACTTCAGGATCAGTCTGACCCGGTGCTGGCGGTCGCGACAGGGGGCCAACACTCGGCCGGTACGCCAGCGGTCATAGCCATGAACCGGCAGCGCTCCTTGCCTGAGTATACCCCGCTTCTCAAACGCGCCCCCGGGCGCGCCCATGCACTGCGCTCAAGAACCGCCCGGTGACGCCTGGCCATTCCGTAGCCGCGCCAGGACGTGGCCTTACTCAGCCGTGGCTGCCTGCTCCGTTGCCAACTGCTCCAGCATGCCCACCAACTCATCACGCGTGTAGCGATAGGGGCCCCACTGGTTCAGTTCCAGCAGCTGCTGGATCTTGCGACCGATCACCATGGCCTGCTCATCCTGGTTGGGCACCACCACATAGCGCCGCAGCGGTTGCTCATGAAAAAGCGCGTGCATAAAGGCTGAGGAAACCTCTTCCGGCGTCTTGTAGGACAGTTCTCTGGCGGTGGTGGCCTCATACATGGCCTGCATGTCCGGCGTGATCTCGCCGCCTGCTGCCCGCACCCGCTCGAAGCCCCGCAACACGGCACTGCGCCGGATGTGTGACTGATAGTTGCCCGGCTCTACCACGCTTACGGACACGCCCTGGGGTGCCATTTCCTCTGCCAGCGCATCGGTAAAGGCCTCAATCCAGTGCTTGCTGCCGCTGTAGGCGCTACCTCCCGCCCAGGCCAGCGTGCCGGCAATGGAGCCGGTGGTGACGATGCGTCCACCGGACTCGATCACCAGCGGCGCGAACGCCTGCGTCACCCGGTATACGCCCTCAACATTGATCTGGTAAACCAGCGTCTGCTGGTCTATCGGCGTATCAATTACCGCACCACCATCACCGATACCGGCGTTATTGACCAGTCCATGGAGGCCGGTGCCGCGCGCCTCAATCAAGGCCCGCACCGCCGCAATATCGTCCGGTCGGGTAACGTCCATGCGCACGGCCGTCACGTTATCCAGGGCGTCCAGCGCGGCGAAGTCCTCATCGTTGCGCACACCGGCATACACATGATGACCTGCGGCAGCCAGCGTCTCGGTAAGGTTGCGGCCAATACCGGTACTGGTACCGGTGACCAGAATGGATTTTTGCGCCGCCTCAGCCCAGGCAGACTCGGCCGGCAGCA
>JAOZKI010000100.1 GCA_029935455.1 Lysobacterales bacterium | reverse complement strand
GCGCCCGTTGCAATCGTTCTGCCCTTTTCTCCCGTCTGGGCTGGCGCGTGAAAAGCGGCGTCTGTCGCTGCCAGGGAGTCCTTCTTCTTCCCTTCGCATGGCGCAGGTATCATATTACCTAGCAGCCCCTAGCGACTCTGAACAACACAGGACTTCTCCCATGCTGACCGTCATTTCCCCCGCCAAAACCCTGGACTATGAAACGCCGATCACCTTGCGCGAAAGTACACAGCCTGAATTCCTGGAACGCTCGGCAGAATTGGTTGAGAATGCCCGCGACTTAAATCCCGCTGCGATTCGCAAACTCATGGGGGTCTCGGAAGCCATAGCGGACCTTAACCATCAGCGGTTCAGGGACTGGAGCCTGCCGTTTCACGAGGGCAATGCGAAACCGGCCTTGCTGGCCTTCAAAGGCGGCGTGTATATGGGGCTTGATGCGGAAACGCTAGAAGCCGACCAGTTGGCTTTTGCTCAGAAACACCTGCGCATTCTCTCCGGGCTCTACGGCGTGCTGCGCCCGCTCGATCTTATGCAACCCTACCGGCTTGAGATGGGGCTGAAATTCCAGAACAGCGGCGGTAAGAATCTGTATGAGTTCTGGGGTGATGACATTGCGGCATCGCTGAGCAGGCAGATCGGAAAAACCGGTTCGCCCATTCTGCTGAACCTCGCGTCCAACGAGTATTTCAAGGCGGCAAAAGCCTCGGCTGTGGATGCGGAAGTGGTCACGCCGGTATTTAAGGATCTGAAGAACGGAAACTACCGTGTCATCAGTTTCTTTGCCAAAAAGGCGCGGGGGCAGATGGCACGCTACATTATCGAAAACGAAATCAATGATGTAGCGGCGCTCAAGGATTATCGTGTGGGTGGCTATCGTTTCCATGCCGCCGAGTCCTCGGCGCGTGAACTGGTCTTTACCCGGGACCAGCCGCCGGCCTGATTTACCCGCGCGGCTGACACCCCACTCCAAGAGAAAGCCTGCCGTGACCTACCGCGCTGACTACGACGTCGTCATAATCGGCGCCGGTATGTCGGGCATCTGCTTGGGCATTAAGCTGCGGGAACGGGGCATTCATAACTTTCTGATCCTCGAGAAGTCGTCGGCGCTGGGCGGCACCTGGCATGACAATAGCTACCCCGGTGCCTGCTGTGATGTGCCCTCGGTGCTCTACAGCTATTCTTTTGCTCCCAACCCGGACTGGACGCGCAGATTTTCGCCTCAGGAAGAGATCAGAGCCTACTTCCAACGCTGTGCGGAGCAGGCGCAGCTGACCTCCAAGCTACGGCTGAATACCACGGTCCAGTCTGCCCGGTGGCAGGAACAGGAGGGGCACTGGCGGGTGACACTCGACGGTGGTGAACGTGTTACGGCTCGATCGCTAGTCAGTGCCCTGGGGCAGCTGAATCTGCCTCATATCCCCGAGTTCCTGGGGCAGGACACCTTCGCCGGGCACAGCTTCCATTCGGCCCGCTGGGATCATGACTATGACCTCACGGGTAAGCGTGTGGCGGTGATCGGCAATGCGGCCAGTGCCTTGCAATTTATCCCCCGCATCGCTGCACAGGTGAAACAACTCTACGTTTACCAGCGTAGCGCCAATTTCATCATCAAACGCAATGACCGCCCCTACAAAAGCTGGGAGCAATGGGTGTTCCGGTATGTGCCTTTTGCCCAGAAACTGATGCGCGGCCTGATCTATCTTCGCGGCGAGTGGGTGCTCTATCCCGTGCTTCGAAACCGGGCCAATTGGCTCCGGAAACTGTGGGAGAAGTGGTGCGAATACTATCGCAACAGGGAGATCAGTGACCCCGAACTTCGGGCCCGACTCACGCCGGATTACCGTTTGGGCTGCAAACGCATTCTCATCTCTGACGACTACTATCAGGCCTTCCAGCAACCCGGGGTGGAACTGGTGACCTCACCCATCAGCGGCATGGGCCCTGAGGGCGTGCGCACGGAAGATGCTGAAGAACGCCCCGTGGACCTGATTATTTACGGGACGGGCTTTAAGGCCAGCGCCATGCACAGCGCCGTCGACTACAGGGGCGAGGGCGGTATCAGTCTGCAGCATGCCTGGCAGCATGGCGCCGAGGCCTATCGGAGCGTTGCGGTGCATGGCTTCCCGAACTTCTTCATGCTGTACGGGCCTAACAGCAACCTGGGCAGTAACTCCATCATTTTCATGGTGGAACGACAGGCGAACTACGTGGTGGATTGCCTGCTTGAGTTGCTGGGGCATGAGCTGCGCGCGCTCCAGGTTAAGGGTCATGTGCAGCATGCTTATAACGAGCGTATGCAGGAAGATCTCGCGCAAACCGTGTGGGTGACCAGTTGCCACAGCTGGTATAAAAACGCCGCCGGCAAGGTGACCAACAACTGGCCCCGTTCTACGCTCAGCTACTGGTGGCACATGCGCCGCCCGGATTTCGCTGATTTTGACCGGCGGGCCTGATCTTTGGATCGGCCAATTTTCCGGGCCGACTAAATCTGTCGATAGCTCATGCAGGGCCAGGTTTTTGTCGCAATAGGCCTTCATCGGAGTCTTGCTTTCCAGGTCCTTAAGAACTCGGCTCCGCCAGTAACGGATACTTCTGAGGGCTCTGCTTTGATAAACTCTCGACTCTCACGTCCCTAGTAGAAGATACCCATGCATCACGACGATCAGCGGCTCATTCACATTATGGGGATGTATAAGAGCGGGACTTCCTGGCTCCTGCATGTGCTCGCGGCGCATCCCGAACTCATCGCCTGGCGTGAATTTGACATTATTCGCGCCACTTACGCGAATGAGCCTGGGCCGATTGTCAGTCGTGCGGACGGTCGCTTACGTCGTTTCTTCAGGCTGCCCCCACGCACTGTTCCGGGTCAGTCCGTACGGCTTCGTGAGCGCGAGGAAATCATCAGAGAACTTTTTCTCGGCCGCGGTTTGCTGCCCGTGATGGACGAGCAGTCCAGACAGGAAGCGGAGCGTTTTTCTCTGGATAACGTGGATCAGTTTCTGGAGCGGTTGATGGCACTCGGTCAATATCAACTGCAGGCAGATGACGCCCCCCTGATGAAGTCTGAAGACTTCGATAACACACTGGGCGTGGGTAATATGCGTCGCAGCGATCTACAGTCCTTTATTGAGGCTGTTCGGGATATGCCCGATCTGGCCGGAACGCCCGGCGCCTACTTCCGTTTTCTTCAGAATCAATCGGAGCCGCAGGCGCCGGTGGTACTCAAAGCAGCGGACCAGATTATGTGTTTCAGGCAGCTGCAGTCGGCATCCCCAGATTCCACCAAAATTGTCGTGATGCGTGATGGGCGTGACGCGGCGATTTCCGCCCTTCACTACGGCCGGCTCATGGAGAAGTGGGACGCGCCATGGAAACCAAAAGAGCTGAGCTATATGGACCGGCTAAATGCCTGGTCAACGAGAGCCGCGGCGCTGGCCCACCATTGCGAAAAGCACGACATTCTTGTGCTGCGTTATGAAGATATGAAGCGGGATTTCCACGCGCTCTGTCGCAGTCTTTTTGGGCGTCTGGGTTTGGCTCACGATGACGCAACGATTGACGCTATCCATGCCAAGACCAACTTCAAAACCGTGACCGGCGGGCGTAAGCCAGGCGAGGCAGCAGAGCACATTGTACGCAAGGGCATTACCGGCGAATGGAAAGACACCTTGGCCGAGAGGGAGCAGGCGGTGGCCTGGCGGTTGGCGCAAAAGGAGCTAAGCGCATTTGGCTACACGCAGGATGGTAGCTATGTGCCCACCCACTACTGCGATTGGTATCAATAAGTTGTTCCGGTAGCCGGCCTGGGCTGCGCATGCTCTTTCTGGCACAGATCATTTCCGTGCCTGTACCCGCACAGCTGGGTCGCGTGGCGGTACGTTGAGTGGGGAAAGGATCAGGCCACTGAGTTGACGCGCTGACACGTCGCAGCGAACTCGCTCAGCTACGTGTATTTCAAAGCGTTTGTCGTGCTCCGCACGCCATCAGCACAACAGCAGAACGGCACGACCGTGACAGCCCTGAGGCGGGCGGTGGCGTCCGCCTATTCAGTTGCCTTCCGCGGTCATTCTTGCGTGCTGTCTGTTTGATGAGATGCGCCCCTGCATCAGCTCGGCCTTCATGCATGCCGTTGAAATGCGCGGCGTGGTAGCCTTTGCGCACTGTGATCGCCAGCGCTGCTCATCAGTTGCGCTCTGTAAATAACAGGAAGTGGACCACTATGATTTTGGGGAAAACCGTTGCGCTGGTGATGCCAGCTTTTCGTGCGGGTAAAACGCTGCGGGCCACCTGGAATGATGTGCCTGTGGGTCTGGTGGATCACGCGATTCTGGTTGACGATGCCAGTGATGACGATACGGTCGCCCTGGCCGAGTCTCTGGGAATTCAGGTCGTTAAGCACGCGCAGAATCGTGGCTATGGTGCCAATCAGAAAACCTGCTATACCACGGCGCTTGCCTATCAGCCCGATATCGTGGTCATGCTGCATCCTGACTACCAGTATGACCCGCGCCTGCTCGGTTCCATGGTCAGCATGATTGCGTCGGGTACCTACCAGGTCGTGATCGGTTCGCGCATTCTGGGCGGCGGTGCGCTGCGGGGCGGTATGCCGCTGTGGAAGTATGTGGCCAACCGGGGCCTGACCCTGATACAGAATCTTTGTTTAGGCGCCAAGCTGTCTGAATATCACACCGGCTATCGGGCTTTCTCCAAAGACTTTCTGGAGCAGATCGCCTGGCAGGACAACTCCGATGATTTTCTGTTTGATAACCAGTTGCTCGCGCAGGGCATTGCCGCTGGCTATGTGGTCGGGGAGATATCCGTACCGACGCGGTATTTTGAAGAGGCCAGTTCCATCAATTTCCGCCGCTCGGTACGTTATGGGCTGGGCGTGCTGTGGGTCTCCGGTCTGGGCCTGCTGCGACGGCTGGGTTGCTATGTGAGTCCTTTGTTTCGAAGGTCGTCGCCCTCCGGAAGCGCCTGACTGACCCATGCGTGAGCTGATTCAGATTGAATCCCGGCGTTTTGTGCTGCATTGCCTGACCGGCCTGCTCGTGGTGGCTGTCCACTGGCTGCTTATGGCGTGTTTGCTGGCCTTGGGCCTGGCGCCCTTGTTGGCGACCTCAGTGGGCTTTTGCGCAGGCGCTTTGACCCGCTTTCTGCTGTCCCGGAAGGTGGTGTTCGAGCCGACCGTGACCATGGCGCATTCCAGTTTCTGGTTTGTGGTGTTGCTGCTGATTCAATTTATGCTGAATGGTCTGCTGTTCAGCGCTCTGAAGGACGGTGGCTTGCTGGCAACATGGCTGGTCAGTGAGCAGCATCTGATTTGGGCCGCACAGGGGGTGACGACGGTCATCGTCACCACCTTTAACTTTCTGGCTTATCGCCTGTGGGTGTTTCGCTAAGGACGCGAAAGGCGATCAGCGCCTGATCTTCGTAGTCCGCAGCGCCGAGCAGCGCTTCCAGTTTCTGACGGCAGCTGCGATATACCGCTGCGCCGACCGGAACCTGTTCCCTGCCATGGGCATAACCCTCAAAGGGCTTGGTTAGAACGACCCAGGCCGGTTGCTCCCCGGCCCGCTCCAAATGTTCCGGATAGACCGCATTGCGAAAACGAAAGCGACGGTTCGCGGGCACTTCGCCCGGACGCTGGCCGGCGCAAAACTCAGCCAGCATTAGGGGCCGGATGCGCCGC
The DNA here is from genome assembly GCA_029935455.1 of Lysobacterales bacterium. Classification (GTDB taxonomy): domain Bacteria; phylum Pseudomonadota; class Gammaproteobacteria; order Xanthomonadales; family SZUA-36; genus Marinihelvus. The sequence goes on along the minus strand of JAOZKI010000100.1, from coordinate 2,256 downwards.
GCGCTGTCTCGCTCCCATCGCACGGCATCCCAGTTATAGCTTTCGAAATAGAACGGTCCGACGGCCACCATGCTGTCGTCAGGACTTTGACGGGCCAGTTGCTGCCAGAAGTCTGATCTGGCCAGCCGGTCCCTTTGGTAGGCCACAATAGGATTCGGGCCGGGCATGAGTGCGAACTGAAATACCGCATGGCTACGCTGGGTATTGGGCCATCGCAGCAGGTCGGGTAAAACGCTCTGGCTGGGCAGCCACAGTAGAACGACGACCATGGCAGTGACGCCAAGGCCTCTGCCGCTCAGGGGCTGGCGCTTCAGCCAACCCCAAATCTGGTTCAGGCTGCCCGCGATCGCCAGCAGTAAAAGCGGCAAGGTGGGCAGCAGGTAACGCCCCAGCGTGACCGGGTGCTGAGCCCAGGCAGGCTGGGTGATCGCCAGTGCCAAAGCGGTGAGCAGGAGGCCGCTTGAGGCCATGCGCACCATAAGGCTGCCGCGCAGCATCTGGGGCAGGCCGCTGAGGGCCAGCAGCAACAGCAGCAGGGTGGCGGGCCAGTGTTCCATGCCCAGCCAGAAGTACCAGACGCCCCGCAGCGTTTGTCCCGTGATTTCAGCGTTGCCCGCTTTGCTGGCCAGGGCTTGAAAGTCGGCGATCAGCGGCGGCAGCAGCAACACAGCGCTGAGCGCGCCGTAGCAGGCACCCAGAAGCAACAGTCGCTTGCAGGCCGGCCAGTCGGATCGAAGCCAGGCGCTGATGCCGCAATAGCAGAAAGGCCCCAGCAAAAAGGGTCCCATCAGGGGATGGAGCCAGCTGGCCAGCGCGGCGAGCAGTACGAACCCGACGGCGGCCGGGCGCGCTGCGTCTGGCCGGCTCCACCAGCGCTCAAAGCACCACAGGGCGCAATAGGCTAGCAGCAGGGTCAGAGCGTAGGGTCGTGCAGTCCAGCCATAGATCAGCAGCATGGGTGACCAGGACAACAGAAATGCGAACAGCAGACCGGTTGCTGGCCCGTAGGTCCTTCGTGCCCACAGGCTGAACAGGATGAGCGTGAGTGCCCCGGCCAGCAGAAGCGGGAGCTTCACCAAAGGTTCTGATAAGCCGATGCTGTGGCTCATCAGTCCGTACAGAAGGGTGAGTGGAATACTGTAGTCCGCGCTGCCAAAGCTGAGCAGCAGCTGTACCGGACTGCGGTCTCCCAGCAATTGATGGATCGCATGCCATTCGTCGTCCAGCAGCAGTTGTTGGTCAAAGTGCAGGCCGCGTAGCAGCAGTCCTGCCAGTATCACCGTCCAAAATAGGGCGGTACTTAGCGGATGCGCCCCATGGGTTTGCTCCGGGGGTTTGCTCAACATGACGGTAGTGTGCTTGCTGGCGCCACTTGGGCCCGATCCGCAGCGGATGGCAGCGAGGACGGCGATGGTGTGCGTAACACGATAGCGGCGGGCCTGTTTTGCATAAGCTGATGTGTTGCTCGAGGCCATCTTAGGTCAACGGCCCGTGCTTGAAAACCAGCGGCCTCAGGACCCGTCGCCCCTCCCGTCATAGCGCACGGGTGGGAATGGCGTAGCCAACGGCCGCGCCCGGCGCTAAGCTGCGCCCATGAGCCAGAGCTTTGACACCATCATTCTCGGCGCCGGCGCGGCCGGCCTTATGTGTGCCCTTACCGCGGGCCGCCGTGGTCGCCGGGTGCTGGTGCTGGACCGCTCAAACAAGGTAGGCAAGAAAATCCTCATGTCCGGCGGGGGCAAGTGCAATTTCACCAATCGCTACACCACCCCGGACCGTTTTCTCTCCGCCAACCCCCATTTTTGCAAGAGCGCGCTGGCCCGCTACACGCCCGAGCACTTTATCGAAATGGTGGAGGCGCACGAGATTGAGTACTTTGAGAAAGAGACGGTCAACGGGCTCAGTGGCCAGCTGTTCTGTCGCCAGTCCTCGAAGCAGATCGTGGCCATGCTCATGGCGGAATGCGAGGCGGTGGGTGTGGAGGTGCGCACCCGCTGCGAAACAGCTGAGGTGGTCCATGACGGGGACTTCCACCTACACACGGATCAGGGTCGTTTCAGTGCCCAGACGCTGGTGATTGCCACCGGCGCCCTGTCCGTGCCCTCGCTGGGTGGATCCGGCTTTGGCTACCAGCTGGCAGAACAGTTTGGTTTGCGCTTGCTGCCTACGGTGGCGGGTCTGGTGCCCTTTACTTTCACTGGAGCGCTGCAGGACACCTTCAGCGGTTTGTCCGGCGTTTCCTGCGAAGCCGTTGCC
>JAOZKI010000099.1 GCA_029935455.1 Lysobacterales bacterium | reverse complement strand
CATGTGGGGTCGCAAACGTCTTGTGCAGGTTCAAATGCGAGCAGTCCGCGCCGAACTGGCCGGGGCCGGCCAGCCCCACCAGGGCGTTGAGGTTGGCGCCATCCAGATAGACCTGGCCGCCATGGGCGTGAATCAGATCGCAAATATCCCGCACCTGTTCTTCATACACGCCGTGCGTGGACGGGTAGGTGATCATGAGCGCCGCCAACTGATCGCTATACGCTTCGGTCTTGGCGCGCAGTTCGTCCACATCCACGTTGCCGTTGTCATCGCATTTGACCACCACGATTTTCATGCCCGCCATGGCCGCGCTGGCGGGATTGGTGCCGTGGGCCGAGGAGGGGATCAGGCAGATGTTCCGGTGCTGATCTCCGCGCGCATCATGGTAGCCACGAATCGCCAGCAAACCGGCATACTCGCCCTGCGAGCCGGCGTTGGGCTGGAGTGACACGGCGTCGTAGCCGGTGCAGACCACCAGCATGCGTTCCAGTTCGGCAATCATCTTGCGATAGCCCTGCACCTGACTGTCCGGCGCAAAGGGATGAATCTGTGCGAACTCGGGCCAGGTGACCGGCACCATCTCCGTGGTGGCATTGAGCTTCATGGTGCAAGAGCCGAGGGGGATCATGGCGTGTGCCAGGGACAGATCCCGGTTCTCCAGGCGCTTCAGATAGCGCAGCATCTCCGTTTCCGAGTGGTGAATACGAAAGATCTCATGGGCCAACAGGGTGCCGTGACGCTGCAGCTCTGCAGGCAAGGCCAGTGCATCAGCGTCAAGCTTAAGGTCCAGTGCGCCCAGTTCCGGGCAGGACGATTTCTGACCACTAAAAACAGCGAAGAGTGCGTTCAGGTGCTCCCGCGTGGTGCTTTCCCCCACGCTGATGCCTAAGGTGTGTTCATCCACGCGGCGCAGATTGATGCCCGCCGCATCAGCGGCGGCCAGTAAAGCATCCGTCTGCGAACCCGTTTCCACGCACAGCGTGTCGAAGTAACTGGCGTGCCGTAGCGTGTAGTCCAGCGTCTTAAGACCATCAGCGAGAAGCTGCGTCTGCCGATGAATCCGACGGGCGATGCGCGTGAGGCCACCGGGCCCGTGATAGACCGCGTACATGCTGGCCATGACGGCCAGCAGGGCCTGCGCCGTGCAGATGTTACTGGTGGCCTTGTCACGGCGAATATGCTGCTCCCGCGTCTGCAGGGCCATGCGCAGCGCCGGTTTGCCGTGGCGGTCTAGGGACACACCGATCACGCGACCGGGCATGGTGCGCTTGTGCGCATCTCGCGTGGCATAGAAGGCCGCATGGGGCCCGCCGAAACACAGGGGTACGCCGAAACGCTGCGAACTGCCCACCACGATGTCGGCGCCCATGCTGCCCGGTGCCTTCAGCAGCACCAGGCTGAGCAGATCGGCGGCTACCACGGTCAACGTATTCTGCGCTGCCGCCTGTTCGATCAGAGGCTCCAGGTCACGTACCTCACCCTGCGCGCCGGGATACTGGAGCAATATGCCGAAAGCCTCTCCCGCTGCCAGCAGCTCCGCCGGTTCGCCCACAACGATCTCAAAGCCGAAATGCTCGGCCCGAATACGCAGTACGTCCAACGTCTGCGGCAGAACCTGATGGTCGACGAGAAAACGCGGGCTTTTGTTGCGTCGGTTTATGCGTTTGAGCTGCGCCATGGCTTCGGCGGCGGCGGTGGCCTCATCCAGCAGGGAGGCATTGGCCAGTTCCATACCGGTCAGGTCCGTAATCATGGTCTGGAAGTTCAATAGGGCCTCCAGCCGGCCCTGAGAAATCTCTGCCTGATAGGGTGTGTAAGCGGTGTACCAGCCCGGATTCTCCAGCACGTTGCGCTGAATGACGGGCGGTGTGATGGTCTCTGCATAGCCCAGACCGATCATGTTGTGTCGAAGCTGATTTTCCTGCGCCAGTTCCCGCAGGCGCGCCAGCGTGGCATGTTCGCTGCGGGCCGGCTCCAGGTCCAGCGCGGCCTTTTGCTGAATGGCCGGGGGCAGGGTGCTCTCGGTCAGTTCATCCAGCGAGGCGGCGCCAACCTGACGCAGCATGCGCTCTATATCTTCCGGCCCCGGGCCGATATGCCGGGCAATGAATTCCTCGGCATTTTCCAGGGCGTGAAGCGGTCCATCGGTTGTGGTCTGATCAGCCATAGATCTTCTCCAGAGAAGCCAGTCCGGCTTCTTCTTGCCAGTGCCCTGCCGCCCTCAGGCGCCGGTCAGGGCCATGAAGTAATGGTCCACCATCAGGAATGCAAACAGCACCATCAGGTAGGTGACGGAATAGCCAAAGGTCTGCATGGGCAACATGGGGTCGTCATTGACCAGCAATCGCCAGGCATACCAGAGAAAGCCAAGATTCAGAACGCTCACGCCGCCCAGGTACAGGGGGCCGCTCATGCCCGTGAGGAATGGCAGCGTGGTCACAATCACCAGCAGTATGGTGTAGAAGAAAATGTGCCAGCGGGTAAAGTTCACGCCGTGGGTAACGGGCAGCATCGGTATATCAACGGCCGCGTAGTCAGCGCGCCGATGAATGGCCAGGGCCCAAAAATGCGGCGGCGTCCAGACGAAAATAATCAAAAACAACAACAGCGCATCCGCGTCCACCTGGCCGGTCACGCTGGTCCACCCCAAAACCGGTGGCGCGGCGCCCGCGGCGCCGCCGATCACGATATTCTGCGGCGTGGCACGCTTGAGCCAGACCGTATAGATGATGGCGTAACCGATCAATGAGGCGAAGGTCAGCACCGCGGTAAGCGTGTTTACCCACAGCACCAGCATGACCATGGACAGGGCACCGAGGGTGAGGGCAAAAGCCAGCACCCGAGACTCGGTCAGTTGGCCCGTGGGGAGCGGGCGATCTTTGGTGCGGGCCATGACCGCATCAATACGCTGATCCAAAAGGTGGTTGATGGCAGCCGCCGAGGAGGCGGCCAGGCCGATGCCGGCCGTGCCAGCCAGCAGCGCGCTCAGGGGCGGCAAACCCGAGGTGGCCAGCAGCATGCCCACCACGGCGGTGAACACAATCAGGGCCACCACCCGGGGCTTGGTCAGCTCCAGGTATTGACGCCAGACCGCAGGGGTCAGGCCGTGACTTGTGGCGAGGTCCGATTCAGTAGCCATACCAGTATCACTATAAGCAGGGCAGCCATTCCATTATGCGCTACCGCGTTGGCCAGCGGGAGCTTCAGGAGAATATTCAGCACGCCAAGCGTGAACTGAATCAGTACGCCCAGCAGCAGAAGATTGGCCCCTGGCTGTAGTGCTGGCAGCCGTCGCATGCGGAAGGCGGCAAACAGCAGCACGGTCAGGGTAATGACGGCACCGATGCGATGTACCAGATGAATGGTAGCGCGGGAAGTATGATCCAGCACCCCGCCTTCATAATCGACACCAATTTCGCGCCACAGCGTAAAGGCTTCACCAAAATCCGTTTGCGGCCACCACTGGCCAGTACATTTGGGTAGATCCGGGCAGCTCATGGCCGCGTAGTTGGCGCTGGTCCAGCCGCCCAGCGCAATCTGTATTACCAGTACGCCCAGGGCCAGAACGACCAGGGGCCGTTTGGCGCGCACTGCGGCTGCTACCGGCTCAAGTTGTCCGAAGGGGCGAGGTCGACTGCGGAATGAAAGCCAGCTCAGCAGGGCCAGGGTGGTCATGCCGCCTAACAGATGCGCCATAACGATGATCGGTTTCAGCTTCAGCGTGACGGTCCACATGCCCAGGGCGGCCTGGAAAAGAATCAGGCTCAGGATCAGGGTGGTGACACCGCGGAAGGGCCGGGTTTCCTCGCCACCACGCCAGGTTAGCCAGTTGATGGCAACCACCAGCAAAATCAGGATGCCGGCAAGGTAGCGGTGCACCATTTCTTTCCAGGCCTTGGCCACTTCCACCGGTCGTTCTGGGAAGGCTTCATTGGCCACATTGATCTCGGCCGGCGCGTCCGGCCAGGTCAGCACGCCATAGCATCCCGGCCAGTCGGGGCAGCCAAGGCCCGCATGGGTGAGGCGCACCCAGGCACCAAGCACAATTACACACAGCGTGACCACGGCGGCGAAGGTGGCCAACCGATGCAGTCGTTGTCTTTTCATAGGGTTAGCGTCCGGACCATTTGAGCAGTTTCTTGAGATCTTTATTCAGATCGCTGGGGTTGTAGCCGGGGGCGTAGCGCAGCATGAGATTGCCTTCCGGATCAACAATAAAGGTGGTGCCATCAAGTGCGGACCAGTTCTCCGTCGGTGCGCCGCTGTTGGCGGTCGCCGCAGTGATGGCTGCATCCAGTAAATCGGCCTCCGAATCGGTTCCGGTGGTCGTGGCCGGAAGCAACAAGAAGCGTTCGTAGATGCCCATGAGAAGTGCTTCATCTGGCGCTTCGCTTACCAATAAAACCTGCACCTCGTTCTGATAACGTCCCGCTGCGATATGGACCTGACGCAGTTCGGTCACGCGCGCCTGGCAAGTCGCGTCGCACGCCGGTTGGCGGATCAGATGGAGCAGGGTCCAGCGCCCGCGGGTCGGTTCTGCAGCCGGCCGCCCGTCAAGCAGGAGCCGCTCCGCTAGCGGCAGCGGAACTGGTGGATTAACCAGCAGCCCGCGGTTGACCGTATTGCCGGGTTCGTAGCCGATGCGTTCCAGCGTGATGGCAGCGAGCAACGGGATTAGAAACAGCCCAAAGATGCCGATGATGACCAGGCGGTTGCGATTCTTGTTCATGCTGCCGACCTCCTGCCGGCATTAAAGCCCAGAACCAGCCAGATAACGAAGGCGGTAAGGCACAGGCCGTACCACTGTACGGCGTAGGCGCGATGTCGATCGGGCCCCATGGTAAAGGGCGCCCACTGCCGGTCTTCAAAACCGGCCGCGTCGCTGGCATCCAGATAGAGAACCTGGCGCAGCAGTTGGGTATCCAGAGCGGCTTCCAGCGTGGCCCATTCCGGATACACCATAAGTTGGGGCCATTGGCCCGGTTGCAAGGTCTCCGGTGCGCCCAAACGTACGCCAGGCTGGCTCAGTGGAGCGAGCCGACCGCTTACCGTTATGGCCCCCTCCGGCGTGCTGAAGCGGGGCATGGCGCTGCGGTCAGGCGGCAACGGCAGCCAGCCGCGATTGACCAGCACCAGAGCTTCATGGTCCGCCAGCTGCAAGGGCGTCAAAACGTGTACGCCCGGGCGACCGCGAAACAGCTTGTTGTCGAGGAGCAGATGGCGCTGCGGGTCCAGCGTTCCCGTCAGGGTGATCTGCGACCAATCGGGAGCGGGCGCGTTTAGAGTCGACAGGGTGGCTGCCCCGTCAAAAGCCGCCTGAGCCGCCTCCTTGTTGATGGCGCGTTCACTTTGCCAACGTCCCAGCTGGAAGAACAGCACGCCCAGCGTCGCCAGTAGCAGTGTGAGCGCCCAATGGGTCTTGAACTTCACCGGCCTGCACCCCGATACTGTCGCCCCTGCGAGAGGCAGATCGCGACCCTCAGACCCCGGAGACTCATTGTGCTATCCAAGTTCATCATCATCGCTTTTCTGATCGCTATCCTCTGGACCCTGCTGTCATCGTTCTACTACCTGGTGAAAGACAAGGGTGAGGGCACGCGCACCGTGCGCAGGCTGACCTGGCGTGTCGGCCTTTCCCTGTTCCTGTTTGTGCTGCTGTATGTGTTCTTCCGCCTGGGCTGGGTCGAACCCTCGTCGCGCGGGCCCATTGGCCTGGAGGCGCAGCAGCAAACGACGCAAGAATAAGCAAACGCGCGGCGGCTGACTGTGCAGCCGCTGATCGCTGGCGTCCTTGGACGCCAGTGCTGGTTGTCTTCGCGGGGCCTAGAGAACGTAAACGAAGATAAACAGGCCCAGCCAGACCACATCCACAAAATGCCAGTACCAGGCCACGGCTTCAAAGCCAAAGTGACTCTCTGGTCTGAAGTGTCCGCGTATGCAGCGGATCATGATCACCAGCAGCATGATGGCACCGAGCGTCACGTGCAGACCATGAAAACCGGTCAGCATGAAGAAGGTTGAGCCATAGATGCCGGAGCCCAGTGTCAGACCAAGATCCTGATAGGCGTGCGCGTATTCCTCTACCTGGTAGAACAGGAAAATCGCGCCGAGTACCACGGTTGCTGCCAGCCAGGCGACCAGCTGCTTGCGCTGGTTGGCTTTCAGCGCGTGATGCGCCAGCGTCAGCGTGACGCCGGAAAACAGCAGAATCAGCGTGTTCAGGAAAGGGATGCCAAAGGCGGGGATGGTGCCGAAGTCGCCACCGATCTCTCCCGGTCCATTGGAGGGCCAGGCGGCCACAAAACCATTCCAGAGTACTTCGTTGGTGCTGGCGTTATTACCAGCCCCGCCCAGCCAGGGAATCACCAGAGCCCGGGCATAGAACAGGGCGCCGAAGAAGCAGGCGAAAAACATGATTTCGGAGACAATGAACCAGCTCATTCCCATGCGGAAGGAGGTATCGACCTGGTCGTTGTACATACCCGCTTCGCTTTCACGAATGACCTCACCAAACCAGCCAAACACCATGTAGATGATGATGGCCAGACCGAGGTAGGTGGTGTACTCCGCCATGTCAGAGCCGTTAAGCCAGAAGGCGGCACTGATAAGCATGGTGGCCAGGCCAATGGAGCCAGTCATGGGCCATTTGGTGCCGTGTGGAACGTAGTAGGTGCCTTCAGAGTGGGTTCCCATTTTGCTTCTCGCTCTATGCTAGCTCAGGGCGCGACGGGGGTGTCGGGCTCCGGCTGATTATCGTTTTTGAAAAAAGTATATGACAAGGTCATTTCTTCGATGTCGTCCGGGATGTCCGGTTGCACAAAGAAGTAGACCGGCATTTCACGGTATTCACCCGCCTCCAGTACTTGCCTGGAAAAGCAGAAACACTCCACCTTGACGAAATAGCGGGCTGCTGTGGGGGGTGAGACGTTGAAGGTCGCCATACCGGCTATCGGTCGGGATTCCTGATTTTCCGCAAAATACAGTGCTTCTGCCGGTGCGCCCACCGGTACATTCATGCTGTACTCCAGGGGTCCGAAATCCCAGTTCAGCGATGAGTTGGTGGTGGCATCGAAGCGGATTTTGATGGTCCGGTCCTGAGCCACGCCGGTGGGTGCGGCTTCAACCACCTTGATACCGGCCTGGTTGAGGCCGGTAATTTCGCAGAAGGTGTCATAGAGCGGCGGCATCACGAATACGCCGAAGCCAAACATGGCCACGGCCACGCCCAGCAGCTTCAGTAGCAGTCGTCCGTTTTGTGACCCTGTGGTGCTCATCTATCCTCGGCCGGTAATGCCGGTGACCAAAAACGAGACAAACACGACGGTGGATATGGCGGCCAGAAACAACGCCGTGCGCCGCGCTTTGGCGCGACGCCGGGTAATTTCTTCAGGCGCCAGTTCAGCCCCCGTGTTGTCCCGCTCCGCCATCAGTGGTTGTCTGCATGGGCGACCATGGAAGCGGTCACCGTGGGCGGATTGGTGAAGGTGTGGTGCGGTGCCGGTGAGGGTACGGTCCATTCGAGACCTTTGGCGCCTTCCCAGACCTGTGCCGTCGCCTTCACCTTACTGAAGTACACGCAGTGAATGACCACGCCCACAAAGATCAGCTGGCTGAGGCCGAAGGCGAAGCCACCCAGGGATGACCACATATTGAAATCGGCAAACTGCGGCGCGTAATCGGGGATTCGGCGCGGCATGCCTGCCAGACCCAGATAGTGCTGCGGGAAAAACAGCACGTTAACGCTGATGCAGGAGAGCCAGAAATGAATCTTGCCCCAGCGCTCGGAATACATATTGCCGGACCATTTGGGCAGCCAGTAGTAAGCGCCGGCCATCAGTGTAAAGACGGCGCCGGGTACCAGTACGTAATGGAAGTGGGCCACCACGAAGTAGGTGTCGTGGTACTGCAGGTCGGCGGCACTGATGGCCAGCATCAGGCCGGACAGACCGCCG
>JAOZKI010000007.1 GCA_029935455.1 Lysobacterales bacterium | reverse complement strand
TTTGATCTGCGCCCCTACGGCATCATTACCTCCCTGGATCTGCTGCGGCCGATCTACGCCCCGTTGGCTGCCTACGGCCATCTGGGTCGCGAAGATCTGGATGTCAGCTGGGAGCGGACCGACAGGAAAGAACAACTACGGGATCAAGCCGGTCTCTGAAACCGGCATGGCGTACCTGCCGAGGAGCGCTGCAGTCTGCCCATGGGAGCAGGCGAGGCTCGGTCAGGTCGCGTTTTGAATTGAACGGCGCTTGCAGACCTTTGACTGGAGACAGTGAAATGAACGCAGTGATTGAAAAACTGAAAACAGATGATTACCACGTGGCAGATTTGTCGCAGGCCGATTTCGGTCGTCGGGAAATTGCCATCGCAGAAACGGAAATGCCGGGCCTGGTATCCATTCGCGAAGAATTCGCGAGCAGCCAGCCGCTCAAGGGTGCGCGCATCGCGGGCAGCCTGCACATGACCATCCAGACTGCGGTCCTGATCGAAACGCTGGAGGCGCTCGGTGCTGATGTGCGCTGGGCATCCTGCAACATCTATTCGACGCAGGATCACGCCGCTGCAGCGATCGCTGCCGGCGGCACACCGGTATTCGCGTTTAAAGGCGAAACGCTGGATGAGTACTGGGAATTCACGCATCGCATCTTTGACTGGGTTGATGACGCGGGCAATGAGACCTACGCCAACATGATCCTTGATGACGGCGGTGATGCAACGCTGCTGCTGCACCTCGGTGCGCAGGCAGAATCGGACCCGTCCGTGCTTGATAACCCCGGCAGCGAAGAAGAGGTGGCTCTGTTTGCCGCTATCCGGAAGCGCCTGGATACCCGTCACGGCTGGTATGCGCGCGCACTGGCTGCCGTGCAGGGTGTGACGGAAGAGACCACCACTGGCGTTAAGCGTCTTTACAAACTGGCTCAGGAAGGCACCCTGCCGTTCCCGGCCATCAACGTTAATGACTCGGTGACCAAGTCCAAGTTTGACAACCTCTATGGCTGCCGCGAATCGCTGGTGGACAGTATCAAGCGTGCTACGGACGTTATGGTGGCGGGCAAGATTGCTGTGGTGGCCGGTTTTGGTGACGTGGGTAAGGGCAGTGCCCAGTCCCTGCGTGGCCTGGGCGCGAATGTGTGGGTCACAGAAGCCGACCCCATTTGTGCGCTACAGGCGGCCATGGAAGGTTACCGCGTGGTGCGCATGGAAGACGTGGTGTCGGAAGCGGATATCTTCGTGACGGCAACAGGTAATTACAACGTGATTACGCACGATCATATGGCTGCCATGAAAAACGAAGCCATCGTGTGCAATATTGGCCACTTCGACAACGAAATCGATGTAGCTAGCCTGAAAGACTACGGCTGGGAAAACATCAAGCCCCAGGTAGACCATGTGATCTTCCCAGATGGCAAGCGCATCATCCTGCTGGCCGAAGGCCGTCTGGTGAACCTGGGCTGTGGCACGGGCCATCCGAGTTTCGTCATGTCCAACTCGTTCACCAATCAGGTGCTGGCGCAGATTGAACTGTGGCAGAAAGGTGATGACTACGATAACCAGGTGTACGTACTGCCCAAGCACCTGGACGAAAAAGTGGCGCAGCTGCACCTGGAGCGCATTGGCGCGAATCTGACCGAGCTGACGCCGGAGCAGGCCGCTTATATCGGTGTGGAAGTGGAAGGCCCCTATAAGCCGGAGCACTACCGCTACTGATATGTACTGACTGCGAACCCTCAGCCAGTGGCTGAGGGTAGCTCGCGGGTCGGCAGCAGCCGGCCCGCTTTCGCCAGGCCGCCGCTCCGCATGAACCTCTCACCGCCGATCTCTTTTGAGTTTTTCCCGCCGCGCAACGAGGAGCAGGCGCTGATTCTGCGTTCTACCTGGCAGAAACTGGCGTTGCTAGAGCCGCGATATCTGACGGTTACCTTCGGTGCCGGTGGTTCCGCTCAGGAGGCCACCAGCGCAACGGTACGGGATCTTATCCAGCTCACCGATGTGCCGGTTGCGGCGCATATTTCCTGCATGGCGCCATCGCGCGCGGCCCTTGATCAACTGCTCGACAGCTACCGTGGTAAAGGCGTTCGGCGTCTGGTGGTGTTGCGCGGCGATCTGCCGACGGATTCCGCTTTCAAACCGGTGTTTCACTATGCCAGTGATCTCGTGGCCTATGTGCACGAGCGCCACGAAGGCTGGTTCCGCGTTGAGGTCGGCTGCTATCCCGAAATTCACCCCGAGTCTGTGGACATGGATGCGGAGATACGCTGGTTTCGGCACAAGGTGGACGCGGGTGCGCGGGGCGCGATCACGCAGTATTTTTTTGAGCCCGGCACTTATTTTGAGTTTGTTGAGCGTTGTCGTGATGCGGGCATTACCATTCCCATTGTGCCGGGCATCATGCCCATCACCAACTACACCCAGCTGGCTCGGTTTTCTGCCCGCTGTGGTGCAAGCCTCCCGCCCTGGCTGGAGCAGCGACTGCAGGAGTTCGGTGATGACGGGGCGTCGCTACGAGCCTACGGATTGGATGTGATTAGCGAGTTGTGCGAACAGCTTCTGGCCGGTGGTGCGCCGGGGCTGCATTTCTACACGCTGAACCGGGCCAATGCGACCATGAAGATCTGGCAACGTATTCAGCAGACACAGGCCTAGACGTCTTCGCCCGGCCGCAGCGCGGGTGCTTGTGATCCAGCCAAGGTCTGGCTACGCTGGCGGTTCGCCATTTGGAGTGCTCCTATGCAACTGCCCGTCACCACGTTTTTTGCCGCCAGTCTGGGGCTGCTGCTGCTCTTCCTGTCCTATCTGATTGTGCGCGTGCGGCAAACCGCCGGGGTCAGTTTGGGGCATGGAGATCATGGACTTTTGGAGCGCCGCATTCGCGCCCAGGGTAACTTTATCGAGTATGTCCCGCTGGCGTTGCTGCTGTTGCTGCTGCTGGAGCTTCAGGCCCCACCGCTGTGGCTGCTTTACGGCTTGGGGGCTATGTTACTGCTGGGTCGCTGCCTGCATGGCTATGGCCTGGCCGCGGCGGAACAACGCATGTTCGGACGCTTTTGGGGCACGCTACTGACCTGGCTCATGCTGCTGGCCAGTGCGCTGCTTAATCTGTGGTTCCTGGCAGCATAGTGGCAAGCTGCTCGCGCCGTTCCAGCCAGTAGAGGGCCGTGTAGATTTTCGGGTCATAGGTCTGGCCGGCGCGTTGCTGGGCGGCTAACCAGGTATCAACCTGACCGTACGGCACTTTGTGTACCGTGATGTTTTCACGGCCTTCGCCGCCGCCCGGACCCACCTGAACGGCGTCTTCCGCGAGAAAGAAGTCCAGCAATTCATCGCTCATTCCGGGCGAGCTGGGGCATCGGGTCAGCCACCGTAAGCGCTGGCTCTTGAAACCGGTTTCTTCCAGCAGTTCGCGTTCGGCAGCCACGATCAAGGCTTCATCCGGGTCATCATGATCACCCACCAGTCCTGCGGGAAACTCAATGACCTCGCGGTTGACCGGAACGCGAAACTGTTGCACGAAGATTAGCTCGCCGGCGCGGGTGAGCGGGATAATGACGACCACACCCCGGGCGTTGACGCGCGTCACGTACTCCCAGTTGTCCCGCTCATCAATGCCAAGGAAAGCACCTTCAAATCGTCTTTTATTGCCCATCTGCCCACCCGTCGAATAAACGGCTGAAGTATAGTACGCAGGGTGTGATCCGGATGGCTGCGACCGCCACAAGCGCCATTGAAATTCGTTCGGGTGGGAACCAAATCGGAGCACGGCGCTCTTACCAGCGTCTTTTGGCCAGTAACCACGCAGAGATCTCCAATGAAAATGCTAACCATGCGCCTCTTCCTACTTACTACCTGCCTGCTTGTGACCGGATCGACACTGGCTCAGGCGCAATCGGCTGATCAGCAACCGACGCAGCGACAACCGCTCGCGGTGGCGGTTTCAACATTACGCGCCGAGGCGAATAAGGCCTATGTCAGTAAAGACTACGCGCAGTTTCGAGATCTTGTTGCACAGCTACACGCGTTGTTTCCCTATAACCAGCAGTATATGACGCAGCTGGTTTACGCACATGCGCTAAATGGCGATCGTGAAAATGCTTACAACATGATGCTGACCATGCAGCGCCAGGGCTTGTCCTACGATTTCAACAGCAGTCAAGACTCATCCAATGTGCGCGGTACAGAGGCCTATGATTACATTAATGATCTGATGGTCCGTGCCGGTGAACCCAACGGTTTTGCTGAGCTGCGTTTCACGCTTCCCGCAGAGGTCGTGCTGCCCACCGCACTGGTATGGGATCCGTCCCGTGAGGCATTTCTGGTGGGTGATGCCAGTCAGGGCGGGCTGTGGCAGGTAGAACGTTCCGGTGAGACACGGCGGCTCGCATTCGCGGATGAGGATACGGGCCTCTGGTCCATCTTTGGGCTGCTGGTTGATGCGGAAAACAATCGCCTGTGGGTCTCATCCAGCGCTTCCCGTATCCATGCGGAGATTGATCCCGCTGAGGCCGGTCGCGCGGGTCTGTTTGAGTTCACGCTGGATGATCTGAAGCTGGTCAAAAAATACCCCGTTGCTGCGGATGGTCTGCCGCATCGCCTGGGCGAGGTGGTGAAGCTGGGCGATGATCTCTACTCGATTGGTGCCTATCGTCCGATTCTTTACCGCCTTACGGCCGGTGAGGACCGGGTGCGACCGTTCATTGCCCTCACACAAAGCGTTTTGCTGCGGGGCCTGGTTGCTGATGAGGCGCGTCAACTGCTCTATGTGTCTGACTATGAGCAAGGCGTGCAGATTATTGATTTGCGGGCTCAGCAAGCACTTGCTCTGGCAGTGCCTGAAACGCTGAATATGGGGGGTATTGAGAGTTTGGCCATCACGGACAATGCGCTGGTGGTTGTGCAGAGCGGGATTACACCGCAACGCATTATGCGCCTGAACCTCGATGCGACCGGCGGTACGGTCGAGGGCGTGGTACCACTGGCCATTGCCATGGAGTTTTTCGATGCCCCGAATGCGGGTGTGCTGGTTGATGATGAGCTGTTTTTTATGGCCAATCAGCAGCCGGTGCGGGAGAAAATCGCGCGACGACCGGTGCGCATTGGGTCCGCTAAAATCGACGATGATCAGGAACTATCGGCCCCGGATATGGATAAATTCTGGGACGACTACTACGAAAAAACCGGTAAGGAACGGCCGCCTGAAAACAGCGGTTGAGGGCGCTTAAGAGCGTATTAGAGCCCGACGGGCTGCTTGCGGATCAGCGGCAGTCCAGGCAACGGCGGCGCAGCATGGCGCCGAAAGCGAGTTCATCGAATAAGCGGTTGAGTCGCGCTTCATCCAGATCATGACGTTGAATGTCAGGCGTCGCTAGCACCGACTCAACGGTCGACTCAATACCGGTTAGGCGCCGCGCCAGCACGGCGTCCTGCTGGTGTTTCCGCAGCTTGGCGGGCATGGTTTTGGCGCCGCGAAAACTCAGATGGGGTATCTCATCCAGTCGTGCGTAGAGCGCGTCGAGCGTGCCGAAGTGGGTGAGCAGCGCCGCAGCCGTTTTTGGCCCGATGCCGGGTACGCCCGGGATATTGTCAACCGCATCACCGGTGAGGGCCAGATAGTCGGCAATCTGTTCCGGATAAACGCCAAACTTTTCATACACCGCATCGCTGTCATAGCGCTTGTTGCGCGCAAAATCCCACCAGCTGTCACGCGTTGTGAGCAGTTGGGCCAGGTCCTTGTCCCCGCTCACCACCACAATCGGATGTCCACGCTGCTGCCAGTAGCGTGCCAGTGTTCCAATCAAATCGTCGGCTTCGAAGCGCTCGTCACCATAGCAGCGGAAACCCATGGCTTCGGCCACCTCGCGCGCCCAGGCGAACTGGCGACTTAAAGCCTCTGGCGCGGGTTCGCGGTTGGCCTTGTAGGGCGCATAGATATCATTTCGGAAGCTGCTGGTGAGCGCGATGTCAAAGGCAATGCCTACGTGGCTGGCGGCGGTCTGTTCCAGCAGCGTGCACAGAAAGCCGGTAAAGCCGTAGACCGCATTGGTGGGCTGACCGTGATGGTTCTGGAATTCGTCGGGCATGGAATGCCAGGCCCGGAACAGGTAAATGCTGGCGTCGACCAGGTAGACGGGTGTGAGGCTCATGCGGCGATCATAGCAGGCAGGCACGGGCCTTAACTAAGTAATTCACCTCCGGCTTCCACGCGCCGCCGTAAGACGCTGGTCCGCGGAAAATGCGCGAGCAGGAATTCCATCTGGTCAGCAAGGATCTGCCGACCCTGGAGATAAATATACTCCGCGTGGGTGGGTGTGAAGGGAATCGCTACCAATTGCATGCCGGCCTCTTCCGGCGTGCGGCTGGCCTTGTGGTTGTTGCAGCGCTTGCAGGCCGTTACCACGTTGGCCCAGATGTCCTGTCCACCTTTGCTGACGGGGCTCACATGGTCGCGGGAAAGCTGGTAGTTGGGAAAGCGCACGCCGCAATAGAGACAGAGGTTTTGATCGCGGCGAAACAGGGCCTTGTTGCTGAGCGGCGGCACGTAGCCGTTGGCGAAAAGATGTTTGTGAGGATGATGGCCGGTGGTGGCGAGAATGGCGTTGACCTCGATGCGGCTCTGGCGTCCGCTGAGGGCATTGATGCCGCCGTGAATGGTGAACAGCTTGCGTCCGAGGCTGTAGCTGACCTGGTCCAGGCTGATCAGCCGGGCCGCGTCCTGGTAGCCGATCCATTCCAGCGGCATGCCCGACACATCGGTTCGCAGCACCTGCAGCTGGAGCTTGTCATGACTCATTGCATCAAGCCCTCCCGGAAATCAGAAAAACACAACATCTTGTGTTTTTATTTTCCGTTAAGTGCTGTATATCGTTTTTTGTGCCGCGGCGCAAGAAATTCAGCAGCCCGCCAATCGATCCCACCGCAGCCCTACCGGCTGGTCATGCACGCACAGGGACTTTTCTGTAACAATTCAGCGATAGCTGATATCGAGTCCTGTTATGAGAAAACTCCTGTTTATTGTGTTGTTGGCTGTCACCTGCCAGCTATTCGCCGCGCTGCCCAGTGCCGTCCATGGGCAGCCGCTACCCTCCCTGGCTCCGGTTCTGGAGGAGGTGACGCCGTCCGTGGTGAACGTCTATACCCGTACCCGCGTCCAGGTGCGCAGTCCGTTGATGAATGACCCGCTCTTCCGGCGTTTCTTCAGGCTGCCAGACGTGCCTCAGGAACGGGTTTCCCAGTCCCTGGGGTCGGGCGTCATTGTGGATGCGGCAGCCGGCTATGTGCTGACCAATAATCATGTGATCGAGAACGCGGACGATATCGCCGTGTCTTTGCAAGACGGGCGTAGCTTGCAGGCCGAGCTGGTGGGGCGCGATCCGGATACGGATCTGGCCGTCATTCGCATTCCCGCTGAAGGCTTGCGTGCTCTGCCGCTGGCCGATTCCAGCGAACTGCGCGTGGGTGACTTTGTGGTGGCTGTTGGTAATCCATTCGGTCTCGGCCAGACGGTCACTTCCGGCATCGTCAGCGCGCTGGGCCGGGCGGGCGTTCGTGGTCTGGAGTTTCAGAATTTCATTCAGACTGATGCCTCCATCAACCCCGGCAATTCCGGTGGTGCACTGATCAACCTGCGGGGCGAGCTGGTTGGCATCAATAGCGCTATCTTCACGCCCAGCGGGGGCAATGTGGGCATTGGCTTTGCCATTCCTTCGCAAATGGCGCGCTATGTTCTGGATCAGCTCATCCGATTCGGTGAGGTCCGGCGTGGCACGCTCGGTGTGAGTGTCCAGGATCTGTCACCAGAACTGGCCGAAGCCTTCTCCGTGCCACCGGGGGGCGGCGTACTGGTGGCTGAGGTCCTGAGCGGCAGCGTGGCCGATGCGGCGGGCCTGCAGCCGGGGGATGTGCTCACCAGCCTGGCGCAGCGTCCCATTCGTGATGCGCAGGATTTCATGAACGCGGAAGGTCAGGCTCCGGTCGGTGAGCCACTGACCGTGTCCTATCTGCGTGATGGGCACAATCGTGAAAGCCGCTTACAGCTGGAACCCACGCCGCGTGTGCAGGGTGCCGAGCTGGATGCGCGTCTGCGTGGCGCTGTGTTTACGGAGCTCGATGCGGGTGACCGGGCCCGAGGGCTTAGTGGTGTGCTGCTGGAGTCGCTGGAGCGTGACAGTCGGCTGGCTTATGAGGGACTGCGCCCGGGTGACGTGATTACCGCTGTGAACCGACAGCGCGTGCATAGCATGGAGGCGTTTCAAGCGCTGCTGGTAGCGCGTCCGGGCAGGCTATTGCTGCAGCTTCGACGTGGGGGGGAAGCCTATATCGCACGGATCGACTGAGCCATCGGTGCCCGGACGCGGCCCGCGGGTCAGTTGATTTAACCCAGCGTCGCCAGCGCGCTGCAGTGCGCTGTCAGCAGCGCTTCCCTGCACGGAGTCGCGGTGCTCGGGATGATGAATCTCAGCGATGCTGGCGTAACTGAAACGGACACCGTCTCGTTCCAGGTCCAGTCGGTAGAGTTCGGCGGCCAGCGGCGCTGACTGCTGCAGTTGCATAAGCTGCTCCAGCCAGCTGCCCGGGGCGGGTGCTTCCAGCATGCCTTGCCATAGCAGTCGCTTGTCGATCGACCAACCCGCTGCCTTGAGCGTGGCCCCCAGAGAAGCGCCAGCGAGAATCTCGGCGTGAGCTTCGGCCAGGGCTGTCGGCACCCCCATGGGCAGATCGACCACCGCCAGCGTACGGGTGATGGTTTCCCCGCCGTGGATGCTGTAGAGATTGGAGACCCGGCAGCGGCCCTCCTGATGCAGTAGTTCCACACCATAACTGCCAAAGGTGGCGGCGATGCGCTCGCTGTTGAGGGGGGCCGGCGCGCTGGCTTCAGCTTCACTGCGCAAAATTCGATTCGGCAGGCCGCGTGCGCCGACGTAAAACACGATGGCAACGGCAGGCTCGCTACCGGAGTTGTGGCCGGCATGCCAGCTGTCGACCACTTCCAGTAGCGCATCTCCAGCGCGCAGACGCCGCTCGACGCCTTGCTCACTGCGTACGGTCAATTCGCCCCTCAGCAGCACGCCGCCATTGATTACCGGGTGTTGATGATCCGGCAGGGCCTGGCCGGGCGGGACCGTGAGCCGCACGATGGTGATTTCCGGCTCCCCGTCCGGATACGCAGGCAGCTCGGTGCCGTCCCAGCTCACGCGATCCTTGAGCAGAACCTCAACAGACAGCTTGCCTGGCTCCGTTGTCGCTGCCCGGACCTCACCCTGCACCGCAGCCAGCGCCATGGACAAGGCCATGGCCAGGGTAGCGGCGGGATGATTGGGATCATGGAAAAGGGGCGGGTTCACGTGCTTGGCATCTTCGATTAGGGCAGCCTGAACCCCTATTGTCGCCGTTTTAAGCAGCCGCGTCACCCCGACCGTTTGCCGGCGGATTTCGCCACCTGAAGCGGAGAGGGGCTTTTGCCAAAACCTTAACCTTCTGAAAAATAACGATAAAAAACTATGGCATGGAACCTGCATAAACATCGGTAACGACCACAACAGCACAGGAGCTGTGACATGAGCACATTTTCTCGTATCCGCTACGTCATCGCGGCCAATATGAATGCCTTGCTGGAAAAGGCAGAAGACCCGGAAAAGCTGCTGCGGGCGCTGATCCGTGAGATGGAAGACGCGGGCGAAGATGCGCGCCTTGCAGCCGCCGATCTGCTGGCAGAACAGCAGCATCTAGAACGGGTGCTTGCACGACTGGAACGGGAGTCAGGTGAATGGCAGGAGCGTGCGGAGAAAGCCGTTGAGGCGGGTCGTGACGATCTGGCCCGCGCTGCTCTGAAAGCCCACAAGGAATGTGACGAACGTCGTCGCGGTACTCGTGAGGAACAGGCGATGCTGAACGCACGGGTGGCTCAGCTTGAAACGGATATGACGACCCTGAAGGGCAAGCTGGCAGAGGCGAAGAGCAAACTGCGCTCGCTCCACACGCGTCAGCAAATGCGTCAGTCGCCGCCTGCTGTGGCGGAGCAGGAAGCGGGCCGGCATGAGCGCAAGCTTCGTCAGGCCATGGGTCGCTTCGACCGGCTGCAAAGTCAGGTGGAACGGCTGGAAGCGCGGGTTCGTTCTTACGAGGTGGGCGGTGCGGAACCTGTGTCCTGGGCAGCCGTTGAAGCGGCCGACGACCCGGCACTGGAAGCCGAGCTGGACGCCTTGAAAGCGCGTGTGGCGGGCCAGCAAGAGGTCAGCGCAAAGCAGGTCGCCCCGGCTGAGGCTGGTGAGAATCCTTGAAGTCACCGCGAAAACTCTATCGCCCTGAGCAGGCGCTGCTGGCCGGCGTCTGTGCGGCGCTGGCGGAACGCACCGGCTGGAGTGTCTGGGCCTTGCGCCTCGTCCTGGTTGCGCTGCTCGTGGCGTCCGCGCCGCTGGTGATCGTGGGCTATTTGATTGCGGCTTTGCTGGTCGGGCTGTTTCTACAGCCCGGTGCCGACCGGGCGGCTGATAAGCAGCGCCTGAACGCCGAGCCCCTGCAACAGCGACAGGAGCGCATTGATGCACTGGAGCGGAAAATCAGGGGTATGGAACGGCGCTAGCATGGTCGATGATGCTGCGGTGGCTGCGCCAGACAAAGCGCCAGCTCAATAGAATGGCGCCGGCGCTGAGTCCGGCAATCATGCCGATCCACATGCCAGCCGGCCCCAGGCCATAGTGGAAGGTCAGCCAGTAGCCCAGGGTCAGACCGATAAGCCAGTAGGCCAGCACGTTGATGACCATGGGCACCAGCGTGTCCTTGTAGCCACGCAGCACACCGGCCATGCAAATCTGAATGCCGTCCGGCAATTGGAACAGGGCGGCCAGGAACAGTAGTGATACGGCCAGTTCAGCGATCTGCGGGTCATCGGTGTAAATGGCCACAATAGCGCTGGGAAATAGCAGCATCAGCGTGGCGCTCAGACATTGCGTGACCAGCACGATACCCGTTCCCACTAGCCCTGCATGGCGTGCCGCCATGGGCTCACCACGTCCCAGCGCATTGCCCACCCGCGTGGTGACTGCGCTGCCGAGGCCCAAGGGGATCATGAACAGCAAGGCCGAGTAGTTGATCGCAATGAGATGGGACGCGGTTTGCATGGCGCCCAGCCGTCCGATGAGCAGCGCTGCGGCCACGAACAGGCTGCCTTCAACGAATAGTGTGCCGGCGATGGGCAGACCCACACGAAGCAGCTCCCGCAAGCGTGACCACTGGGGCCATTCCCAGTGTGCGAACAGGGCAAAGGGTCTGAAGTGCGGGTGGCGCCGCACGTACAGCAGCAGCCCCAGCGTCTGCAGGGCGATCACAAAGGCGGTTGCATAGCCGCAGCCCACGGCGCCCAGGGCCGGAAAGCCAAATTTTCCGTACATCAAAACATAGTTGCAGGGGATATTTAACAACGCACCCCCAATGCCTATGTACATGGTCGGCCGCGTGTGTCCCGAGCCTTCGGAAAAGAAACGCAGCGATAGCTGCAGGCAAAGCAATGGGGCGCCAAAGGCGAGGGCTCGAAGATAACCACCGGCTACCGGAATAATATCCGCTGTGACCGCCAGCCAGCGCAGAATGGACTCGCCAAAGTAAACCACGCAAAAGAAGGGCACGCCCAGCGCCATGGCCAGCCACATGCCCTGGCGGGTAACTGCACTGGCACCGTCCGGGTCGCCAGCACCATCCAGATGAGCCACGGCGGGCTGCACTGCCATGAGCAGACCCAGAGCGATCATCAGCGCGGCAGACCAGAGCGCTCCGCCGGTGGCCAGAGCGGCCAGCGCAATGTCTTTCTCCGGCAACCTGCCGGCCATTACCGTGTCGATGAAATTCATGGCGAAACCGGCGAACAAGCCGATCATCACAGGTGCCGCCAGCTGCAGCGTACGGCGCACTTCAAAGGCCAAACCTGAGGCTGAAATGTTAGACTGCATGGCGCCGATCCGAGTGCAAAAGCGGATTGTACCTGCAGAGGATTAGAAGCATGACACATACTGCGTTCCTGACCGGAGCCACGGGTTTTTTGGGTGCGGAATTGGCGCATCAGTTGCTGGACGCCGGCTGGAAAGTCACTGCCCTGGTCCGCGCGAGCTCGGATTTGAGCCCGCTTGAAGGCCTGTCGCTGGATCTGCGTACCGGGGATCTGACCGATGCCGCATCGCTGCGAGCGGCGATGCCTGAGAAGCCGGATGCGGTTTTTCACGTGGGTGCCAGTACCAGTATCTGGTCGCGTGAAAAAGCGCTGCAGACACGCATTAACATCGATGGCACCCAGAATCTGATTGACGTAGCCGTTGCGGCCGGTGCGCGGCGTTTTATCCACACCTCGAGCTTTGTGGTGTGGGGCTTTCAGCCCGGTACGCTCACCGAGGCCACACCCTGGACCGGGACCGAAGACGAGTGGATCAACTATCTGCGCACCAAGCGGGTGGCGGAGCGGCTGATCAAGCAAGCGGTGAGGGATGGGCGTTTGGATGCAGTGATCTGTAATCCGGGCCATATCCTTGGGCCCGGCGACCGCTACAACTGGTCACGCATGATCCGACTGGTGAACAGCGGCAAGCTGCCGGGTGTGCCACCCGGAAGCGGCGCCTTTGCCGATGTGCGTGAGGTGGCGCGCGCGCATCTGGCTGCCTGGGAACGCGGTCGGGCGGGCGAAAACTATCTTCTCGGCGGGCCGATTCTGTCCTTCCTGGAACTGATCGGGATCATGGGCGAATTGCTGAATAAGCCGGTTCCAGCCAAGGCTTCGCCGGCCTGGCAGCTGACGCTGGCCGCGCGCCTGGGGGCGGCGCTGGCAGCGCTTACGGGCAAGGCGCCGGACCTGACGCCTGAGGGGGCAGCCATGGTGGTTCGGCACATGCATGCCGATTCTAGCAAGGCACAGCAGGAGCTGGGCTATCGTTACACGCCCCCGCGCCAATTGCTGGAGGACACCTGTGGCTGGATGCAAGCTGAGGGTCTGCTGGCATGAGCGATGGGGTCGGTGATGACCTGGATGCGGTCGTCAAGCCGGTACCGGTTCCTGACCATGTGGAAGCGGATGGGCCGGTCGAGGCCAGGGCCGCTGCGCGGCCGGATCCGAAACTGAGTCTGCCGGCTGGTCGGCTGGCGGGCTCCTCACACTGCGGCAATTGCGGCAGCGTGCTGGCTGGCCCCTACTGCCATCACTGTGGTCAGCCGGACTATCATTTTCTGCGTTTTTTTCCGGCGCTGCTGCGCGGGGTTTCTCGAAGTTGATGGGCGTTTCGCGCGCACCATGCGCGCCCTGCTGTTGCATCCGGGTCGATTAACGCGCGACTTTCTCAGCGGCCGACGGTACCGCTATACGCCGCCGCTGCGACTCTTTCTTTTTAGCAGTCTGGCGGTTTTCCTATTGCCCTTTCTGCTCGCTTCCGATCTGGTAAGCATCGAATTTGGGCAGGACGCGGAGCCACCACCGGTGCAGGTATCGGTCAGCTCTGAACAGGAGTTGGAGCGCCTGAAAACGGTGCTGGCCGATTTGCCACCGGAGCAGCAGGAACTGTTTAATCTGGATCAGGCCCTCGTCCAGGGGGTGGAGCTGGATAGTGACTTTCGGGATGGGAATTTATATTTTTTCGGCGATGAGCCCTGGGATCCGGTCACCAATCCGATTGCCGTTGGCTGGTGGCCCCAGGCCCTCAATGACCGACTGAACGCGGAAGCGGAAAATATGCCGCAGAAAATGCGCCAGATTGGAGAGGACCCGGCGCTCATCGTCGGTGAGATCTTCGATCTGCTGCCGGCCACCATGTTTATCATGCTGCCACTGGCGGCGCTGATCCTTAAGTTCTGGTACAGCTTTGCGAAGCGTTTCTATTTCGAGCATCTCATCTTCGCGCTGCATGTGCACGTGTTTATCTTTGTGTGCCTGATCGGCCTGTTGTTGCTGGAATTTATGGACGGTATGGCGCACACAAACGACCTGGTCTGGTTGCAAAAGATCACGCTGTGGCTGTCCATTGGCGTGGCGATCTGGCTGCCGCTCTATCTACTGCTGGCACTGAAACGCGTCTACGGCCAGGGCTGGCTCATGACCCTTTTTAAAGCCGGGGCCATCTCCGCCAGCTATTTTACTTTGCTCACGGTCGCTTTCAGTCTGGTGCTGATTGTGGGCTTTATACGGGGTTAGCCTGAGCCCAAGCGCGGTTGGAGATAGCGAAAGCTGGCGCGCAGTCCGAGCGCCTCGCCGCCAAGAGGTCGCGCCGGCTGCGCTTTGGGGCTCCAGGCAAAGGTATCGAAGTGACACCAGGGGATGTCCGGCTTGACGAATTCCTGCAGAAACAGGGCGGCGGTGATGGCGCCGGCAAATCCACCCTTGCCGGCGTTGTTAAGATCCGCGATATCGCTCTTCATCATGTCCAGATAGGGCGCATGAAGGGGCAATTCCCAGAGCAGATCAGCCACCGCCTCGCCGGCGTCCATAAGACCGCGTGCCAGCGCCTTGTCGTTGGCGAAAATGGGCGGGATGTCCGGTCCCATGGCCACGCGTGCCGCGCCGGTAAGCGTGGCGTAATCCAGCACCAGGTCAGGCTCCAACTCCATGGCCTCAGCCAGTGCATCGCAAAGAATCATGCGACCTTCCGCATCGGTATTGCCAATCTCGATGGTCTTGCCCAGCCGCGTATGGATCACGTCACCGGGACGATAGGCATTGCCGGCGATGGCATTTTCCACGCAGGGCATGAGCACCAGCAGCTGCACGGGCAAGCGTGCTTGCATAATCAACTGCGCCAGCGCGACCACATGCGCGGCACCGCCCATGTCTTTCTTCATCAACGCCATGGAACCGCCCGGCTTGATGTTCAGGCCGCCGCTATCGAATACCACTCCCTTGCCCACCAGCACCAGCAGGGGATGTTCGCTTTTGCCCCAGCGTAGCTTAGCCAGCAATGGCGGGGTGCTGGCAGCGCGGCCCACGGCATGAATCGCGGGATAGTTCTCGGTCAGAAGCGCCTCGCCGCGCAGGCATTCTGTCTCGGCGCCATGCGCATCACCGGCACTGATCAAGGCCTGGGCCAGCGTCTCCGGGCCCATGTCTTCGGTTGGCGTATTGACCAGGTCACGGACCAGCCATTGCGCTTCGCAGAGGGCGCGCACTTCGTCCGCCCAGTCCGCATCCAGCAGCAGCGTGGCTAACGGTTTTCGGCGTTGTCGATAGCGATCAAAGCGGTAGCTCTCCAGGCCCCAGCCCAGCGCCGCGAGCTGCTCTTGCTGTGCTGTCAGTCCCTCCGGCAGGCGGTAGGTGCCGGCCGGCAGCGCGCTGGCCAGAGCGGCAACCTGCAGCAGGTCATTCTGCGCCGGCGGCGTATACAGGACGCCAACCAGTTGGCCCTGATCGTCGGGCAGGCAACAGTGCTGTCCGGATCGTGCTGCGAAACCCTGAGTCTCAGCCCAGTTGCGCTGGGATTTCGGGAGCGCGTTCAGTACATCGTGCAGCTGTTCAGCCGTGACGGGGATCAGCGGGATGGTGGCAGCGGTAGCGTCAGTGGCGTAGGGCACAGGAAAATTCCTTGAAGGGGGGAATCCAGTTTACGGCAGCCCATGAGCCGGTGAAAGCGCCTGTGCATGGTGCCAGCGCGGGCGCTGGGGTACCCTTGCGCCTGAGCTAGTAACAATAACGGATCCATGTCCAAAGCCCCCAAGCCTGTCGCTGTCATCATTCTGTCGCCGCCCCGACCGGACGCGCTCGATCTGTGCCTTGCATCGCTGTATCAGCAGAGTTTCGGGGATTTTGAGGTGTTGCTGGCTGATCGTTACCTTGATGACCGCCATGATGCGGTACTGGACTTGCATAAAAAGCATCTCGGCGACCGCCTGCGGCACATTCATGCTCCCGGTGAGCCGGTCAGCAACGGACGGGTGCTGAATGCGGCGATTGCCTCCACGGACGCGGAATATCTGGTGTTTTTCGGTGGCAACTGTATTTCCCATCCCGGTTTTATCGAGGCGCATGTCGCGAAGGCGGACTATGGGTTTTTCGCCTACGGCGACTGCCTGCCCCTGGACGGGGCACTGACTGCCGAGGTCAATGCCACCACCATTGCTGATGCGCGCATGTTTGATGACAGCTGGCTGGAAATGATCAGCCCGGACTGGGTGAAGCAGCATTTGCAGCGTGGTCCGCTGGCCATGGTCCGTGAGTGGCTGCAACGTGATACGCCGGGGCAGCGCTACTGGAGCAGTGACAGCAGTTCCTGTTTTCGCGCTGATGCGGAGGTAATTAACGGCTATGACATGCAGGTCGCTGAGGCACAGCAGCAGCGCGATTTTGCCAACCGCTTGCAAAACAGTGGGCTCGAGCCATTACGCACAGCCGTGGCCGGCAATGTGCTGCGGCTGCAGGAAGCGGAGGGTGCAGCGCCTGCGGACCTCCAGGGCAGCGCGCCCACGGCACTGGCTCCAGCGGGCGATATGCGCGCCCGCTCTGGTCTGAAGGAGTTGCTGGCAGGCATTCGCAAGCCCGCGAAAATACCCTGAGTAGCGGCCCATGCGGCGCTGGCTAATGTTCTGTAGCATAAGGTCACGCTACATTTAGGCAGCCTGCTCATGGCAACCGAACCGCAAAACTCAGGCCTCTTGATGCGCCTGCTCCGTGCTCTGGGTCGGGGACTTAACACCACGCGCGTGGTGGTCCTCAATCTGGTCTTTTTCTTTTTTCTTGGTCTGTTCCTCCTGTCCCTGTTCGGATCGGCGGAAGAGGTGACCATCGAACCGCAAACCACGCTGGTGCTGCGGCCCCAGGGGCAACTGGTCGAGGAATACAGCAGTACGCCCTTGGACCGGGCGTTACAGGAAGCGCTGGATCAGGGGCGCCCTGAAACCCGCCTGCGGGACCTGGTGAAGGTGCTGGATACGGCGGCCAAGGACACGCGCATTACGCAGCTATTCATTGATACGAACGCCATGCAAGGCGCTGGTCTGGCGGCCTTACTCGATTTGCGTGATGCCATTGAGCGTTTCAAGGCATCGGGCAAGCCGGTGGTGGCCATGGGTGATGCCATGAGCCAGCATCAGTACCTGCTCGCTTCCTTTGCCGATGAGGTTTGGCTGGCGCCCGGCGGCATGGTCTGGATCGATGGCTATGCAAATATGCGCCAGTTCTTCCGCACCGGTCTGGAGAAACTGGCGGTCGACATCAACCTGTTCCGCGTGGGCGAGTACAAGTCGGCCATAGAGCCCTTTATTCGCGACGACATGTCACCGGAAGCGCGCGAGGCTGCCGCCTACTGGCTGGGTAGTTTGTGGGAGACCTATCTTGAGAGCGTGACCATGCAGCGCGGCATTCGCCCGCAAGCCCTGGGGGCTGCCCTGCGCGAATTGCCCGAGCGTATCGAGGCAGCGGATGGAGATTTCACACAGGTCGCCCTGGAAGCGGGGCTGGTAGACCGGGTCATTAGCCGGCCGGAAGCACGCCAGACCCTGGCGCTCCGGGGCGCGGCCAATGCCGCTGGCGATGGTTATCGCGCCATCGGCAGCGATGCGTATCTGGCCCTGATTACCCCGCCAGCAGGATTGCCAGCGCGCCATGACATCAAGGTGTTGGTGGCGGAGGGCGAAATTGTTCGCGGTCGTCTGGGCGCGGGCACCATCAGTGCCGACCAGTTGAGCGAACAGTTGCGGGAGCTGGGGCGTGATGAGCAGCTTAGGGCGCTGGTGCTGCGCATCAACAGTCCGGGCGGTGATGCGCAGGCGTCAGAACAGATTCGGCGTGAACTTCAGGCGCTGCAGGATAACGGCACCACAGTGGTGGTTTCCATGGGGGATGTGGCCGCCTCCGGTGGCTACTGGATCGCCATGGGGGCGGACGAAATCTGGGCCAGTCCATCAACCATCACCGGTTCGATCGGCGTGTTCGGGATGCTGCCTACCTTTGACCGCACCCTGAGTCGGCTGGGCATTAGCACCGATGGCGTCGGTACCACGGAGCTGGCTGGAACCATGCGTCTGGATCGCCCGCTTGATGACGGTATGCGAAGAATTTTCCAGGCCACCACGGAACGGGTTTATGCGGACTTTATTGCGCGGGTTGCCCGGCACCGCAGCATGAGCGAAGACGCCGTGGATGCCGTGGCGCGGGGGCGGGTCTGGAGTGGCGAGCAGGCTCTGGAGCGAGGTCTCGTGGACCGGCTCGGCGGTCTCGATGAAGCGGTAGACGCTGCCGCGCGCATGGCCGGACTCGGCTCCAACTATCGTGTGGGCTACCATCAGCCCTTGCTTTCACCGCTGGATATGATGCTGCAGGAGTGGCTCGGCAGTGTGGCCGCACATCTGCCCCTTAGCTATGGTCCAACAGTGGGTGCACCGGGTGGCTTCGTCGCGGACCTGCTGCATGATCTGGAGCGCCTCGCTGCCCAGGATGGCACATTTACTGTCGCTGCCCACTGCATGTGCCGTGTGCGATGAATGATGCCTGGAGTTTGCGCGGGCGTCGCGCCCTGATTACAGGCGCCAGCCGCGGTCTGGGCCTGGCCACGGCGCAGGAGTTCTCCCGCCTGGGTGCACGTCTGATTCTGGTGGCGCGGGGTAAAAAAGCGCTGGAACAGGTGGCAGCGGATTTGGCGGGTGAGGTGTCGATTGTCCCTGCTGACCTGGCGACCGACGCCGGCCTCGACGCGGTGGAGCGCGCTGTGACCCAGCTGGGGCCGCTGGATCTGTTGATCAACAACGCGGGTAGCAACATTCGCAAGCCCGTGGCCTCGCTAACGGCGGCGGAATTCCGCACCGTGATGCGCATCAATCTGGATGCGTGTTTCGAACTGTGTCGTCGCCTTTATCCGCAGCTGGCCGCAGCAGCCACAGCGGATCGGGCCGCCGCCGTAGTCAACAACGCTTCGGTGGCTGGGATGACCCATCTGCGCACCGGGGCACCCTATGGCATGAGCAAAGCGGCCATGATGCAGCTCACGCGTAACCTCGCCGTGGAGTGGGCCCGCGACCATATTCGCGTCAATGCGGTCGCGCCCTGGTACATCGAGACGCCGCTGGCGCGACAGGTGCTGGACGATCCGGACTATGCCCGCGAGGTGCTGGCGCGGACCCCCCTGGGCCGTGTGGGGCAGCCCGCGGAGGTGGCGCGTACCGTGGCTTTCCTGTGTATGCCCGCGGCCAGCTATATCACCGGTCAGACACTGGCCATTGATGGGGGGTTTTCAGTGCTGGGCTTCTAGCCGTGCCCGTAAGGACTGAATCGCGGCATCATTACCCAGCGCGGCGAGTGCCTGCAGTCGCTGGCTGGCTTCCTCATAATCTTCCCGTAAGCCGCCGTTCGGATCGAGGCCGCGGTGGACGCGCCAGCCCTGAATCAGCAGCGTGGTCAGAATCCGGCTGCGTATCAAAGCGGGCAAAAGCTCCAGCTCGGCGCTGGCCAGAGGGCGGATAGCCTGCCAGGCTGCGACCAGTTCCCAGGCCGGTTCCAGCGGGTTGTCGCCAAGGGTAACCAGATAGGCGCAGGCCACAGCCAACTCACAGATCAGCGGCGCTTCGATCATGTCTCCGAAATCGAACAGGCCGGTGAGAGTCTTGCGCTCCACGTCGAACAGCAGGTTGCCGGGATTGGCGTCGTTGTGGATCAGCTGAGTCGGCCATTGCTGTAGGGCTGGCAGGAGCCGCTGCTGATGGTCTGCCAGCGCGGCCATAGCCAGTGCGTGCACAGGGTTTCCTTCCAAAGCGCTGGCCAGTGGCGTCAGCTGGGTCAGCTGACGCAGGTCCCAGGGCAGGTCTTCCGGCGCGCCATCCGCTTCGCAATCGGCCAGTGCCAGACTCAGTTCGGCCAGCGTGCTGCCAATGGCCCGACGCGCCCAGGCGTCGGAGCCGGCTTTTGCCAGCTCCAGGCGCTCACCCGGCAGCCAGCTCAAAAGCTGCACGCAGTGGGTCTGGCTGGCAGACTGAAACTGGCAGTAATGCTGCCCCGCAAGGGTCGGGTGTAAACGCGGTACGGGTAGCTTCGGTGCGTGCCGTGCCAGATGCAGCAGGACGCGGCGCTGCAGGGCCAGATTGGCCGGGGCAGCGTCAGCATTCGAAAACTTCAGCAGCCAGCTATGGCCGTTGCGGTCATCTAGTCGAAAATTGAGGTCTCGCTCAGCGTAGAGCGGGCTCAGCCTTCCCTCAAGGCCCCAGTTGGCCTGTACCACCGCCTGCGCGGTCTGCCGATCCAGTCGCGGGGGTGCCGTTTCAAACCAGTTGTCGGCATCGGTGGCTGACATGCCTAGAGGCGTCCGCTGCCTAGTAGCGTTGCAGGACGTTCGGCAGGCCCGAGTGCAGCCACCAGTTTTCCGTTTCCTCGTCGTATTTCCACAACTGTTGGTCGACGATCACCTTCTCCACCGCCTGATTGCGGTTGAACATGCGAATCTCCACCATCTGCGTGAATTGATCACCCTCGCCCAGGGGGGCGGCAGAGCGAATCGTGTAGTTGGTCACCTTGAACAGGCGCAGGCGCTCCATGTCCAGATTGCTGGGCGGGCTTTCCTCCAGATACTCAGGCGCAAGAAACGTCGCAGCACCGTCCCATTGACTCCAGCGCACCATGGATTCATATTGCTGCAGGCGCGGCTCCAGCGCCTTATCACGTTTTGGTGGCACGCAGGCCGAGAGACAAGAGATCAGCAAGAGCAGCAGTAGGGCTCGAAGGATCCGGTACATGCTTCAGCCTCCCTCGCCAGGGCAGGCGCCAGGTTCTGAATGGGGCACACCGGCAGCCTGAGCCATGCAGGCATTGCTGTAGGTTTTGCCGTCGCAGCCGCAGACCGGTCGGTAGTCCATGGTGCAGACACGATTAGGATCCGGTTTTGATAATTCGCAATCCCTGCTTTGCGCTGGAGCTTCCAGCGCTTCTGCCGGCGCCTCCCGAGCGGTGTCTGAGTGGCAAGCGGCCAGCAATAGCAGCGCCGTGGTCAGGGCCAGATATTTCATCATGCGAAAAACCTCTCGTAGCACAGTGCCCCCCAGACGAGGGCAACCAACAGCAGGCACAATAGCACGGCGGCTGAGCCCATGTCCTTGGCCCTGCCGGCCAGTTCATGATGCTCGTCGCCGATGCGGTCTACTACGGCCTCGATGGCTGAGTTGAGCAATTCGACGATGAGCAAAAGCAGCAATGGGGTAATGAGGGCAAGCCACTGCAGCACGCTTTGCGCCAGCCAGAAGCTGGCAGCAACAAGTACCACAGTCAGCAGCAGCTCCTGCCGAAAAGCGGCTTCATGCTGCCAGCTGGCGCGCAAACCCTTGCAGCTATAGCCGGTGGCATTAACAAGGCGACGCAGGCCGGTTTTTCCTGGTTTCATGGGCTTCGCTCCCGATGGCTTTGGCGGTCAGATGCAGGGTCTGATCGGCCTGGTCTCCGACGTAGTTTGCGGTGCTGCCCGATGGGCTGCGAGGCTGGTTCCCGGCGCGGCTGAAACTCACTGAAATCAGCCTCCGGCGTGCTACCATCCGCCTTTTCCCGCTTACCGCCGAGATAGATCTATGCTGAAAGTTGCCACCTGGAATGTCAATTCCCTGAACGTGCGCCTGCCCCATGTGCTGGACTGGTGTGCCAGCGCCCAGCCCGATGTGCTGGGCCTGCAGGAAACCAAGATGGTGGATGAAAAATTTCCTGTGGAAGCGCTGCAGGAAGCGGGCTATCACGCCGTGTTTTCCGGTCAGCCAACCTATAACGGTGTGGCCGTACTGAGTCGTAAGCCGGCGCTGGCAGAAGATATTGTTACCGATGTCGCCGGCCTTGATGACCCCCAGCGTCGCATTCTTGGCGTCACCATCGACGGCGTGCGGATTATCAACCTGTATGTGGTCAATGGCAGCGAGGTGGGGTCGGACAAATACGCCTACAAACTCCACTGGCTGGAGCACGTGACGGCCTGGATCCAGGAAGAGTTGGCGCGCCATGAACAGGTGCTGGTCATGGGCGATTTCAATATTGCGCCAGAAGACCGGGATGTGCATGACCCGGAGGCCTGGGCCGGCAAAATCCTTTGCTCGGATCCCGAGCGGGAAGCGCTGCAACGCATTGAGGGCCTGGGGCTGACCGACACGCTGCGCCTGTTTGAACAGCCAGAACCGTCATTCAGCTGGTGGGATTATCGGCAGGCTGCTTTCCGCCGCAATCTCGGCATGCGCATTGATCTGGTGCTGGCCAGTGCAGCCATGCGGGCGCGCTGCACCGGCGCCTGGATTGACGTAGAACCGAGGCGCCAGGAGCGTCCCAGCGACCACACGCCGGTGGTGGCTGAGTTCTCGGATTAGGCCCCGGGGGCGCTGGCCGCAGGCCTTTTCCCGTCGCGCCTCAGTAGGTGGGCACGCTCGGGTCGATCTCCTTCGACCAGGCGTCGATACCACCGGCCACATTGTGGACTGCGCTAAAGCCCTGACGTCGGAAATGTTCCGCCGCGACCTGGCTGCGCTGACCCGTGTGACAGATAAAAGCCAGGGCCGTGTCTTTCGGCATGGCTTCCAACTGCTCCATAAGGGCCGCGTTCATGGGTTGCGCGCTGGCGATGCTGGCTTTCAGGCGCTCCTCATCGGAGCGCACATCCACCAGTAGCACGCGCTCTTCTTCCAGCAGAGTCTGCAGTTCCCGCACGCTCAGCTGGGGTATGGCGGCGGGGGCTTCCGGCAGGTTGATGGATAAGCCTTCGCCCTGCATGGTCTCCACCCAGTCAATGGCCGCGCCACGGGCGCGCTGCGCAGAGGCGACGTCGAACAGGACATTGATGCCGCTGGCGGACACCGCGATTTCGCCACCCTGAGCTGGCGCCAGTTGGAAACGCGCCTGGAAATCAGGGTCAACCTGCAGATGCAGGCTGATGCCGCTGTGACCTTCCATGGCTTCCTGAATCTTTTCCGCCGCCTTGGGGGTAATGGTGATTTCCGGTGGCGTGCGATCAGGTGCTTCCAGGCCCAGCATGGCGTGCAGTTCACCGGAGTTGTACATGTCCGTGACGATGTCGCAACCACCTACCAGTTCCCCATCGATGTACAGCTGGGGGATGGTTGGCCACTGGCCGTAGACCTTGATGCCTTCGCGGATGCTTTCATCCTGCATGACATCCACATGGACATAGTCTTCCAGTACGCTGTCGAGCATGCCGGCAGTCTTGGCGGAAAAGCCGCACATGGGCTGGCGTGGATTGCCCTTCATGTAGAGCACCACGCGGTGGCTGTTGATCTGTTGTTCGATAAGATCCCGGGTTGCGTCGTCGAGCGCCATGTTTTACTCCGGCTTAGGCTGTCTGTTGCACAGAAGATGGGGCCGCGGTGGCTTGAATCAAGCGCGGCAGGATGCGCGGGCTAGCCATCGGGCCGCAGGCGCCGACTTAGAACGTCCAGACTGAGCCCGCCGGGGAAGGCCAGAGCCAGCTGGCTTGACCCCAGTGCACGAATGCGATCATGGATGTGGTTCAGGCCTTCCGCCTGCAGCGGGTAGAAGTGTTGCAGCCGCCCTGCATGGGCCAGCGTCACCGCGACCACGCCCAGTTCCTCAACACCCTGTTCCGTAATACTGGCCAGTTCATCATCAATCGCGCCGGCGTCTTCCACGAAAAAGCTACCTTCCAGCGCGCTACCGTCGCGGGCTAACTGCTGCGCAACGTTAATGCCATGGGCCTCCAGCGTCACCAGATACTGGCGATACTCGCGAGTCCAGTCGGCATAGGCGGTGGCCAAATGCTGGTCTTCAACGTCCTTGCCGGAGCCGTCACTGGCCCAGTAATCGAAGGTCTCAAAGTCTGCCCTGACCTGGCTGCCGTCCCAGGTGAAACGCTGACCGACCGCACCCTGTACCGGCGCGCCCGCTGCGTCGCCTTCCAATGCCGCATCCAGCAGGGTCCAGAGGCTGCCAAAGCCAAAGTGGTCCAGCTGCAGTTTCAGCATGGCCCGCAGATCGGTCACGGTCATAAAGCGGGCGTGCGCGATACCGATGCCAAAATCCAGTTCCAGAGCCTGCGCAGTTTTTGCCGATAGCTGGCCTTCTTCGAAGAAACGGTGCTCCATCTCCGCTTCAAGCGCCGCCAACAGGTTTGGGTCGCCCATCAGCATGCAGGGCAGCAGTTGGAGAATACCCGGCGGCAAGCTGTTGTCCGGCACCAGTTCCGTCATGGGCAGATCGCCATCCGCGGCGCCGATGCTCAGTAGGGAAGCGCCATCCAGATTGCCGCCCAGGCGGGCGCGATTGACCTTTTCCATGGCGCTGTAGAGTGGCCACTGGGGTCGCAGCAGCTGCGCCTGATCATAGAGGGCGCCAACGAGACTAAAGTGGGTGCGGTGCGCATCGGGCAGCAAGTTGCCCAAATCAGCGGCCACGCGCGCCAGCAGTTGTTCGGCGGTTGGGCTTTCCAGAACGGTGGGTCGATGCCCATGCTCACCGTGATAGCGCAGAGGATCCGTTTCGATTGCAATCAGAAAGGGTAGCTGTTGCTGACTCATCGGTCTGGTGTCCGGTGGTTGTTAGGCTTAGAGCAGGGAGAAGGGCGACCGGCCCTGCTGGGATTTCTCTCCGCGACGACGTCGTCTACGCATGCGCGAATGTAATTGCTGGCGACGGCTTTCCAGCCACTGGGCCCGATTTGGCGCTGCCGCCGCATCACCCAGACGGGCCAGTTCCACCGAGCGATACATGACGAAATCACGGTAGGCCTGAATCTCATGCTGCAGTTCGAGACTGACAATTTCGATCATGATGGCGTCATCGAGATAGCCCAGTACGGGAATTTCGTCGGGAATCAAATCGTCTGCTTCAGAAAAATAGGCCAGCGCGTTGATCACCCGTTGCTTGTCTTCCTCGATCAGCCCCCAGCTGCTGTCGGTCACCATGCCAATAAGGATCTCCAGCGTATTCATGCGGTCGCGAATAAAACCACTGGCATCGGACCGACGCACTTCCTGCAGCAGGCTATCGGCGGCCTTCACAATATCGTCCAGATCCCGGTTCTTGGCATTCTGCCGGGCCTCGGTCATGAGCTGCTGCAGCCGCTCCAGATCGGATTCAGTGAGTTCAAAGGAAATAATCATCAGGGTTTGCTTCCTACTCAAATAAAGCGCGTGGCCAGCCTAACTGGACGCGGCAAAAGTGGTCAATTGCGAAATGGTTGTAGCGGTCACGGCGCTGGCGCGATCTAACGGAACTGACCGGAGCGCCCGGGTACCGGATAAATAAAACCTTCCCGATTGAGCGTCAGTGATTTTCGGCCCGAGCGTAACAGTTGGCCTGTGAGTTCATAGGAAAGGCTACCAATCGTGCCTGATTCCAGCGCCAAAAATTGCTCCAGCGCCGGACTGTTGGCGGTAAGGTCCAGCGTCAGTCGCTCGGAGCCCCCAGCGGGCAAACTGACATTCAGATTGCTGGGCGCATGCTCCAATACGCCATTGTCCGGCAGCATGATGCGCAGCGCTATCGCGTCGATCTCCAGTGCTTCATCATTGACGTTGCGCAATCTGAGCTCAACGCTCAGACGCCCATCGCTTTGGGTCCAGCTCATGATTTGAGCGAAGGGCGGCTCGCCTTTTATTTGGTTGCTGCTGCAGGCCAGCAACAAGCAGGCGGTCGCCAACAGCAGAAAGCTCAGTAGCCGTTGCGCATCGGGCATGGGTCGTATCTCCGGGTGCTCTTGGTTGAAAATGAAGCTTAAGGCCTAGGGCTCCACAGCGCGAGTTAACGCTGCTGGCCGGGTCGAATCCAGCGCAAGCTGTGCGGCCACCAGTTCGCGCGTGTGCGCATGCATGGGTTGATCCATCAGCTGCCGCGTGGGCCCCAGTTCCACCAGTTTGCCGGCTTGCATAACGGCCGTACGGTGGGCCAGTTGCTGCAGCAGCGCCAGGTCATGGCAAACCAGTAGCAGACTGATATGCCGCTCACGGCAGAGCCGTTGGAGCAGGCGCACGATACGCTGCTGCACGGATACATCAAGCGCTGAGAGCGTTTCATCCGCAATCAGCAGGGCCGGATCACTGATCAGTGCGCGTGCCAGCGCGATGCGCTGGCGTTGACCCGATGAGAAGGCCGCCGGCCTGCGCTGCAGCACATCCGCCTCAAGTTCCACCGCAGCCAGGCAGGCCACGCAGTGCTCATAACTGGCATCCAGCCCAAAATGTCGGGCCGGTTCCTGGAGCAGTTGATAGATGCTGCGCCTGGGGCTCAAGGCGGTGAGCGGATCCTGAAAAACGATTTGCATGGCGCGCCGGGCCGCCTGCAGCTGTTCCTTATTCGCACCGATGAGCTCCTGACCCCGAAGCCTGATGCTGCCTTGATCGGGGCTATGGAGCTGCAGGAGGGTGCGCGCCAGCGTGCTCTTACCCGCACCCGAGACGCCCGTCAGACCAAGAATTTCACCCTCCAGGAGCTCAAAGGAAACTCCATGCACGGCGGTGATGCGGCGGTGCTTGTTGCTGCGATGGGTGACCGTCAGCCCTTCAACCGTTAATAGGGCGTTTTGCTTGCGGACCGCGGACGGGGGTGGCCCCTTGCGGACCGCTGGTGGCAAATCAGCCAGCAGCTGGCGGCTGTATTCATGCTGCGGTGTCTGAAAGAGTGCCCGGGTCTGGGTCTGTTCTACCAGCCTGCCGCCGCGCATGACCAGCACCTGATCGGCCAGGCGCGGAAGCAGACGCAGATCATGGGTAATGAGCAGGATGGCGGTGCCGTGCTCGGTCTGGAGCTTCTGCAGATGTGCCAGTATGCGCTGCTTGTGGCCCGTATCCAGAGCGGTGGTGGGTTCATCGGCAATCAATAAACGTGGCCGCAAAGCGTGCGCATGGGCAATCATGATGCGTTGCCGCATGCCGCCGGATAACTCGTGCGGCCAGCTACGGGCGATGGCCTGCGGATCTTCGAAGCCCACCGTTTGCAGCGCCTGCAACACGGTGCTGCGCGCATCCGTGGTGGATAGGTTCAGTTGTCGGCTGACGACCCGCTGCAATTGGCGGCCGATGGTGCTGACCGGATCCAGCGCGGTGGCGGGGTCCTGAAAAATCGCGGCCATGCCCTGCCCACGTAGCCGTCGACGCGCTCGCGCGCTCAGTGTCAGTAAGTCGGTGTCACCCAGCTGCAGGCGGTCGGCCCGATAGGTAAACAGGCGGGGGTCAAGCAGATCCAGCAAGGCCAGCGCCGTCAGGGACTTGCCACTACCCGAGGCGCCCACCAGCCCCGTGAGCGAGCCAGCCGGCAAGTCGAAGTCAAGCCCCTGCACCAGCGGTTGGTGCTTCTGGCCTCCCTTGATGTCTACGCTCAGGCCGCGCACCTGAAGACAGGCGGTCATGAGGGTGCCTGCTTCATATCGACACCATCCTGCAGCGCGTCAGCGGCCAGGTTAAGCCCGAGCAGCAGGAGGAAGAGGCAGCCGGAGGCGGCCAGAAAGTTACCCAGGTGCCCGGCGAGAATATCCTGCGTTGCCTCCGCCAACATCAGGCCGAGGCTGACACCGTCATCAAGGCCGATACCGAGAAAACTGAGAATCACCTCGGTCTTGATGGCAGCAACGAAGGTCAGGCTGGCCTGCACCAGAAGCAGATGCATGGTGTTGGGCAGCAGATGGCGCCGCAAGATTTGCTGTCCGGGCAAACCGATAGCGCGGGCTGCGAGGACAAAATCCTGCCCGCGCAAACGCATGACTTCGGCGCGAACCAGGCGCGCGGTCGTGGTCCAGAATGACAGGATCATGGCCAGATACATGGCCGCCTCACCGCCGCCAAAGGCAAAGGCCAGGGCTGCGGCCAGCAGGAAGACCGGCACCGAATCGAGTACGCCAGCCAGCCACATGACGCAATGGTCCGGCCAGCGGTCATGGCGCCAGCCAGCCAGACCGCCCAGGCAAGCACCAATCGCGATAGCGCCCAGGGTCACCAGCAGGCCAACGCGAAAGGCCGTCGCGGTGGCCACCAGGGCGCGATCAAAAATGTCCTGTCCCAGGCGATTGGTCCCGAACCAGTGGCTGGCGCTGACCTCGCCCCAGGAAATATCGGATCCCGCAGACCACCCCTGTCCCAGCCAGCCCATGCTGGTGAAACTTGCGAGCAGGCCCAGCAGAAAAATCAGCAGGCAGCCAGTGCGTCCGCCCGGCGAACGCCACAGAATGCGTAACCATTCGGGACTCATGGCAGCCTCCCGCGCGGATCCGCAAGGCGGCAGGCAAACTCCGCCAGCAGCTGCACCACCACAAACAGGGCGGCCGTGAGAGTGACCACAGCCAGAAGCACCGGTTGGTCACCGCTGCTAATGGCATCAAAGGTCACGCGGCCGATGCCGGGGATGCCGAAATAGGTCTCCAGCAGCAGGCTGCCCGAGACCAGTACCAGGGGGATGGAATAGAGCACCCGCGTGATCACGGGTACCAGGCAGTTACGAAGCACCGGGCCGCTGAGGAGGCTCAGTGGGGTGGCACCGTAAGCCAGGGCGGTGCGCACGTGATCCCGTTGCAGTTCTTCCGCAGCGACGGCACGATAAAAGCGCGTGTTATAGCCTAGGGTCACCAGCAGCAGCGCCAGCGTTGGTACGGTCACATGCAGCAGATAGGCGCCCAGCGAATCCATGCGCCAGCCGCGTGCGGGGAACCAGTTGAGGCCATAGGGCGTGCACAGCAACAGCTGGAGCGCGATGATGATAACCAGGAAGCTGAGGCTGAGCCCGGTCACCGATGCGCCCAGAATCAGTCGATCCCAAAGACTGCCCCGGCGCCAGGCAGCCCACAGGCCGGCCGCCAGGCCAAGCAGATTACCGAGAAGAAAACCCGGAAGCACCAGCGCTGCGGTCACCGGTAAAGCGCGCCGCAGCAGCGTGCTGACGGATTCGCCCGAGCGATTGGAAAGGCCCAGATCGCCGCTGGCCAGTTCCACCAGCCAGTGCCCATAGCGGTTCCAGAAAGGCTGGTCATAGCCCAGTTCGGCGCGGAGTTCGTCAATCTGTTCCGGCGTGCTGTTGCGGCCGATAAGCTCGTAGGTCTGATCGGGGCCGAACCAAACCATCAGGGCAAATGTGAGCAGCGTGACGCCAAGCAATAGCGACAGTGCGTAAAAGCTGCGTAAGGCCAGAAAGCGGCCCAGCATTAGCGTTGCCCGGCAGGGTCGCGCAGATCTACAAAGCGCATGGCATAGCCGCCCACGAAGGCCCAGTCCGGTTGCAGAATCACCTGGCGGTCCCAGAGTAAAACCAGCCGGCGCACCAGCCCCGTTATCGCTGCGCACTCATCTATGACCCGCTGGTTGGCGGCCCGATAGAGCTCGGTGCGCTGGGGCGAGGGTGGCAAGGTGGCGGCCGCGCTGAAGGCGGTATTGAATTGCGGGTCATCAAAGCTCGCAGCGTTGGCTCCTGGGGCACGATGCGGGCCGTAAAACAGCTGCACGGTATTTTCGGCATCGGGATAATCCATGGTCCAGGCGCTGGTGATGAGCATTACCTGGCCCTGGCTGTAGGCCCGGTAGTAGTCGCCAAAGCTGGCGTAGGACAGGGGCTGAATCTTCGCCCGTGGATAGCCGATGGCTTCCATAAAGCCGCGGAACTGTTCGAACAGTTGCCGTTCGGTCACGCTGGCAGGAAAACCATACTCCAGTACGGGCAGATTGCCGGCATCCCAGTCTGCGGCAGCGAGCAGGGCGCGGGCCGCGGCCGGGTCGGCTTCGGTGGAACCGCGGTCCTGTTCTGGATCGTACTCTGGCAGACGCGGCGGAATAACGCCGGGGAACACCTCACCGATGCCGCCAAAAAAGCGCTGGTTGCGCTGCGTCCAGTCAAAACCCTTCACGATGGCACAGCGCAGGGCCCGGTTGCGGGCGTTGCGCTGCGGATCTTCGCTGTAGCCGATCTCCGGATCGGCCATATTAAAGGACGTATAGACAAAGCCCAGTTCCGGCGCCGCCTGGAGCTGGAAACGCTCTTGCAGTTCGGGCTTCAGCGTTGGTGGAGCGGTGCTTTCCAGCACCTGGCCGAATTGCGCTACGGGGACCTTGGTAAACTGCGTGAGACCGCTGTAGAAGCTGGACCAGCGCGCTGCGTCCTCGGGGATAAACTCTACCTCCAGCTCATCAATAAAAGGTGAGCTGCGACCGTCGAGGGCGGTCAGTCCCAGCCCCTGATCGCGTTCTGGATCAAAGCCCTCCAGCGCCAGATCAAAGGTTTCCTGACGAAAACGCTCGTTGCGGACCAGGCGCGCGCGGGCGCTGTCGATGCTCTGCAGGCGAAACGGCCCCGAGCCCACCGCACGGCGTCCCAATTCAAGCCCATATGCAGTCACCGCTTCACGCGGCACCACGCCGGCAAAGCCCTGCGCCAGCGTGTGTACGAACTGGGGGTATGGCTGGGTCAGTCGGATTTCCAGCGTATGGCGATCGAGCGCTCGCAGCCCGCTGACCGGCTGCTCATAGTTGCTGCCCTGGTCCTTCCACGCGTCCAGACCCTCGATGCGCCCCTGCCACAGCCAGGCGCCCTGGGAACGGGTTGCTGGATCGAAGTGGCGCTGCAGGGAATAGATCACATCCTGCGCCGTGACCTCCCGCCCCTTGCCGTCGGCGAAGGCCGGGTCGTCGATAAAATGCACGCCGCGTTTCAGGCGGATGGTGAGCGTGAGCCCGTCCTTGGAGAGCTCGGGCATGGCAGCGGCCAGATTGGGCGCCAGCTCATAGGGGCGGGCCAGATAGCGATAGCGGTAAAGCGTATCGTAGAGATTGAGAACCAGAAATTTAGCGTAGCGTGTGCCGGCCTGAGCCGGATCCAGCGAGGCGGGTACTCCGTCCAGCGAATGCACGTAACGCTTTGGCTCGGTTAGGTCGGCTGCCGAGTCCGCTGCATCCTTGCAAGCGGTTTGAAGGGACAGGAGCAGCACAGCCAGCGCGAGGCGCAGGGTGCTGTCTGACTTCATTCCTCAAAATCCTCCAACATGGCTTCGTAATCCAGTTCCGGTGGACTGCCATCATAGATCAAGTTGGTTCGCCTCTGCAGCCAGGCATCGCGAATAAAGACGTAGGGATCATATTGTGCGTCGATTTCCGCATCCAGCGGCAGCAGTTCCGACCGCAGCTGAATCAATTCCGCGGGAATAGGCCAGTAGACGCCCTCGCGCGCGGCGTAGGAAATCGGGTGGAGGTAGCCGTAGAAGCTTCGGCCGAGCAGGTCCCGCGTGGTATAGGGTCCCAGGAAGGGCATGACCAGATAGTTGCTGTCCTTCCAGCCCCATACGGCCAGCGTTTGCCCAAAGTCTTCCCGGTGGTAGGGCAGGTCCGCCCGGGAGGCAATATCAAAAAAGCCCAGCAGGCCAAAAATCGTGTTGGCCAGGAAGCGGTCCGTGCTTTCGCCCAGTTCCTGCCATTTACCCTGCATAATCTGGTTAAAGGCCGTCACCGGATAGTTCAGGTTGCGGAAAAAGTTACCGATACCGCGCTTGATGGGTGCGGGCGTAACCGTGTCATAGCCCTTGGCCAGCGGGCGTGCTACATATCGATCCACGCCCATATTGAAGGCATGAATTTTGCGGTTGTAGCCTTCCCAGGGGTCATTGATCGGATCCGTGTTGCGACTCTGGGTGCCGGCACAGGCGCTCAGGAATGCCACCGCGAGGGCGCAAATCAGCAACCGTTGCCAGGCTCTTGCCTTGCGTGTTGTAGGGTGCACCGGCTGACTATTCGCTGAGCTTCAGTTCACCACGCGCCAGGCGCTCGGTGACTGCGTCGATGCCCGCTTCCTGCACCTGGGGCATGATCTGATTGCGATAGGTGGTGACATAGGAGATGCCCTCCACCACGACGTCAAAGGCTTTCCAGCCCTGGTCGGTTTTGCGGAACACATAGTCCACCGGAATCTGCGTGCCATTTTCCGTACGTACCCGGGTACGCACGCGCTGCGCCTTTTCATTCAGCTCACCGCGCAGGGGGAGTACCTCCAACTGGTCGCGATTGCGATACTCCAGCATGCCATCGGCGTAGCGACTGATCAGCACTTCACTCATGGTGTCGGCGAATGCGGTGAGTTGCTCCTCACTGATGCCGCGGCCAGCGCGCCCGAGAAT
Source organism: Lysobacterales bacterium (assembly GCA_029935455.1). Taxonomy (GTDB): domain Bacteria; phylum Pseudomonadota; class Gammaproteobacteria; order Xanthomonadales; family SZUA-36; genus Marinihelvus. The sequence continues at coordinate 23,773 of JAOZKI010000007.1, read as the reverse complement.
GAGTCGCGCGGAATAGCGCACATCCATGGTGGGCAGCAGGTCCGTGCGCACCAGGTCCTGGAGCAGTGACGGATTGGCGCGATACTGGGCCTCATTGGTGCCAATTTTCTGCAGCAGACTGCCGGCAACGGAACGGATCAGTTCCTCTGGGCCTTGCTCTTCGGCCAGTGCTGCGGTGCAGCATAGGGCGCTGAGTAGCAGCGATAGCAAAAGGCGTTTCATGGGTCTTCTCCCTCCGTTTCGCCCGCGTTGAACAGGTATTTGCTGATCAGTTGTTCCAGCACAACAGCGGACTGGGTCAGCATTAATTCATCACCTTCCTCAAGGACCTCAAAAGAGCCCCCGGGTTCCAGGCCAACATAGCGATCTCCGAGCACGCCACTGGTGAGGATGGATGCGCTCGTGTCCAGCGGTATTTCGTTATAACGCTGGTCCAGCGTAAGCGTCACCACTGCCTCAAAGGACATGGGGTCTAGCGTGATGCTCTGAACCATGCCAACCGCGACGCCACCGATCTTCACCGGTGCCCGTGGCTTGAGTTCCGCCACGTTCGTGAAGCGGGCGGTAACCGAATAGCTCTGGTCACCCAGTTCGTTGCCAAAATCTGTGGCTTTGGTGGACAGCCACAGCAGGGCACCCACGCCCAGCAAAAGAAAAATTCCGGACGCCAGTTCTACCTTGTAATTCGCTTTCATGATGGCGCGATGCTCTCAGGTCATAAATGATGTAAGTATGAAGTCAAAGATCAGTACCAGCACGGAGCTGACCACGACGGTATTGGTGGTCGCGGTGCCAACCCCGGCGCCGGTGGGCTTGCTGGAAAAGCCATACCAAACGGCAACCAGACTGACGATGCCACCGAAAACCAGACTTTTCCAGACGCCGCTCATAAAGTCTTGCTGAAAGTAAACGCCGTTTTGCAGCTTGGACCAGAACACACCCGCGTCCAGGCCCATGACACCGATGGAAAATACCACGGCGCCGAGAATGGCCAGCGCATTAAACATGGCGGTCAGCAGCGGTACGGACAGCAGTCCGGCCAGGAAGCGTGGCAGCGCAATACGCTGCACCGGGTCGATGGCCATGAGTTCCATGGCGTCGATCTGGCTGGTCGCCTTCATCAGGCCGATTTCAGCAGCAATGGACGTTCCCGCGCGGCCGGCGAAGAGCAGGGCGGTCAGTACCGGGCCCAGTTCCCGGAACAGCGACTTGCCTACCAGCAGACTGACCTGGTCGGAGGCCCCAAACTGTTGCAGTGCGTTGATGGATTGCAATGCCAGCACCATGCCAACAAAGAATCCACATACCATGATGATGACCAGTGAGCGGGCGCCGATAAGAAAGGTCTGCTGTAACACATTGCGTAGCAGGGCCGGGCCGGGCCGCAGACCGGCCAGCATGCGCAGCAGAAACAGGGCGCAGCGCCCGGCTTCCGTGATGGGGCTTAGCATCGCTTCTTTCATGACGCTGCGCCGCTGGCCTGATCGTAATGAAAGGGAATCGGACCATCCACGTGACCATTCATAAACTGCTTGACTGCGGGGTTGTCGCTGCCGCGCAGTTCATCGGGATGGCCCTGGCCGGCAATGCGTCCATCAGCAATGATGTAGCAATAATCAACCAGGCGACTCATTTGTTCGACATCGTGGGTAACCACGATGCTGGTCAGGCCCAGGTCGTCGTTGGTTTGCCGGATCAGTTGGTTGATGGTGCTGACCGCGATCGGATCCAGTCCGGCCATGGGTTCGTCAAACATCACGATGGACGGGTTGAGCACCACTGCCCGGGCCAGGGCCACGCGTCGCGCCATACCGCCGGACAGGGCATCGGGCATCAATTCGCCCGTGCCGCTCAGTCCTACCGCATGGAGCTTTTCTTCCACACGTACAGCAATTTCTTCTTCCTTCATGCGCCGGTGCTCACGCAGGGGCGTGGCCACATTTTCGAACACGGTCAGGTCGGTAAACAGCGCGCCGTTCTGGAGCAGGAAGCCCATGTCCTCCCGCAGGGCGAAGAGTTCACGGCGATTAAGCCCGGTTACGGCCTTTCCATTGATGGTGACAGAGCCGGCATCCGGCTGCAGTTGACCTGCAATCAGCTTGAGAATGGTGGTTTTGCCCACGCCGCTGGGGCCCATGATGGCCACGACGCTGCCGCGCGGAATATCCATGTCCACGTGGTTTAGAACCCGTCGCTGGCCGCGCCGAAAAGTCAGGCCGCGTACTTTGATCAGAGCCTCTGCTGAGCTCTCGGTCGCTTGCATGAATGGGTGTTCTTCTAATTTGCTAGCCGCCATTGTAGGCCTTGTTGGGCGTAACGGCAGGTGAAATAAGTCACAGCGCATCGGTCTGTTGCCGCTGAACCCTGCCCCGGCAAGAAAATGCGCCCACTAAAAAGGCCGGGAAAAACGAGTTTTCCCGGCCTATGAAAGATTGGAACTCCGTCTCTGGCTGGCTGCAGACCCGCCCTAGGCCTTTCCAATTCAGACCCGCCCCGCTTCTGTTCTGCCTGCGGTTGCTGGTCGCGGCCCTTCCCGCCGCCGTTCTTTATCGACGCCGGAGCGTCTATCTCGGAAGATCGCGAATCTTCTTCGAGTCACCTCCATGGTACGACCGATTTATCGCAGAACCCGGTCCGGGTGACCTACCCGGTACCATCCGGGCATTGGCCGTTTCGTTAGGCCTCAGCGACAGCGGGCGGGTCGGCCCAGTGCCGCTTCGGGGCGAGCCATGAGCCGATCTTTCGATCTTCTCAGTCTCTGCTCCGACCCGACTTTTCAGCCGGTGGGATTCCTGTAACGGGGGATTCAAACTACTCCTACGCCCGGGCTCTGTCAAAGAGCAGCCAGCCACCTTATCCACAGATTTTGAACGATCACTTTATGTGGAAAATACAAGTTTATGAAACCTCGTTTGCGGGGCTGTGGATAAGCAGAAATTTTTGCGATAAAGCGAATGCCTTTTCAGCCTGATTGCTAATCAGCTTAGGGAAGCCGGCAAGGGGGTGGTGGTATCACTGGCGACCCTGTAAGACAATGCGTGCATAATAAAGTCGGACCCGCACTGGCGAGACCAGAGGGATGCAGCATGCCATCAGCCATGGTGATGACTGGGAAGCTGTCAGCGGTGTCATTGGATATATCTGGCTGTTAAATGGTGAGTGAATCTGTTGTGACGAGGCATCTTGCGGAGCGTGAGCCGGCGGGCTTTGGCGGCGCGATTGAGGCGGTTGTGCTGTCCGGCACCCATCAAAATCCGCGCCGTCTGGTTAACGGACGTAACAAGGCATTTCTTGAGATAGACGGCCGTCCCCTGGTTCGACACGTGGTAGACGCGCTGCGCGCTGCGCGTCACATCAGCGAAATTTTTGTGGTCGGTCCGGCCGATGAACTGGCGTCGGTACTGTCCGATTGCCCCGAGGTGCATTGCGTGCCCCAGGAAGGCAAGCTGCTGAGTAACGGTTGGGCCGCTATTCGAGCGGTGGAAGCGCATCGCAGGCAGCAGGCTGAGTCAGATTCAACAACGCGGCCGGTGCTGCTGGTGTCCTGTGATCTGCCGCTGGCCTCGCCCGTAGCCATCGATGACTTTGTGGAGCGGGCAGCACAGGTGGATGCTGCCAGCGGGAGCAATAACGCCATGTTGGTCGGGGTTGCAGACGAGCCGGGGTTGAAGCCCTTCTACGGCGCCGAGGCCGAGCAGGGGATTGTGCGACCTCTGGTGCAGATGCAGGAAGGCCTGTTTCGTCTGTCCAACATCTATGTCTCGCGGCCGCGGAATCTGCAGCATTCCGAATTCCTACAGACCAGCTTTTCCTATCGCAAGGCCAAAGACTGGCATAACGTGGCGAAGTTGGTGTTTTCCCTGTTTCGTCAGCCCGGTGGCTGGTTTGCGGCCTGGATGACTTGTCGTTTACAGCTGACCGCCATGCTGCGTCACGGCAAGGGTCGCTGGTACCGACGCCTGCGCGCCGGCAATACCTTGACCAAGGTTGAGCGAGGTGTCAGTACGGTACTGGGTGGGCCGGTGCGCGTGGTTGTGACGCCCTATGGCGGGCTCAGTCTTGATGTGGATGACGAGGAAGATTTCCGCTTGCTCGAAGCGAATTACCAGCGCTGGTCTGTGCTGAGTGCGGCTGAGTTTCCAGCTGACGGGTCATCACAGCAGGGCCAGCGAGAGCCAGGGCCAGAAAGTGATCAGGGCCACTGACAGCAGTAGAGCGATGAAGAACGGTAGTGTGGCGAGATAAATTTCCCCAATGGGGCGCTCAAAGCGATAGGCGGCGATAAACAGGTTGAGCCCAACGGGCGGCGTGAGATAACCCAGCTGCATGGTGGCCAGAAACACAATGCCCAGATGTGCCGGATGCACCCCAAACTGCTGCGCAACGGGCAAGATCAGGGGCACCACCAGCACAATGGCCGAGAAAATATCCAGAATGGCGCCCAGTATCAGCAGAAACAGCAGCAGCATGAGCAGGAAAGCCAGGGGGCTGTCCACCATGCCCGATACCCAGGCCAGCAGCTGCTGCGGCACACCCGCATCAACCATGTAATTGGTTGAGGCCCGCGATACACCGAGAATAATCATGATGCCGCCCACCAGAATCATGGACTCGCGCATGATCCGCGGCAGTTCGCGCAGCTTGACCTCACGCAGAATCAGCACGTCGACCAGCAGCACATAGGCCGCCGTCACGGCCGCCGCTTCCGAAATGGCAAAGGTGCCAGAATAGATGCCACCCAGGACCACGATGGGCAGGGGTATTTCCCAGCAGGCAGCGCGGCTTGCTGCCCAAACCTCTCGCCAGGAAAAGTCCGCCAGCGGGGTGCGGATGGCGCGGTTTTGCCACACGCTGTAGGCGCTCAGCACCAGCAGCATGAGAAAGCCCGGCAGAAGTCCGGCCAGAAAGAGCTGGTCGATGGGCACTTCGGCGACGACGCCGTACAGGATCAGCGGCAGTGAGGGAGCGAAGAGTAGCCCTAGGCTGCCGGCGGATGTGACCAGCCCCAGATTGAAGCGGTCGCCGTAGCCCGCCTGTTGCATGGCCGGAAACAAGATAGCGCCGAGGGCAACGATGGTAACGCCCGAGGCACCGGTAAAGGCGGTGAAGAAAGCGCAGGCAGCCAGGGCGACGATAGCCAGGCCGGCGGGCATCCAGCCAATCAGGGCCGTGGTAAGACGCACCAGTCGCTGCGGCGCCTGGCTTTCGCTGAGCAGGTAGCCGGCGAAGGTAAACAGCGGGATGGCCAGCAGGATCGGCATCTCGGCGATGCCCCAGAATTCGATGGCCACCACCTGCAGGTCGATATCGGCCTGATAAAAACTCCACAGGGCGCTGGCTGCGATAAGGGCAAACAGGGGCGCGCCCAGTATGGCCAGCAGCACCAGCACCGGCGTCAACCAGCTCATGACACAACTTCCTCGGCCGTGGCCCCGCTCCGCCACAGCAGCCCCGCCGCGCGTAATGCGTGGCGGTAGCTCATGATCGCAAAGCCTAGGGGCATGGGTAGCTGCAGCCACCAGGCCGGCGTGCCGTTCAGCAGCGTGTCCTGGAACTCACGGGAGGTCATGACGAACTGCCAGCTATACCAGGCCAACACCGCGCACACGCCAGCGGTGAACAGTTGGCTGATCAGGCGTGCGAGTCGGCGCTGCCAGCCGTGAAGAAAGCGGTCCAGCAGCGGAATAGCGATGTGCTTGTCCGCCCGGCTAGCGGCCATGGCCGCGGCAAGAGTCAGCCACAGCACCATCATGCGCAGGAGTTCGTCACCACTGGTCAAGGCCTGACCAAAACCGTTACGACCGAGAATTTGCCAGCAGGCCAGCCCCATCATGGCTAGCAGCAGACCGCTCAGCAGCAGGTCTTCAAACCAGCGCCCCAGGCGTTCCAGGCCTTGCAGCACGGCGCTCATCGCTCAGTCAGAGCAGCGGTCTGCGGTTTGTTGACGATAGGCTTGCAAGTGACAGTTGATGGTTTGCAGCAGTTCTGCGTTCACCACACCCGCGTTGGCGCTGGCGCTGTTGGCTGCGGCAAACTGCTGTGCCCAGGCGGCACGTTCTGAAGCACTGACACGGACCGTTTCAATGCCTTCCTCCGCCAGCGCCTGGAGCGAGGCTCGGTCGTCCGCAATGCCCTGCTCATCAAAGCCACGGTAAATGTCCGTCATCAGTTCGCGGATCAGCGCCTGGTCCTCGTCCGCAATCTTGTTCCAGTGGCGTTTATCAATGAGTAGCCCGGCATAAACATAGGCCAGTGGCACATCAGTCAGATAATTCATGACCGTGTGCCACTGCATAACGATCACACCTACCGGCGGGCCCATGACCGTATCGATCAGCTCGGTCTGCAAGCCGGTGAGCACGTCCGTCAGCGGCAGGGGGACACCGGAGACACCCAGGGTTTCCGTGGCTGCGACGGCGACCTTGTCGCCTTCGGGAATCCACACCTTGACGCCCTGCATGGATTCGCGGGTGTCCAGGGGGGTGGCGGAAATAAGATAGGCAAAGCCGCCACCGGCAAAACCAAAGGTCACATAGCCCGCCTCATCAAGTCGCTCATAGAGCAACTGGTCAACGCGTTCGCGCACATAGCTGACCTCGTCATAGTCACGAAACAGCATGGGCAGCGCGTAGATTTCTGCCTCTGGCAAGAAGGCGCGCAGGCCGCCGGAGGTGAAGACGCCACCGTGTAATTGCCCGACCCGCATCTTGCGTCGTACCTGGGCATCATTACCCTGCACGCCGCCGCCGTAGATCTTGAAACTGACCCGCCCTTCCGTGCGGCGTTCGATTTCATCGGTGGTGGCGCGCAAGGTTGCCATCCAGTCGGTCCCATCTGGGACAATGGTGGCAATTTTCAGCGTCACCTTGGCAGCGGCTTCGGTAGCTGGAACGAGTCCCATAAGGGCCAGCAGGGTCGCGGCCAGAAGCGATTTGAAAAAGCTCATAGTTCCCCTCATCAGAAATGGTCGTCTGCGCTGTCTAGCAGTTCCCGCGCATCGCGCTGGGCCAAAGTGTTCATGAGTGTGAGCTTCGGCGCCACCGGGTCCGCGGCCAGGACCTTGGTCAGCAGCTGGTCATGAAGCTCACGGTCGTAAAGCGTGCGCGCATAGTAGCGTGCGTAGTCCACGGGAACCGATAAATCCTTGCCGTCAGAAAGTTCCAGCGCGCGCTCAAAATACGCTTTGCCGGCCGGAAAGTCGCCGCCCAGGGCCGGCGGCCGGATCGTGGCCACGATTCCGAGGTAACGGGCCACATCTGCGCTACGAAAGTCAGGGTCCAGCGTAGCTACCCGCTCCAGCGCGGCCTTGGCCCGCGGAAGCTTGCTCAAGCTCGACATGTCACCTGCATTGCTTCGGATCTGTGCCAGCCAGGCCAGGCTGTAACTGTAGAGAGCGGGCGCATCGTCCGGCGTCAGTTCGTCCAGGGTGCCAAGAAACTCCTGGTAGCGTAACTGATCGGCGCTACAGGCAGCGCCATTGCTGGCGCACAGTGCCTGCTGGCCATAGTCGAAAGCCCGTTCCGTCAGCCGTGCGGAGCGATCCGGTTCGGTCACAAACAATGTGCCATAGGCGGCGTAAAGCTCTGCGGTGGTGGCGAGTAGTTCGGGGTTGTCCGAATCGCCCGCGGCCAGGCTATCGAGAACCAGAAGGAACGCCGGCGCGCCATCACGCACCGTCTCCGGATCGTTCTGATTCAGAATGGCAGCGCCCAGCTGATCCGTGAGTTGGCTGGTCGCGTTGTCTACCACGGTGGCACAGCCTGCCAGCAGGGCGAGCGTGAGCAGCAGCGGGATGCGTGGAAAGGGTGCTGGGTTCATGATGTTCGCGAACAGGCCGTCGCTATAAGCCACAAAAGCGGCATTATAGCCTGTACAATAAGCGGGTTTTCATCACCAGCCTCCCTGCTCAGGGAGTGGAAGCCCCAACATGCAAAAACTCAATCCTCTCGATCTTTATGACGTCCGCTCCATGCTCTCGGAAGAAGAGATCATGGTGCAGGACACGGTAGCCCGTTTCGTTGATGATGAGGTTCTGCCGATTATCGGCGAATGCTTCGAACACGGTCGTTTTCCGGCGGAACTGGTGCCGCAGATCGCCGCTATGGGGCTGCTGGGCAGTTCCCTGGAAGGCTACGGTTGCGCGGGCCTGAACGGCGTGGCCTACGGCTTGATCTGCCAGGAACTGGAACGCGGCGATAGCGGCTTGCGCAGCTTCGTGTCCGTGCAGTCCAGTCTGGTCATGTATCCGATCTACAGCTATGGCTCTGAGGAGCAGAAAGAACGCTGGCTGCCGGCCATGGCGAGCGGCGAAGCGATCGGTTGCTTTGGTCTCACGGAGCCGCACGGCGGTTCGGACCCGGCCAATATGAAGACCACCGCGCGTCGTGACGGGGATGACTGGATTATCAATGGCGCCAAAATGTGGATCACCAACGGTACCATTGCTGATGTGGCGGTGGTCTGGGCCATGACGGAAGACGGCGTACGCGGTTTCCTGGTGGAAAAAGGCACGCCGGGCTTTGAGGCGCCAGAGATTGAGCATAAGTTCTCTCTGCGCGCGTCAATCACCTCGTCCCTGTTTTTCGACAATGTGCGGATTCCCGCGGCCAATATGCTGCCGGACATCAAGGGTTTGAAAGGTCCATTGAGCTGTCTGACCCAGGCCCGCTACGGTATCACCTGGGGTGGCATCGGTGCGGCCCAGGCCTGTCTGGCTGAGGTGCTGGACTATACGGAAACGCGCGAAATGTTTGGGCGGCCTCTCAATCACACGCAGGCGGTGCAGTTGCGGCTGGCGGATATGGGGCGCCGCATTACGGCCGCGCAGATGCTTAGCCTGCAGCTTGGGCGGCTAAAAGATGCCGGAAAGCTGCATCCCACCCAGGTGTCGGTGGCCAAGTGGAACAACATTCGCATGGCCATTGATATTGCCCGCGATTGTCGTGACCTGCTGGGTGGTGCGGGCATCAGTGTGGAATACGGTGCCATTCGCCATGCGCTGAACCTTGAAAGCGTCATCACCTATGAAGGCACGGAGTCGGTACATCAGTTGGTGGTCGGTAAAGAACTGACGGGCGTAAACGCTTTCTAAACGCTATCGCTTGCACGAGCGCCCGTTCCGGTGCCGCGGCTGTTTCCACCGCTGCTACCGCACTGGGCGCATCAAATCCGCTATAATGCGGCGCCGCTGGCCAAGGAGGTCGGCGACTTTGTTTTTGATTTTTGGGACGAGATAATTATGACGCTTTCCTCCTCACTGTCTTTGCCACGGTTCCTCGCGGTCCTGGTACTCATGTTGGCACCTGGTCTGGCTTTTGCGGCCGGTGGTGACATGAACCTAATCAGCAGCCCGCTGGGCATTACGGCGCTGGTGATTTTTGTGCTGGCCTACTCGCTCGTGATCATGGAGGAGAAGCTGCATCTGCAGAAATCCAAGCCAGTGATTGTGGCGGCCGGTCTGATCTGGGCTCTGGTAGCCATTACCTACGCAGGCATGGGCGACATCAGTACCCCGGAAAAAGTGCTGGAGCACAACCTGCTTGAGTTTGTGGAGTTGTTCCTGTTCCTGCTGGCGGCCATGACCTTCATCAATACCATGGAGGAGCGCGGCGTTTTTGATGTGCTGCGCGTTTGGCTGGTAACCCGTGGCTTTACGCTGCGACAGATCTTCTGGATCACCGGCGTCATTGCGTTCTTCCTGTCACCGATTGCGGACAACCTGACGACGGCGCTACTCATGGCGACGGTGGTCATGGCGGTCGGTCAGCAGAACCACAAGTTTGTGGCCATTGCCTGTTTGAATATCGTGGTTGCCGCCAACGCGGGCGGTGCGTTCAGCCCCTTCGGAGACATCACCACCCTGATGGTCTGGCAGGCCGAAATGGTGGAGTTTCAGCAGTTCTTTGCCCTGTTCGTCCCATCGGTGGTGAACTGGGTGGTGACGGCCGGCATTATCTCCCTGTGGGTGAGCAATGATATGCCGCCGCCGGTCAAGGATTCTGCGGAGCTGAAATATGGCGCCTGGTTTGTGGTGGGCCTGTTCATCCTCACCATCAGCATGGCAGTTTCTGCGCATAACCTGCTGCATCTGCCGCCGGTGCTGGGCATGATGACCGGTCTTGGTTTCCTGAAATTGTTCGGCTATTACTTGCAGCGCCGCGACATGAAACTGCAGCAGAGCGGTGCTGATCTGGGTGATGGTATGGGAGAGCAGGCCATGGGCCATGGTCATGGTCCGGCGCCGGGTGTTTACAACATTTACGCCAACCTGCAGCGCGCCGAGTGGGATACGCTGATGTTCTTCTACGGCGTTATTCTCTGCGTGGGCGGTCTGGGTACCTTTGGTTACCTGGCCGTGGGTTCTCAGTTCACCTACACGGATCTGGGTCCCACCGTTGCCAACATCATCGTCGGCTTTGCCTCTGCTATCGTCGATAACATTCCGGTGATGTTCGCAGTGCTGGAAATGAAACCTGAAATGGATCTTTTCCAGTGGCTGCTGGTGACCCTGACTGCGGGCGTGGGCGGTTCCATGCTGTCAATTGGCTCCGCGGCTGGTGTGGCCGTTATGGGCCAGGCGCGTGGCATCTACACCTTCTTCTCGCACCTCAAGTTTGCCTGGGCCGTGATGCTGGGTTACTTCGCCAGTATCTGGGTACACTTCCTGCTCAACGCACCGCCCGGAGCGTAGCTAGCGAGCAAAGAAAAGGCCGGCAATTTGCCGGCCTTTTTATTTTTGCTGGCGTCTAGTCGCGCTCCAGCCTGCGGGCCAGCGCCTGCCAATTGCCCAGAAAGCCACCCGGTCCGGTGGGTTGTTTGCTCAGTCCAATGCGCTGCAGAAAACTGCGTTGCGCTGGCGCCGCTCTGGTCCCGGGAATGTGTTTGAAATCAAACATGACGGGCATCCAGGTGCTGGCGCTTTGCCGCAGTTTGGCGCTGGCCATAAACTCATCAATGCCCGTGATCGAATGTTCATCACAGGTGCGCGCGATGGCTTCTGCCGTACGCATGAGATACTCAGGAATGCTGCCGTAGCGACGGCCAAGGTCTTTGATGCTGATGCCTTCCACGAACTCCTGTAAGAAGCACAGACTGGTTTTGCCGTCCTGGCCGATGACCCGAATTGGCTTGGCCGTGTAGGCGGTGAGCGCCGGCTGCGCGCGCAGGGAGCGATTCTGCATCATTTCAAAGACCGCAATATTTTTGTCGATCTTTTTTCGATACCAGTCCACTGCCTCTGGCTTGTAGGCCTTCAGGGCCACCGTTTCACCCTGAAACTGCGCTTTGTATACGGTGCCCGTACGTCCCGTCCCGACCTTCGCCAATAGCGCGATGCCAGCGGGTAATTGCAGTCCCTCGGTCTCCGGGTTCAGTGCGTCCGGTTGTGGTGATGCTGAATCGGTCATGAGGGAGAGCATAAGCAGTTTAAGGTGGTGACGCCACAATTGACCGCAAGGCCAGGGCACAGTTCCCCATGACCACCCTGAAAAAGATCGTGGCCGGGCAATGCACGGTCGTTTAATTTCAGGCGCGGAGCAGGTAGGCTTGCGCCGGCCCAATTTTGAGTCCTTACGCAAGGGGCAGAACCGGTTATTGCAACCTGTTCCCGGAGTGCTGCTGGCGCTGTTGCTGGCCCTGGCTGGTCACGCGCTGGCCGACTGGCTGGGCAAGGACTTGATGGACATGCCGAAAAGTCCCGTCAGCCCCATCATGATGGCTATCCTGCTGGGCATGCTGTTGCGCAACACGCTGGGCCTGCCGGCCTGGGCTGATGCCGGGGTTCGCTTTAGTCTGGTGCGTTTGCTGCGGCTCGGTATCGTGCTATTGGGCATTCGTCTAGGGCTGGGGCAGGCCGGTACCATCGGACTTCAGGCTTTGCCGGTCATTATTGGCTGTGTGGCGGCGGCTCTGGTGCTGGTCACCTGGCTGAGCAAGCGTCTTGGGCTCTCTGCGCGTCTCGGTACGCTGATTGCAGCGGGTACTGGCATCTGTGGAGCGACGGCCATAGTGGCCCTGTCGCCCACCATCCGGGCGCGCGATGATGAAACTGCCTATGCGATAGCCTGCATTACCGTGTTCGGCGTGGCCGCCATGCTGGCGTATCCGTTTCTGGCGCACTGGTTCTTTGCGGGTGATGCGCTCAAGGCCGGTCTCTTTCTTGGTACTTCCGTGCATGAGACGGCGCAGGTCGCGGGGGCTGGCCTGGTCTACCAGGAGCTCTACAGCAGTCAACAGGCGCTGGATACGGCGACGGTGACCAAGCTGGTGCGTAATCTGGGCATGCTGGTGGTAATTCCGCTGCTGGGTTTTCTCTATCAGCGCCAGGCCAGTGACAGCGTGGCGGCAACCCCCTGGTATCGCATGGTGCCGCTGTTCGTGATCGGCTTCGCGCTCATGAGTGCGTTTCGTACCGTGGGAGATATGGGCGATCAGGCCTTTGGTGTGCTGGCTCGTGCGGACTGGCAGTGGTTGGTTGCGCAGACGAAGTCCCTGGCCGAGTTGCTGCTGGCCATTGCCATGGCTGCTGTAGGTCTGGGCACATCCCTGCGCGGACTCCAGGCTATTGGCCTGAAGCCCTGCGCCGTTGGTCTGTTTTCCGCGTTATTGGTAGGGGCTGTCAGCCTGCTGCTGATCAGCCTGTTCTTTTAAGCGCTAGAGGGCGGCTTATTCTTCCGGAGCCAGTTCCAGGCTGACACCGTTGTGTTCGGCGCTCAGGGTCAGTTGGCAACTGAGGCGCGAGCTTTCACGGGTAAATTCCAGCATATCGACCAGGTCTTCCTCGTCGATATCAACGGGTGGAAACTTGCCACCATCTTCTTCGTTCAGGTAGACATGGCAGGTGCCGCAGGAGCACATGCCGCCACAGATAGCGGACACGCCCCAATCGTGCTCGCGCAGGGCTTCCATCAACGTGTCACCCTCCTGAGCTTCAATTTCATGTTTCTGACCGTCCCGGTCGGTCACCTTGAGTTTGATCACAGCAGTTCCTTCAGTTCTGTTTTCGGATTGCGCAGGCGGTCCCTATCGATTGCATCGCCCAGGGCAATGATTTTACGTGCGGCCATGTAGTCACGGGGTGCATTGATGCATTGAATCGCATGCAGCCGGTCCGCTCCCAGTGCCAGCACGGTCATTGAGTTGGGGGCATCGCTGCGAACCACAAGTTCATCCTGTGGCTGCGGTAAGCCGGCCAGTTGTATGCGGCAGTCAAATTGCTCGGACCAAAACCAGGGCACATCGCTATAGCTCGTGTCCTGCCCCAGGATGGCTGCCGCGCAGGTCTTGCCCTGGCTGACCGCGTTCTGGACCGATTCCAGCAGCACCGGCTCGGAGTAGAGTGGGTGCTGCGTTTCCGCACAGTCCCCGGCTGCATAGACATTTGCCAGGTTGGTGCGACACTGGTCATCAACCAGGATGCCGCGGGCAGTCGCCAGTCCGCTGCCCTCCAGCCAGCGCAGATCCGGTCGCACGCCGATGCCCTTGACGACCAGTTCCGCATCCAGTTCCGTGCCGTCGTCGAGGCCCACGCGCTGCACCTGGCGCTGGCCATGAATGGCCGCCAGCTTGCGGCCAAAATGAAAAGCAACGCCTTCCTGTTCATGGCGGGCGCGCATAAAGTCGGCAATGGCGGGCAAGGCTGAGCGCTGCATAAGTTGCTGCTGGGCCTCGACCACGCGGACCTTGCAGCCCAGCGCGCGCGCGGAGGCGGCTACTTCCAGGCCGATATAGCCGGCACCGGCAATCAGCACCTGAGGCTGGGCTTGCAAGCGCTCACGTAGCGTCAGCGCGTCGTCAATGGTGCGCAGGTAAAACACGCCATCGAGCTCAGAGCCGGGTAGGTGCAATCGGTTCAGGCGCGCGCCACTGGCGATCACCAGCGCGTCATAGCTCAGGAGTTGTCCATCGGCAAGGCGGAGCTGCTGCTGATCCGACAGCAGCGCTTCGGCTCGGCTGTGTGGTCGAAACTCGATCTCCTGTGCAGCGAGAAAATCGGCGCCCCGAAGCGTACAGCGGTCCGCATCGAATTCGCCCTTGAGAACCTGCTTGGACAGTGGCGGTCGCTGGTAGGGCAGGTGAGCTTCGCTGCCCAGCAACAAGAGTCGGCCCGCATAGCCGCCCTGACGCAGGGACACGGCGGTCTGCAGGCCTGCCTGTCCGGCGCCAACGATGACGGTGGTGTCGCTCAATGCTTTGTCTCCCAAGGTTCTTGCGCGGCTTATCGGACTTTATGCCGGTCTCTTTGTCGCCGTCAGGTCGCGAGCATAACATTCGGTAAGAGGGGGCCAGTGAATTGCGTGACCGCCCCCGGCCAGCTGACAGCATGGCAAGTTTTTCAACGCGGCTCAATGGCTGCATGCATATCGCCCGGGAGCTGGTCAGATTCGCTAAGCGGCCCAAAAAAAGGGCGCCGCAGGGGCGCCCTGAAAGGTAAGTTTCTGCCGGCCGGAGCCGGCAGGGAAGACCTACTTGAGATAACCGTGCTTTTCCAACGTGATCAGAATGCGATGGGCCGCAAGGTCTGGGCTCAATTCGCTGGTGTCGATCACGATTTCCGCCGCCTCCGGTGCCTCATAGGGATCATCGATGCCCGTAAAGCCCTTGATGATGCCGGCTCGCGCCTTGGCATAAAGGCCTTTACGATCGCGTTCCTCACAGACCTCAATCGGGGTGGCCACATGCACTTCAAAGAAGCCGCCCAGCGGCTCAATGGTCTCGCGTACCTGGCGCCGCGTATGCGTGTAGGGTGCGATGGGCGCGCAGATGGCAATACCGTGATTTTTGGTGATCTCACTGGCCACGTAGCCAATGCGCTGGATGTTCAGGTCACGATGTTCCTTGGAGAAGGTCAGCTCACTGGACAGGTTTTTACGCACCACGTCGCCATCGAGCAGCGTCACCGGTCGGCGACCGTCTTCCAGCAGCTTCACCATCAGCGCGTTGGCGATGGTTGACTTGCCGGAGCCAGACAGGCCGGTGAAGAAGATCGTGAAGCCCTGCTTGTGCTTGGGCGGGTGCGCCCGGCGCAGCTCTGCTACCACTTTCGGGTAGGAGAACCAGTCCGGGATATCCAGTCCGTCACGCAGCCGACGGCGGAATTCCGTGCCGGAAATGTTCAGTACCTTGTCGTCCTCGCTCACTTCGTCGGCCGGCATGTATTCGGCGCGATTTTCCACGTACACCATCATTTTGAATGGCACCATGGAAATGCCCATTTCCTCCTCATGAGCACGGAACAGGTCCTGCGCATCATAGGGGCCGTAGAAGGGCTCGCCGTTGCGGTCGTTGCCGGGGCCGGCATGATCGCGGCCAACGATAAAGTGGGTGCAGCCATAGTTCTTGCGAATCAGGGCATGCCACAGGGCTTCACGCGGCCCCCCCATGCGCATGGCCAGGTTCAACAGGCTCAGCGTAGTGGTCTGCTCCGGATACTGTTCCAGCACATGCTCGTAGCAGCGCACGCGGGTGAAGTGATCGATATCGCCCGGCTTGGTCATGCCAACCACCGGATGAATCAGCAAATTGGCTTCTACTTCGCGGGCGGCGCGGAAGGTCAGTTCTTGATGGGCCCGGTGCAGGGGATTGCGGGTCTGGAAGGCCACGACTTTCCGCCAGCCCAGTTTCTCCATGCGCGCGCGCACTTCTGCAGGCGATTCACGCAGGCCTTTAAAGTCATAGTAGGTGGGTGCTTCCACGCCGCGCAGCTTGCCGCCCAGATAGTGGGAGCCGGCCTGGTTAAACAGGAAGTTGACGGCCGGGTGCGTGTCATCCGTGCTACCAAACACCTGTTCGGCCTCGCGTTCCTTGTTGGGCTGCCAGTTATCGCTGACTTCCAGCGTCGCGACCAGCACGCCTTCCTGGTCGCGCAGGGCGATGGTGTCGCCAACGGCCACGCTGGCGGCAAATTCTGCGCTTACATCTAGGGTGATTGGCATGGGCCAGAGCACACCGCTGACCAGACGCATATCGGCACAGACTGCGTTGTAATCGGCTTCGCCGAGAAATCCTTCGAGCGGTGAAAAAGCGCCATTGAGCAGCAGATCAAGATCACACAGCTGGCGCGGAGTTAGGTCCCAGGACACAAAGTCCTTGGCGCGGACTTTTTCCGCTTCCGCTTCCGCAGCCGGCAGGTAGAGGTCTTTCAGTTCGCCGCCGTGCGGCTCTTTGTTGGCACCCATGGTGTCAGTCCTTTTGGTCAGAGTTCATAGCATTCAGGCTTGTGCGGGCTGCGGGCGAAAGCCGAACAGCAGCACATCGGTCAGTTTCTGGATCACTTCAAATACATCCAGTGAGTGGTCGCGCACGATCAGGTCACCCCAGGCATTGCAGGCTCCGATGACGGTCTGGGCCGCGAAGTGGCAGTCCAGGCTGGCGCGCAGCTCTCCGCGGTCTACGGCGGCCGTGAAGATGCCTTCCAGTAGCTCGCGGTAGTGGCTGCCCATCTGTTTGAGTTTTATGCGCTTGATCTCTGGCAGATACAGGCGCTCATCGTTATGTACTTTCAAGGCTTCGTTCTTTTCGCGGTAGCTGGACAGATGCGCGGTAACCGTCGCCATCAGCTGGGCTTCAAAGGATTGTTCGCTGGCGGCAATTTCTTCCATGCGCTGTACGTAATCGCGAATACCAAACAGGCATACCTGCTCCAGCGCCTCTTCCTTGGAGGAGAAGTAGTAGTAGAGACTGCCTTGCTTGATGCCCAGTTCACTGGCGATGTCTGTGGTGCTGGCGCCGTGATAGCCCTTGCGCGCAAATACGGCCGCTGCCGCACGGATCGCGGAAAGCTTCTGCTGCTGGTATTTGGGCGAGTCAGGGTGCTGCATGTTGGTGCCAAAACAGGAACGAGGCGCGTAATTCTATAGTCTTATAGAAATAATGCAATAGGAAATTTTAAAATCAATAATAACAATAAAGTAGAAACTTTAAGTTAATAGATTTTATTCTCTTTTCCGGCGCAAAGCGCCGGTCGGAAAGCGACTCTTTGAGGGTCGCTTGAGCGGTGACGAAAGCGCGCTGCGGCGGGCGGATTGTAACTTTCTGGTCGGTTGCATCGTCCACAGTATTTAGGAATGACGGCCTTGAAAATCGCCGGGCGTGCACCATGTTGGTCGGGCCCTGACTTTCGGCCCATGTAAGCCCGCCGGGGTCGTGTTCCACTGTCATCGTCAGGCGTGGGCGTGTGACCAGACACAGACCCAAAAATAAACGCCGGCCGACTCACAGGTAGCGGATGCCTGTGCTGGAGATACCGTTGGGACGCTCGGCGCTCGACGTTAAGAGATGAGGGGAGGTTGCCCCCCGTGCAAAAGAAAAGAGGATTGTCGTGAAAAAATTGCTGAAAATATCCGCGCCAGTGTTTGTGCTGATGCTGGGCATCATGGTCGTTAAGGGTCTGGCCGCAGCGCGTCCGGAACCGGAACGGAAGGAACAGGAAACCCGTCTGGTGTCCCTCTATGTGGACGAAGCGCGGCAGGAACAGGCCCGTGTGTCTGTTTTCACCCAGGGTGAAGTCCGGGCGAAAACTGAGATCGAGCTGGTGCCACAGGTTAGTGGCCGCATTGTGGCTTTATCGGATCATTTTAATCCTGGCGCGGAATTCCAGCCAGGAGACGTGTTGCTGAAAATTGACGACACGGACTACCGGCTGGCTCTGGCGCGCGCCGAAGCGGCCGTGGCGCAGGCCAAGACCCAGCTTGAGCGGCAACTGGCTACCAAGGCTATCAAGGCCAGAGAATGGCAGGCCAAGGCCCAGCCGGACGATGTGCCGACCGATTTTTCCCTCAATCTGACGCAGGTGGCGGAAGCCGAGGCCATGCTGCGTTCGGCGGAAGCTGAGCTGCGTAAAGCGCGGCTGGATCTGGAGCGGGCTGAGATTCGCGTACCGTTTCATGGGCGCGTGCTGGACCGGCAGGTCAGCATCGGCCAGCTGGTGACGGCGGGGACACCCCTGGGCCGCGTGTTCTCCGTCGCAAATGCGGAAGTGCGCTTGCCACTGACCGATCAGCAGCTGATCGAGCTGAACCTGACTCTGGGTTATGAAGCGCCGTCAGCAACCGAGGCGCCCAAAGTGACCTTCAGCGCCCTCATGGGTAACAAGGCGTACCAGTGGCAGGGTCATATCACCCGCGTCAGCGCCGCCGTAGACCGGGAGACGCGTCTGATCTACGCCACCGCAGAAGTTACCGATCCTTACGGTGAGGGGGCCAGCAATGGTATGCCCATGGCCGTGGGGCTGTTCGTGGATGCCAGTATCGATGCGCCCAAAATTCAGCAGGCAGTGGTCATGCCACGGCTGGCCCTGCGCAATGACAATCAGGTGTATGTGATTGATCAGGAGAACCGCCTGGACATCCGTACCGTAGAGGTGCTGTCGACCTCAGAGGAGCGGGTACTGGTGGCCAGCGGTGTGCTGCCCGGCGAGCAGGTGGTGACCTCCGCGCTGCCCAATGCGGTTGATGGTATGGAAGTGCAGCCGCTGAACCGCAGCGACGTCAGTGCAAACCAGGGCTAGGGGGCACAACACATGCAAGGTCTGATTAGGTGGTGGGTTAACAACCCGGTGGCGGCCAACCTGTTGATGGTCGGCATCATCGTGGCCGGTGTGTTTGGCTTCAACTCCATGGAACGGGAAATGGACCCACAGGTTCGTTTTCCGGGGCTGGAAATCGAGGTGATCTGGCCTGGGGCGGCGCCGCAGGAGATTGAAGAACAGATCGTTACGCGCATCGAGGAATCGGTTCGGGACTTGGACAACATTGAGTGGGTTCGCTCCACCTCGGCCGAATCCTACGGCGGGGTCTACATCCTTGCCGAGCAGCGTACGGACTTCACGCAATTCATGAACGAAGTGAAGATGCGCGTGGACTCCATTTCCTCTTTTCCGCGAGATATTGAGCCGCCTCAGGTGCGCCAGTGGGTGAACCGCGAAGAATTTATTCGTGTGGCCATCAGTGGCGATCTGGAGGAGCGCGAGCTCAAGCGCCTGTCCGAGCAGTTGCGGCGCGAGGCGGCGGCGTTGCCGGCGGTCAATATTGTGGAGCTGTTTGGCACGCGTCGCGAAGAAGTATCAATTCAGGTCAGTGAAGCCCAACTGCGCCGCTACAGCATGAGCTTTAACGACGTGGCGGCTGCCATTCGCAGTGACTCGCTGAACCAGTCGTCGGGAGCGGTGCGCACGGAAGTGGGCACCTACCAGCTGGCCGTTCGCAGCCAGGCCGACACGCAACAGGATTTTGCCGATATCGTGATTCGTCAGAGTGATGATGGTGGCGTGATTCGCGTGGGCGATGTGGCCACGGTCATCGACGGCTTTGAAGACAATCCGATTCTGGCCACGCTGAACGGTGAGCCGGCGGTGTTGCTGCAGGTCATGACCACGGAGAACATGGACATCGTGCGCGCTTCCGATTCCATTCGTCGCTGGATCGAAGAGCGCCAGTCCACACTGCCTCCCGGCGCCGAGTTGACCCTCTGGACCGACCAGGCCGAGGATTTTCGTGGTCGCATGAGCACCATCGGTAATTCAGCCGGGCTGGGTCTGTTGCTGGTATTGGGTGTGCTGATGCTGACCCTGCGTCCAAAGGTGGCATTCTGGGTCGCTTTCGGTATTGCGACCGCCTACGCGGGTGCCTTTGTGCTCCTGCCCTATGTCGACGTGTCCCTGAACATGATCTCCACCTTTGCCTTCCTGCTGGTGCTGGGCATCGTGGTGGATGACGCCATTGTGGTCGGCGAGGGGATTCATTCGGAATCGCACCGGATCGGCGGCGGTCCGAAGGCGGCGGTCTCTGGTGCGCAGCTGGTGGCCAAACCGGTTATCTTCGCGGTGCTGACCACCGTGATCGCCTTTTTGCCCTGGCTCTTTCTGCCGGGTTCGACCAGTGAATTTACCCGTCACATCACCTGGGTGGTGATTCTCGCGCTGGCATTCTCGCTCATTGAATCGCTGTTTATTCTGCCGGCGCACCTGCGCCAGCTGAGCCCCCGCGAGTCATCCCGGCAAGGTCCCTTCGGACGTTTTCAGAAGAAGATAGCCGGGGCCATCGTGAATTTCGCCCAGTACCGTTACCGCGCCATTGGTGAGGCCGCAGTGCGTCATCGCTACCTCACTGTCAGCGTTTTTACCGCCATTCTGGTCGTCAGCTTCGGCTTGCTCAGCACCGGCTGGGTCAAGAAGAGCTTTATGCCGGAAATGGAATCGGATCAGATTATTGTTAACGTGATCATGCCCGAAGGCGCTCCCTACAGCCGTGCACTGGAAGTGCTGGCGCAGCTGCAGCAGGCCGAGGAGGCACTGGTGGAAGAGGTGCGCGCGCGCACGGAAGGCGAGGGCGAGCTGATTGAAAACTGGTACACGCGATCCCGGCGCGACTCGGTCATCGCCATCGTCAAGCTGGCCCCACCGGAGGTGCGAGACCTAACCGCCAAGGAAGCAGCGCTACGTTTGCGCGAGCTCATGGGCGATGTGCCCGATGCGAAAAGCGTCACCGTGGATTACAGTCAGGACGGTGGTGATCCAGGCTTTGAGCTGTCCATCCGCCATACGGACCTGAATCTGCTGCGCGGTGCCGTGCAGGATTTGGAGCAACAGCTGCAGAGCTACGAGGCGCTCTACGATATCCGCAACAATCTGGAGAGCGCGTCTGAGGAGATCCGTATCGAGCTGAAGCCGGGCGCCCATCAGCTGGGTCTGACCCTGGCCGAGGTGACCCGTCAGGTGCGCCAGGCCTACTACGGAGAGGAGGTGCAGCGGTTGCCGCGGAATGGGCAGGATGTGCGCGTGATGGTGCATTACCCGCTGGAATCACGACGTTCCATTGAGAGCCTCAAGCACTTCCGCGTACGCACCAATGATGGCCGTGCCGTGCCCTTGCTGGCGGTGGCCGACCTGGAATATGAGCCAGGTATCAAACGGATCCAGCGATGGAATGGCAATCGTGCGGCCCGCGTATCGGCGGACCTCAAGGACGATGTGCGTGAAGACATCATGGACGACCTGGAAGCCAACTTTTTTCCGGCTTGGGAAGAGCGTTATCCCGGGGTGCAACGCGGTTCTATCGGTCAGGCTGAAGGCGAAGCGGCCTTTATGCGCGAGCTGTTCAAGCTGTATGTGATCGCCATCTTTGCCATGTACGCCATGCTGGCCGTGGCGTTCCGCAGCTATCATCAACCCCTGCTGATCACGCTGGCTATGCCCTTTGCGGTCGCCGGCGCCATCCTCGGTCACCTGGCCCTGGATGTGAGTATGTCGCTTATGAGCTATTTCGGTATTGCCGCCGCCGTGGGCGTGGTGGTGAACGACAACCTGGTGCTCATCGACTACATGAACCGGCTGCGTAGCAAGGGGCAAAGTGCGCGGGAGGCGGTCATTAACGCCGGAGTAGCGCGTTTCCGACCCATTCTGCTCACCACTGTGACCACCATTGTGGGTTTGACGCCCATGCTGTTTGAGCGCTCGATTCAGGCCAAGTTCCTGATTCCGGTGGTGGTGTCCCTGTGCTTCGGCGTGCTGCTGGCCTTCTTTGTCACGCTGCTGCTGATTCCAGCGCTGTACGCGGTCGGTGATGATGTGACCCGTCTGAGTGCGCGCATGCGGCGCGCATTGGCTGCCCTGTTTGGCCGTTCGGTAGTAGACGAAACGGCCGGCTAGTTACCCTCCGAAAGCTGCCCGCCGCCAGGCGGGCACGCTTTATGCCAATTGCAAAGGTAGATGCCGCAGGCGCTGGCCGCTGGCCGCATACACGGCATTGGCCACCGCTGGTGCCAGCGGTGGCAAGCCCGGCTCGCCGACCCCGCTGGGCGGCCGCTCACTGGGCAGAATTTCAACCACGACCTCGGGTGCCTCCGGCAGGCGCACTGGTGGGTAGTCGTGAAAGTTGCTCTGGCGCACGGCGCCCTGATCCAGATCGATACGTCCGTAGAGCGCTGCGCTGAGTCCGTAGACGATGCTGCTTTCCATCTGGCTGCGGACCAGTTGGGGATTCACGGCCAGCCCGCAGTCCACCACGCAGCTGACCCGATGCACCCGGATGCGGCCCTGCGCGACCGAGACCTCGGCCACCTGCGCCACCACGCTGCCAAAGGATTCGTGGACGGCCAGACCCCGTCCCCGTCCGGGTACCGGCTGGCCCCAGTTGGCCAGCTTTGCCACAGCCTGGAGTACGGGCACGAGCCGGCTGTTGGCCGGCAGGTGGCTGAGCCGGAAGTCCAGGGGGTCCTGATCGGTGGCCACGGCCATTTCGTCCATAAACGATTCTTTGAAAAAGCCGCTGAAGGAGTGGCCTACGGCGCGCCAGAAGCCGGTGCGCAGGCCCGGATCAACGGTGACATGCTCCAGCAGCAGGCTGGGTGACTGGTAATTGGCGAACAGCCCTTCCACGCTGAGCGGATCGACGGTCCAGCGATTAAAGACCGGGTGCAGCTGCTGCCCCGCCCAGCGCACTAATGCATCCGGCATAAGGGCCGGGGCCAGGCTGCCGGCAAATTCTTCCAGCGCATAGTTCAGCACGTTGGGCCCGGCCCGACGGACGGCGCAGCTCTGCAAGCGGCCGTTCTCATCCAGGCCGGCGCGAAAGCGCGCGCGGGCGGCGGGCCGGTAAAAATCGTGGCGCATATCGTCTTCCCGCGACCACAGGAGCTGGATCGGCTCGCCGCTGGCCTGGGCCAGTTGCAGGGCCTCACGCACAAAATCCGCATAGGCGCGACGCCCGAAGCTACCGCCCACAAAGGTGCTGTGCACGGTGATCTTGTCCGCTGCCAGACCGGTCTGGAAGGCCGCCGTGCCCTGAATGCCCTGGGGCCCCTGGTTGCCGGTCCAGATTTCGCAGTGGTCGCCATCCAGACGCACGGTGCAGTTCATGGGTTCCATGGCGGCGTGGGCAAGATAGGGCACGGAGTAGTCCGCCTCCACCACCGTGGTCGCGGTGGCCAGCGCCTCAAGTGGCGTGCCGCGCCGCTCAACTTCCTCGGCCTCGGGCTGATCCAGTGCGCTGATCATGGCCTCATCTAGCGCCTCTGAGGACCAGGCAGCCAGCGGCGGCTCATCCCATTCAAGCGCAATCGTGTCCGCCGCTTTGCGGGCCTGCCAGTAGTGTTCAGCAACGACACCTACACCTTCGGCGATGGGATAGACACCGATGACGCCGGGCATTTCCAGCGCCTGACTGGCGTCATAGCGCAGCAACTTGGCGCCGATCACCGGTGCGTGTTTGACCACCGCCCGCTTCAGGCCGGGAAAGTCCACGTCCAAACCGAAGGTGGCGGTGCCGGTGGCCTTGGCCAGCGCATCGACCCGCGGACGATCCTGACCGATAAAGCGCCAGTCAGCCGGGGCGGTGAGCTGTGGTTCCGCTGGCACCGGCAAGCTGGCTGCGCGCTCGGCAAAGCGGCCCCAGTCATAGCTGCTGTCACCGCTGTGAATCTGGCCGTCACGCAGCTCAAGCCGGTCCAGCGGCTGTCCCAGCTCGGCGGCGGCGGCCTGCAGCAGCAGTTCTCGCGCCTGGGCGCCGGCGCGGCGCAGGGGCTGGTAG
This sequence comes from Lysobacterales bacterium, assembly GCA_029935455.1. Classification (GTDB taxonomy): domain Bacteria; phylum Pseudomonadota; class Gammaproteobacteria; order Xanthomonadales; family SZUA-36; genus Marinihelvus. The sequence continues at coordinate 251 of JAOZKI010000007.1, read as the reverse complement.
AAACCGGCCATGCTGGTGCTGCCCCCGGTGGCCTGACGGCCCATGGCCGGATTGGCAAAAGCGGCATGGACCCCGGCCGCATGCACCTGGATGTGGTCTGGGGCAGTCTTAGTTCTTCAGCCAGTAGCGTGGTGAGCCCGTGGTATACGCCCTGACCCATCTCCGAGGCGGGCAGATAAAAATGCACCTCACCGGCCGGGGTGATTTGCACAAAGGCGTTGGGCGTCAGGGCCTGCTCGGCGAGATGCGGC
>JAOZKI010000098.1 GCA_029935455.1 Lysobacterales bacterium | reverse complement strand
TGGAAATTAGCAGGCGCCGCAAAGGCTTAACGGCAAAGCCCAGCAGGGTGACGGTCAAAATGCCATAGGTCCAGCGGAACCAGGAGGGTGTAGGCCACTCCAGTCGTTGTTCGGTCAGGATGATGGTCACGGCGGCCAGGATGCCTACACAGACCAGCAGCGGGACGCGGTTGTAGGCAAGTACCATGAGGCTAAGAACGATTACGGCAATAAGGGCGAGGGTCATGCGAGGTCTCCGCGGCAGCAGCCACCGGCAACAGGTCGGTGTTTTGCCATGCTCATTGACCCAGCATGATAAATAGCAGCGTGAAACAGGGTCAAGACGGCTGCGAGAGGCTGTTGAGAATGATTGCAGCACTGGGCTGTCCAGACTAAAATTAGACGCTTGAAGCTGGCCCTTTAGGGACGGCGTTAAAATAGAATAAATTTTATTATTAACAGTAAATTACAAGGAATACCTCTGTGACAGTCGAACGCACACTTTCCATCATCAAACCCGATGCGGTGGCAAAAAACGTTATCGGTGAGATTTACAGCCGCTTTGAGAAGGCTGGCCTCAAGGTCGTGGCCGCGCGCATGGCCCATCTTTCTGCTGAAGAAGCGGGTGGTTTTTACGCGGTACACAAAGAGCGCCCGTTCTATCATGATCTGGTCGCCTTTATGACGTCTGGGCCAGTTATGATCCAGGTGCTGGAAGGTGAAAACGCCATCGCCATGAACCGCGAGTTGATGGGTGCGACCAATCCGGCTGAAGCTGCGCCGGGCACCATTCGGGCCGATTTTGCGCAGAGCATTGATGCCAACGCGGTGCACGGATCTGACGGCCCCGATACGGCGCGCACGGAAATCGTTTACTTCTTTGGCGAGGAAGCGCTGGGCGCTTAAGCAACCATGACGGCAGAACGCACGCTCATCAACCTGCTGGACCTCGACGAGGCCGGTCTGCGTGCGTTTTTTCAGTCCATTGACGAGAAACCCTTTCGCGCCGAGCAGGTGCTGCGCTGGATCTATCATCATCAGGTGCTCGATTTTGAGTCCATGACCGATCTTGGTCTCGCGCTGCGGCAGAAGTTGGCCCGACTGGCAGAAATCCGGCCACCTAAAATTCTCACGGAACGGGTCTCGAGGGATGGCACGGTTAAGTGGCTGATCGGTCTGCCGGGCGGTAATGCGGTCGAGACCGTTTTCATTCCGGAACCCGGGCGAGGCACCTTGTGCGTTTCCTCGCAGGTGGGTTGTGCGTTGAATTGCACTTTCTGCTCAACCGGTGCGCAGGGTTTCGCGCGCAACCTATCCACTTCTGAGATCATCGGACAGGTTTGGCTGGCGGCCCACGCGCTGGGGCATGAACGTAACGGGGTGCGCCGGATCACCAACGTCGTCATGATGGGCATGGGCGAGCCGCTTTTGAACTTCGATGCGGTACTGCCCGCGCTCCGCCTCATGCGGGCTGATCTGGGCTTCGGCCTTGCTTCCCGCCGGGTAACGGTCAGTACGGCCGGTCTCGTGCCGGGGATCGCTAAACTGAAGGAAGCCGTTGATGTGGCGCTGGCGGTGTCATTGCACGCACCGGTTGACGATGTGCGTACGCAGATCGTGCCGCTGAACCGTAAATATCCAATCGCTGAACTGATGCAAGCCTGCCGTGAGTATCTGTCGGGCCAGAAGAAGCGATCGATCACCTTCGAGTACACCTTGCTCGATGGCATCAATGACTCGGATCAGCATGCGCGGGACCTGGTCAAGCTTCTGCGTACCGTTCCCAGTAAGTTAAATCTGATTCCTTTCAATCCGTTCCCCGGAACCAGCTACCGTTGTTCCAGCGCGAGTCGTATTGAACGGTTTCAGCAACTGGTTCGCGATGGCGGCATCATCGCCACGGTGAGGAAGACGCGGGGGGATGATATCGACGCGGCCTGCGGGCAGTTGGCCGGTGACTTCCGAGACCGCACGCGACGTCGTGAAAAGCGCAGGGCAGAGGGGGTAAAGCTATGACCATACGTGTCCTGATGCTTGTGGTAGGCGGCATGCTGGCGGGGGTGATATCCGGGTGCGCTAGCACCATGAGTGCTGAACCCGATCAGGAAAGTCCGGGGCGTAAAGCGGCAGAGCTCAACACGCAGTTGGGCCGCGAGTACATGAGTCGTGGCCAGTATGAAGTGGCTTTGGAAAAACTGAAAAAGGCAGTTGCCTCTGATCCCGGCTATGCGCCGGGCCACACGGTCCTGGCTGTGCTGTATGAGACGCTGGGCGAAGATGCTGCAGCGCGTCGCCACTTCGAGGAGGCGGTGGAAGCGGCCCCTGATAACGGTGACGTGAACAATAATATGGGCGCCTACCTGTGTCGTACGGGCAAGGATAAGCGCGCCAATCGCTACTTTGAGCGGGCGCTGGAAGATCCCTTCTATCGAACCCCGGCGGTAGCGATGACCAATGCAGGTTCCTGCGCCTTGCAGCGCGGGGATACGGCCGACGCTGATCGCTATCTCCGTTTGGCGCTGGAGTACGATCCGCAGTTTTCTGATGCTTTACTCAATCTCGCCGCCCTGAATCTTGAGCAGCAGCAGTTTCTCCGTGCGCGTGCCTTCCTGCAGCGATATGAAGTTTCCGGTGAGATCACCGCAGGCAGCTTACTGCTGGGGTATCAGGTTGAACGATCATTGAACAATGAGCGCGAAGCCGGTCGCTATCGGGCCGCCATATTGCAGCGATTCCCCGGCACGCCGGAAGCTGCAGAACTGCAAACTATGGGTACGCTGTGAACCCACAACAGCCTTTGCTTCCCATGACCGCCGGTGACCTGCTACGTGCCGGGCGTGAGGCCCTTGGTCTTACCCAGCAACAAGCGGCCAGGCAACTGCTGTGCCAGGTCCCTTTGCTAGCGGCTCTGGAGGCAGGTGAGACCCCAGCGATGGCGCCGGTGTATGTGAGCGGGTTTTTGACCCGTTATCTCGATATGCTGGACCTTGCGGACGAAGAACGGCTTCAGGTTAAGGCCTATTTTTGCAGCGCTGATGAAGCCGAGGTGCGCTCCATTTTTCCCGACAGCCATCGTCGCCCCGGTGCGGACCGATGGATAAGGCTGAGCAGCTACATCCTCGGGGCTTTATTGGTTGGCACGTTGATTTGGCAAATGAGTCAAGAGTGGGGGCGACAGGCTGACACTGGGTTTTCACGGGTTGCGCCGGTGACGGACGACTCGCTTGCGCGATCAGTAGGCAAACCCATCCGCGAGACAGCGGCGGGTGCTGGACCGGGTCTGGCGGCCCCGGCAACTCAGGTAAGCGACGCAGTCACCTCGGTGCCCACGGGAGGCGAGCAATTGTCCGCCGGCGACTTTACGCTGGTTTTGGAAGCGTCTGCTGACAGCTGGGTTGAGATCAGCGGTGCGGAAGGCATGATTCTGGAGCAGGATCTGCTGCGTGGCGGTGACCGGCGGAGCTATGAAAATGATGGTCCCTTTATGATTTCCGTCGGCCGCGCCTCTGCTGTGCGTATAACCCTGAACGATTTTCCCATCGATCTCAAACCACATACGCAGGACGATGTGGCGCGTCTCTGGCTTCGACCCGCAGAGATCCTTCCGGCGCCAGATTTGGCTGGGCCGGCGACCGTGACATCGACTTTTTCGGATTAAAGATACGTGAGCAAGACCTACCGATCGATTCGTGGCATGCACGACATCCTACCTGCCGCTGTCAGCGACTGGCAGCAGCTGGAGCGGGTTAGCCAGAGCTTGCTGGAAGGCTATGGGTTCCAGGAAATCCGCATGCCTTTATTGGAGCGTACGGAAGTCTTTACCCGCGCAATCGGTCAAGCTACCGATGTGGTGGAAAAGGAGATGTACAGCTTCGAGGACCGCAATGGCGATAGCCTGAGTCTGCGTCCGGAAGGGACTGCTGGCGTAGTACGGGCCGCCCTGCAGAATGGTCTGCTTTACGGGCCGGTGGAGCGTCTCTGGTATCGCGGCCCCATGTTCCGTCACGAGCGGCCCCAGCAGGGACGTACCCGTCAGTTTCACCAAATCGGTGCGGAGATTTTCGGCGCTGCTGGACCCGATGTGGACGCAGAGTTGCTGGCGCTGGGGGAACGGTTGTGGCGCGCGCTTGGTTTGCAGGGTATCCGCCTGGAACTGAACTCACTGGGTAACGCAGAAGAGCGCGCCAACTATCGGCAGGCGTTGGTGCAATACATGGCCCGGCATCAATCGTCCCTGGATGAAGACACGGCACGTCGATTGGAGCGTAACCCGCTGCGGGTTCTGGATAGCAAGCTGCCGGCTGTGCAGGAGCTGCTGCTGGATGCGCCGGTGCTGGGCGACTTCCTCGGCGCCGAGTCGCGCGACCATTTTGATGGCCTGCGCGAACGTCTGGATCGACTTGGGATTAGCTACCACGTCAATCCCAGGCTGGTGCGAGGTCTGGACTATTACTGTCACACGGTTTTCGAGTGGGTGACCACGGAACTCGGGGCGCAGGGCACCATTTGCGCGGGTGGTCGCTATGATGGCCTGATTGCTTTGCAGGGCGGCAAGCCCTGGCCGGCCACTGGCTTTGCTATGGGTATGGAGCGCCTGGTGGCGCTCATGACCCAGGGGCAGGAAGCCAAGCCCCGGGCCATGCACGCCTATCTGGTACTGGCGGGGGACGCGGCGCAATTGGAGGGGCCGGTCATCGCTGAGCGTATCCGTGACGCGGCACCGGGATTACGACTGCAGACCAATGCGGGTGCCGGCAGTTTTAAGGCCCAGTTCAAGCGTGCGGATCGCAGTGGCGCTGCGCTGGCGCTGGTGCTGGGTGAGGATGAACTGGCGGCGGGTACCATGGCAATCAAGTTTTTACGTCAGGAGCGTCCGCAAGAAACAGTCGCTCTGGATCAACTAGGCACCTGGATTCGCGACTGGTTTCAGGGTACGAAATAAATTAACGATGGCCGCGGCGTGCTGCGGCAGACAACAGGATAGAACACCATGGTTGAAGTCTACGATTCACACGAGCAAGGCGAGCGCGTAAAGAGTTGGCTGCGGGAAAACGGCAGCGCAATCGTCATGGGGCTGCTATTGGCTTTTGGCGGCCTGTTTGGGTTCAAGCAATGGCAGCTTTGGGAAACAAGCCAGTCGCAACAAGCAGCGGCGGAGTATGAAGCGTTACAGGTCTTGCTGCGGGAGGATCGAATTGACGATGCGGTGGCCAACTTTGCGGCGCTGAATGAAGAACATTCTGAGTCGGCCTACATCACGCTGGCCGCGCTGCGCATGGCCAGGGCCCGGGTGGATACGAACCAGCTGGGTCTCGCTATCGGTCTCTTGGAAACTGCCCGCGAGAGCGCTGCACCTGAGGCTTTACGCGTCATCGTCAGTGAACGCCTCGCCCGTCTGTATCTGGCCACCGGCGCGTTTGATCAGGCACGGGCTGAATTGGATCGTGCGGCCGCTTCCGACAGTGGCTTTGCCAGCCATTTCGAAGAATTGCGCGGCGATATTTTTCTGGCTCAGGGTGAGCGGGCGCAGGCCCGTGCCGCCTATGAGCGCGCCCTGGAATTGAGCGAGGCTGGCGTGGGTTACCTGCCATTGCTGGAGATGAAAATTGATGATCTGGCCGGGGACGAATCCTGATGATCGCGCGCCTTGCGATGACCGCCTGGCTGCTGCTGACCCTGACAGCCTGCAGCACCGTCGGTGACTGGTTCAAAGGCGATCCAAAACCGGGCGATCCGGCAGAGTTGATTGAGCTGGAGCCGACGCTGGCAACACGCAAGCTGTGGAGCGAAGACCTGGGTAAGGGCATCGATGACCGCAAGCAGCAGCTTCGACCTGTCTATAGCAGCGGAAGCTTCTGGGCGGCGGATTACAAGGGGCGCCTGACGTCTCTGGACGCTGCCAGCGGTGCGCAGCGGTGGGAACTGGATACGGAGCTGTCATTCAGTGGCGGGCCTGGTCTAACCAGTGATTTGGTCATCATGGGTACCGAGAACGGTGAAATCCACGCGTTTCAGCGTGATAGTGGTACCCCGGTCTGGATCGCGCGCGTGTCCTCTGAGGTGCTGGCCCCACCCGCCGCAGCGGACGGCATCGTCGTGGTGCGTTCCATTGACGGGCGTGTGTTTGGTTTGAATGCCAGCAACGGGCGTCGGCTCTGGGTTTATGACCGCAGTGTGCCCTTGTTAACGTTGCGTGGTAACGCCACACCGGTGATTCGCGCCGGCATTGTTTACCTGGGTTACGATTCCGGTGAGGTCGTGGCCTTGCGTCTGGAAGACGGTTCGCTGCTGTGGGAAGAAGCCATTGCCACACCGGAAGGTCGCAGTGAGTTGGATCGGCTGGCCGATGTTGATGGCGCCATGGCACTGGTGGCCTCAGACCTGCTGGTGTCCAGCTACAAAAATCGCCTCAGCAGCGTGGCGGCAGACTCCGGGCGTTTGCTGTGGTTCAAAGACATCGCATCAGCTACCGGCGTGACCGTATATCGAACCAACTTGGCAACCAGCGATCGCGATGGCAATGTCTGGCTGCTCGATCGGCGTAACGGCAGCACCCTCTGGCGCCAGGATGCACTGGCGAACCGGGGGCTCACGCGCCCCGTGTTCTATGACGACTTCGTGGTGGTAGGCGACTATGAAGGCTATCTGCACTGGTTGCGGATCGCCGATGGCAACTTTGTTGCGCGGACCAAAGTCGGGGGTGACGGATTTATTGGCGCGCCCCAGGTGGTGGGCGATCAGCTTTATGTCTATACCCAGAAGGGTGATCTGATCGCTCTTACTGCGGGAACGGAACGCTAGGGCTCTGGCTGATGCTGCCGGTTGTCTCCATCGTCGGACGCCCGAACGTCGGTAAGTCAACACTCTTTAATGCGCTGACACGCACCCGAGACGCGCTGGTGGCGGATATGCCGGGCGTGACCCGGGATCGCCAATACGGCATCAGCCGCGTGGGCGAAGCGCCCTGCGTCCTGGTGGATACCGGTGGGCTGGTGGGGGACGCGGAAGGCATTGATTACCTGACGGCCCAGCAGGTGCTGCAGGCCATGGAAGAGTCTACCCTGGTGTTGTTTGTCGTCAGTGCCCGTGATGGCTTGACCGCCGCCGATGAAGAAGTGGTGGCGACGCTCAGACGCGCTGACCGACCGGTGCTGCTGGTGGCCAATAAAATCGATGGCACCAACACCGATGTGTCCCTGGCCGAGTTTGCGGCGCTGGGCTACGGGGAAGCAGAGCCGGTGGCAGCGGCTCACCGGCGCGGACTTGAGAACCTGATGCGGGCCGTCCGTGATCGTCTGCCGCCGGTGGAAGAAGAAGAAGAAGTCCCGGACGACAGCCGCCGTATCGCCATTGTCGGGCGCCCCAATGTGGGTAAGTCCACGCTGGTCAATCGCCTGCTGGGAGAGGAGCGGGTGATGGCCTATGACATGCCCGGCACCACCCGCGACACGATTTCTGTACCTCTGGAGCGCGACGGCATTGAATACCGACTGATAGACACGGCCGGCGTTCGACGTCGCTCGAAGGTTAGAGAGACGGTAGAGAAGTTCAGTGTGATCAAAGCGTTGCAGGCGATTGAGCAAGCGCACGTGGTGTTGTTGATGCTCGATGCCAGTGAAGGGCTGACGGATCAGGACACCACCTTGCTGTCGCATGTGCTGACGGAAGGGCGTGGCCTGGTGGTGGTACTGAACAAATGGGATGGGCTGGAGCCAGATCATCGTGAGCGCGTGCTCGCGGCACTGGACCGGAAGCTGCAGTACGTGTCCTGGGCGCGGCGCGTACGCATCTCTGCACTGCACGGTACGGGCATGCAGCACCTGATGCGCGCAGTGAACGAGTCCTGGGAGAGTGCAACACGAGAGATCTCCACCTCGGACCTGACCCGGGTTCTGCAGCAGGCCTTTGAAGCCCATCAGCCGCCCATGTCCCAGGGGCGTACAGCGCGCCTGCGCTACGCCCATATGGGCGGTAAATTGCCGCCCCGCATTATCATTCACGGGAATCGAACCGATACGGTGCCAGACAGCTATCGGCGCTATCTGGAAAG
>JAOZKI010000097.1 GCA_029935455.1 Lysobacterales bacterium | reverse complement strand
TGAATGAATCTGCGTGCCCTGCACTATTTCGTCAAGCTGGCGGAGCTCCGGCATTTCTCCCGCGCTGCAGAAGCGTGCTTTGTCAGCCAGCCCACCCTCAGCACCCAGGTACGAAAACTGGAAGAAGAACTGGGTGTGCAGCTGGTTGAGCGCACACCGCGCAAGGTTCAGCTAACGCCCGTGGGCGAAGACATTGCCAACCGCGCCCGCCATGTGCTGCGCGATATCGAACAGATTAAGGCGACCGCTCGACGCAGCCATGACCCGGAAACGGGAACCTTGCGCATGGGGCTGTTTCCCACGCTGGCACCCTATCTTTTGCCGCATGCGGTGCCCTTGCTGCGGGCACGCTTTCCCCAACTTCGCCTGGAACTGTTTGAAGAAAAAACCGCCACTATTTTGACCATGCTGGAAAATGGCGATCTCGACGCGGGCTTGCTGGCGCTGCCGGTGGATGATGACAGTCTGCAGCAGCAGCCCTTGTTTCAGGAACCCTTTATGGTGGCCATGCCTGAAAATCATGCGCTGGCCGCCAGCAAACGTATCGCACCGAAGGAACTGAAAGGCACGGAGTTGCTCCTGCTTGAGGATGGCCACTGCCTGCGTGATCAGGCCCTGGAAGTCTGTGCGCTCGCCGGAGCACACGAGCGCGTAGACTTCCATGCCACCAGCCTGGAAACGCTGCGGCAGATGGTGGCGGCGGAGGTGGGTGTCACCCTGCTACCGGCCCTGGCCGTCAGCCCGCCTATCACACCGACCGAGAACGTGGTCTTGCGGCCGTTCTGTGAGCCCGCGCCGCACCGCACCATCGCGCTTATATGGCGCAAAAGCGCACCACTCGGGCCCCTGATGGGTCGCCTCGGAACCTGCCTCAGCGAACTGGCTGGCCAGCTGGAGTCGCTGCGCGCGGTCCATAGCTAGCTCTCAGACCGGGTCAGAATCCTCCGTGATGCCATCAAATAAAGGCGTTGAGAGATAGCGCTCTCCCGTGTCTGGCAGCATGGCCAGCAGACTGCTACCTGGCGGCGCCTGTTGCGCCACTTTCAAAGCTGCCGCAAAGGTCGCGCCGGCGGATATACCGCAGAAAATCCCCTCCTTCGAGGCCAACTCACGCGATGCGTGCATGGATTCCTGCTCGGACACAGGCACGATCTGGTCAGGAATGCTGCGATCGAGCACCGGGGGAATAAAGTCCGGCGTCCAGCCCTGAATTTTATGCGGCGCCCAGTCCTTGCCAGCCAGTAGCTGAGCCCCGTCCGGCTCCGTAGCCACAATTTGCACAGCCGGTCGGGCCGCCTTGAGTACGCGACCCACGCCGGTGAGTGTGCCGCCCGTGCCATAACCGGTCACCCAGTAATCCAGCGGCCGGCCGGCAAAGTCCCGCAGGATTTCCGGCCCCGTGGTATTGGCGTGATAGTCGGGGTTGGCTTCGTTCTCAAACTGCCGGGTAAGAAACCAGCCATTATCCTGCGCCAGTTGCTCGGCCCGCTTGACCATGCCCGTAGCCCGTTCCGCCGCGGGCGTCAGCACCACCCGAGCGCCCAGGAACTTCATCAGCTTGCGGCGCTCGATGGAAAAGGTCTCCACCATGACCGTCACCAGTGGGTAGCCACGGGCAGCGCAGACCATGGCCAGCGCAATGCCGGTATTACCCGAGGTGGCTTCAACCACCGTTTGCCCGGGCTGTAACAGACCGCGGCGCTCCGCATCATCGATAATGCCCACGGCCAAGCGGTCTTTCACCGATGAGAGCGGGTTGAAGGCTTCCAGCTTCACAAACAGATCAATGTCGTCCGGAGCCAGCCGGTTAATGCGCACCACCGGCGTCCGTCCGATCGTGTCCAGAATGCTGTCGTGAATCATGGTCCCCTCCCATCGCTTGTCGTCGACAAAACATAACAGCGGAGCGGGCGCAGTGCGAGTAGACGCTAGCGAGCCGCCATGAGCTCTCCCAGTGAAATGCCCCGGGCGAGCGCCGGCGCGTTGGGGCCCTGCCCGGCCGCGCGCTGTAAAAAAGCATCACGCAAGGTCCAGCTGGACTGCACCAGGCGCATGCCCAGTGACCGCAACGGACTGATCGTATCGGCCCGGAAGGCGAGGCCCAGCCCATGGACTCCCGCCGCCATAAGCGATACCTCGGAACGACGCGCCTGGGCAAACCGGCGCAGGGCCGCCGGCTGGCTCAGCCCCTGACCCTGACGACGCTGCTCCAGCAGCGTTTCTACCAGCGCGGCCACATCAGCAAAGCCCATATTGACCCCCTGACCCGCCAGCGGATGCACCACATGGGCCGCATCCCCCAGCAACACGGCACGACCAACCACACTGTGCTCACCCAGGCGCATGGTGAGCGGGAAGGCGGCCCGGGGACCCAGTTCGCCCACCGGGCCGAGAAAGTCCCCGGCGACGGCATTCAAGCGTTCACTCAAATGCTCGTCAGAGCCGGCCAGCAGTGCTTGTGCGTCCTGCGATGGCAAGGTCCAAACCATGGATGAGCGCCCGTCCGCCAGCGGCAGAAACGCCAGCGGGCCGGTGGGGAGAAATCGTTGCCAGGCAGTGCCGCTATTGGGCCGCGTATGGCGCACGCAGCCCACCAGCCCGCGCTGGTTGTAGTCCCACACCCGCCCCCGAATCCCGAGCAGGCGGCGCAGTGGCGAAGCGCCCCCATCACAGGCCAACATCAGGTCGGCCGTCAGCTGCTCTCCATCCTCAAGCGAGATGCTGATGTGCTCCGGCGTTTGCGTGCATGCGGTCACCCGTGCCGGCGCCCGAATCTCTACCGCGGGCTCACGTGCGAGAGCCTGCCACAAGCAATGGCCCAGCAGATGGTTCTCGACAATGGTACCCAGCCGCTCATGCCCGAACAGCGGCGCCTCAAAACTCAGCGCTGCCCCATCGGCACCGTCCTGAACCTGCATACGGCCGTAGGCGCAGCTCCGGGCGCTGGTAACCGCTGACCAGACGCCAGCAGCGTCCAGAATCTGCGCGGAGCCGGGTGAGATGGCGGCGACCCGCAGCCCCACGGGCTGGTCCACAGACCAGTCAGGGGCTCCGGATGCGTCCAAGAGGGTTACCTGGAAACCGCACTGGCCCAGCAGCAGGGCCGCCGTGGCGCCGATCACGCCGCCACCGACGACCAGGATCCGCTTGGACGGGTTACCTGGCGTGCTCATGACGGGTAGCCCGACCAGTCCGGCAGCAACGGTTCGCCCAGGGCCAGACGCGGGATATGCCCGCGGTAGCCCATGGCGCGACTGGCGAGGCGGCGCTGCAGGGGTGGCAGCAGCGCAATCGCGCCAAGGGCGAGACCCCGCGCGCGGCGCGTCAGCGCCAGCTCGCTGCCGAACAAACCCACCATATCTCGAGTCCAGCCAATGGTGGCCTGCTGGTCCGGACGGCGCAGCGCGCTGTATCGATCCAGCGCCGCCGCCAGCCCGGGATCGGCCGCTTCCCCGTCATGCTGCTGGTCCGCCAGCACTTCAGCCAGCGTTGCGATATCGCGCAGACCGAGATTAAAGCCCTGGGCACCCACCGGATGAATCGCATGAGCCGCATTGCCCAGCAACAGCACCCGTTCCGCCTGATCACTGGCCGGCACCACCTGGCGCAGGGCCCAGGAACTGCGCTGCCCAAGCTTTTGCAATGGCCCGAGGGCACGGCCGGCACGCTCCGTGGCGCGGGCCAGAAACTCTGCCTCCGGCATGGCCAGCAACGGTTCCGCATCGGCGTTGGGAACGCACCAGACAAGACCACAGCGCTGGCCCTGATGGGGCAACAACGCGAACGGCCCGCTGGAGGTCAGGCGCTCAAAGGCCCGCCCCTGGTGTGCTTGCTCTGGCGTGACATTGGCAATAATCGCGGTTTGTTGAAAGTCATGGGTCTTTGCCTTAATACCGAGCAGGTCGCGAATGGCTGAATCCGCACCGTCCGCGGCGACCACCAGTCGAGCGCGCACCGCACAGCGCTCGCCGGCGTCATTCTGGGCCTCCACCACCACGCTTTGATCCTCATGGCGCAGCGCCTGAGCCCGGAAGGGACACAGCACCTCCAGCCGCGACAGGGTGGGCAGATGGGCCATCACGACGGCGCCAAAGGCGCGCGCCTCCACCACGTGCCCAAAACAGGGCAAGCCCATGCGCGCCGCCTGCAACTCCACCCGCGCCGGCCGGCCGGGTTCGGAAACAATCACTTCGCGGATTGGCGTGGCCTCAGCGGCCAGTGCCTCCCACAGACCCAGCGCCGCCAGAATGCGACAGGAAGCTGCGCCCAGCGCCAGGGTGCGATCGTCGTAGCTGGGCTGCGTCGCGGCGCGGGGTGCGACGGCCTCCAGCAGCGTCACCTGATAACCCAGGGGCTGCAGCGCGCAGGCCAAGCTGGCGCCAACCAGACCGCCACCGACAATCAGGATGTCCGTGTCGCGCGCCATCATTGCCGCATGAGCGCCTCGATATCATCAATGGCCTTGGGTACGCGGTCGCTGAGGATTTCCGGTTGGTCCCGGGTGACCACCACGTCATCCTCAATGCGAATGCCAATACCCCGCCAGCGTTCATCCACCCGCTCATCATTGCCGCGGATATAAATCCCCGGCTCCACGGTCAGCACCATGCCTGGCTCCAGGGCACGCGAATGACCGTCAACCTGATAATCACCCACATCGTGCGTATCCAGCCCCAGCCAGTGGCCGGTCTTGTGCACGTAGTAATTCTCGTAGAGCCCCTCTTCAATCGCCGCTTCCCGGTCCCCAGTGAGAATGCCAAGGTCCAGCATGCCGTCCGTTAGGGCCTCCACAGCCACATCATGAATGTCATCCCATTGAACGCCGTCACGTACCGCCGCGATGGCCTGTTCCTGCGCCGTCAGCACCACCGCATAGAGATCACGCTGGGGACCGGAAAAACGCCCATTCACGGGAAAGGTGCGGGTAATATCACTGGCATAGCCGTGCAACTCGCAGCCCGCGTCGATCAGCAGCAGGTCGCCGTCAGCCAGGGGCTGATTGTTGGCCGTGTAATGCAGCACACAGGCATTCTCACCGCCCCCTACAATCGGTGGGTAGGCGGGCTCACAGCCATGAATCATGTATTCATGCACGAGTTCTGCATGCATGTGAGCTTCGGTCAGCTCGGGTCGACAGGCCTGCATGGCGCGTCGCTGGGCGCCGGCGGAAATGCGCCCGGCACGGCGCATCACGCTAAGTTCGCCGCGGCTCTTGAAGAGTCGCATCTCATGCAGGAGATGGCCAAGATCAATAATTTCTTCCGGCGCGTGAAAGCTGCGCCGTGCCTTGCCACGGAATTCGTTCAGCCAGCCGATCAGGCGCTGATCAAACTCCGCATCGCGACCCAGGTCGTGATAGATGCGGATCCGGTCATGCAGCAATTCGCGCAGCCGCAGATCCGCTTCTTCCACGGGATAGGCTTCGTCCAAGCCGAGTTCTTCGACCGCGCCCTCGGTACCGAGCATCGGGCCGTCCCACAGCTCTTTTTGAGGATCACGTTCGCGGCAAAATAGCAGTGACTTTCCGTCAGCGCCCTCGTCGGGCAGCAGCACGAGCATGGCATCGGGCTCGTCATAGCCCGTTAAATAAAGAAAGTCGCTGTCCTGGCGAAAGGGGAACAGTACGTCAGAGTTACGCACCAGCTCGCGGGCCGCCCGCAGAATCACAATGGACCCCTCACCCGCCATGCTCATTAGCAGGCGGCGGCGGCGAGCAAATTCCTCACCTTTAATCATGCCGGTGGCCCTGCCACTCAATGGACTGGCTCGCCGGGCTCAGGACCGCGCAAATCTTCCCGGATCAACAGGGTTGCCACGCGCACATACTCCACGATCTCTGCAAAAGCCACCTCTTCTTCCTCCAGCGCATCGCCCTCGGAGGCACCCAGTTCCGCCATGGCGATCTCTTGCAAATCACCCAGCGACTCACGCGCCTCCTCGCTCAGCGTACCCAGGCGCGGATCATCGCCAGCACCGACGCTGGCCAGAAATCCGTTACACCACTGGGCCAGACACTCGGTGCGGTCTTCCAGGGTTTCGCTGTCATCCGGCAGCCACAGGGACAGCTGCAATTGCTCGTCCTGCAACTGACTGCGCGTTGCCTCCAACAGTTCCAGCAAGCTTTCACGCAGAGCCGGCGCGGGTTGATCCAGCATCTCCAGCATGGCCAACAGGCCAAGATAGGCATCGGCACGCGCCTCCGGCTGGCGCACCAGCAGACCGCAGGCCATGCCATGGCATTCGGTCAAACCGGACGCATCCAGATTGCCATGGGCAAGCGCCAGGCTATGTTCAAAATCGGGCAGTTCTTTAATCGCCATGCAAGCTGTCTCCGGCGCTCAATCCGTCGCACGCGGACGGATTCACACGGGGCCTGAAAATAAAAGCAGATGTTACCACTGTGGGGTGTATCCAGACACAGGAAGCGGTCGCGATTGACCCTTAACCTTTGCCTGCCTATAGTGGTGCCATGGATACGCTGGAACAAGCTACCGCAGACTTGGAAAGACTGGAAAACCAGCTGCGCAAACTGCTGGAGCAGGTACGTACGCTGCGGGAAGAAAACCAGTCTCTGCAAGACCGACAGGAATCGCTGGTGGCCGAGCGCGCAGCGCTGGTGGCCAAAAATGACGAAGCCCGCAACAAAGTGGAAGGCATGATCCACCGGCTCAAGGCGCTGGAACAACTTTGAGCGCGCTCCCAGGACCCGGCGCCCGCCGGCCAAATGAAACCCGATTCAAAAAAACCGTAATGTCTCCGCAAGGGCCGTGCTGGCATGAGTGAAAAAGAACCGATCTCGGTAATGATTCTGGACCGTGAGTACCAGTTCAGCTGCTCAGCTGAAGAGCGCGCCGCGCTGCGGGAAGCCTCCGAACTTCTGGACGGCCGTATGCGTGACATTAAGGCGCAGGGCAACCTCATGGCACTGGAGCGGATCGCCGTCATGACCGCCCTGAATATGGCGGATGAGATCATCAAGCTGCGCCAGCACGGCGTTGATCGTGCCAGCCAGGTTGACCAGCGCATCCGCCTGCTGGCCGATGAACTGGATAATGCGCTGGGCCCGTCGATCGATTAAACTAGATCTGCCCTCTGCGGTGTTGGCCAGCGAACTCGCTATATGCCTTGTCCCTACTTATCGACCTCGGGTCGGCATCGTCGGAGCCAGTGTGCATGTTCGCCTTGGAGCGAAACGCCTAAAGCCCGACTAGCTGACCCACCTGAACCTGTGGTTCAAGGTCACTGAGCCCGCAGCGGCATTCGTGGAGGGCACCCACCCTGCAACACAAAACCTCAATCCGCCATGAGCGATATGCTGACCAGCCCTGATAAAGCCGCCCTACGCGGTGAGATGCGTGCACGACGCGCCCGATTGGAGCGGCGTCAGCGCCAGGCCTGGGCCGCGCAGCTCAATCAGCACCTTCTGGCCATGCCGCTGGTTCAGACAGCCCAGCGCGTTGCCGGCTATCTCGCTTTCGATGGCGAGCCTGATATTCGCTTTGCCTTAACCCAACTCCATCGGCGCGGGGTTGAGGTGTTTCTGCCCGTGGTCGAGGATCGCAGCGAAGCACCGCTGAATTTCCGCCGCTGGTCACCGGCAACCCCCCTGCAAGCCAACCGCTATGGTATCTCTGAACCCGTTGGCACCCGCCTGGAAGCACCGGAAACCATGCAGGTTATTTTTGCCCCCCTGGTCGCCTGGGACCGCGACGGGCGGCGCCTGGGCATGGGCGGTGGATATTACGATCGCATGCTGGGCCGGCTGCCCGCCGGGCACCAGGTCAGCAGCGTCGGGGTCGCCTGGTCAACACAGGAGGCAAAGCAACTGCCGGAAGAGACATGGGATCAGCGTATGCAGGCCATGGTGCTGGAAAGCGGCTGGTTTACCTGCCCGTCCTGAGCAGACACAATAAGTCACCCCCAGCCGGAACCAAGCCATGAACCAAGATGAATTGAAACGCCAAGTTGGACAGATCGCCGGTGAGTCTGTGGAGGAGGACAGCATTCTTGGCGTGGGCACGGGACGCACCGTAAACGCATTCAGCGACGCACTGGCC
>JAOZKI010000040.1:15375-23751 GCA_029935455.1 Lysobacterales bacterium | reverse complement strand
AGCCTGCTAATTTCCAACCGTTTGCTGGGGCTCTACCGCAAATTACTACCCACCGTTTCTTCCACGGAACAGGAAGCCCTGGATGCCGGTACGGTCTGGTGGGAAGGCGAACTCTTTAGCGGCCGGCCGCGCTGGCGTCGCCTGCTGAAGACCCCCCGGCCGGCGCTCAGCGAGCGGGAGCAGGCCTTCGTCGATGGCCCCGTTGAAGAACTCTGCGCCATGCTCAATGACTGGGAAATCTGTGATCACTATCGCAAGCTACCAGCCCCTATCTGGGACTTCCTGAAGGAACACCGCTTCTTCAGCATGATCATTCCGGAGGCCTATGGCGGGCTTGGTTTCAGCGCGCAGGGCAACTCCGCCGTGGTGACAAAACTGGCGTCCCGCAATCTGACCACGGCCGTAACCGTCATGGTGCCCAACTCGCTGGGGCCGGGCGAACTGCTACTGCACTACGGCACCGACGAACAAAAAGAGTACTATCTCCCGCGCCTGGCGCGCGGTGAAGAGATTCCGTGCTTCGCATTGACCGGCGTAAGCGCCGGCTCCGATGCCGCCAGCATGCCTGATGAAGGCATCGTTTGCATGGGCGAGCATGAGGGTGAAGAGGTGCTCGGACTGCGGGTAAGCTGGAACAAGCGCTACATCACCTTGGCACCGGTTGCGACCGTTCTGGGACTGGCGTTTCGGGCCAAAGACCCCGATGGCTTGTTAGGTGACACGGTGGATTTGGGTATCAGCTGTGCGCTGATCCCCACGGACACGCCCGGCGTGGAAATCGGAAACCGACACATGCCGGTCGGCGCCGTCTTCCAGAATGGCCCGACCCGCGGTAAAGATGTCTTTATTCCCATGGACTGGATCATTGGTGGTCGCGCCCGTCTCGGCCAAGGTTGGCGCATGCTCATGCAGAGCCTCGCTGCAGGCCGCGCTATTTCGCTGCCAGCACTCGGCACCGCCGGCGGCAAGATGGCCGCTTTAATGTCCGGCGCCTACGCGCGAATCCGCACCCAGTTTGGTATTCCCATCGGGCGCTTCGAGGGCATTCAGGAACCGCTGGCACGCATCGGCGGGCGCACCTACCGCATGGACGCGGCGCGTTTGCTGACGCTGGTGGCCCTGGACGAGGGTGAAAAACCCAGCGTTCTGTCGGCGATCCTGAAATACCAGCTCACGGAAGGCAACCGGGAAACCATTAACGACGCCATGGACATTCATGGCGGTAAAGCCATTATCCAGGGGCCCAATAACTATCTGGCTCATTCCTATAAAGCACTGCCAGTCGCCATCACGGTAGAAGGGGCCAACATCCTCACACGCTCCCTGATCATCTTTGGTCAGGGTGCAATCCGCGCCCATCCCTGGCTTTTGAAGGAAATGCAGGCCGCTCAAGGACCGGCGAACAGCCAGGCGCGGCGCGATTTTGACCACGCCTTGTTCTCGCATGCCGGCTTTACCATCAGCAACGCGGTGCGTGCGCTCATGCTCGGCCTGAGCTTTGGCTGGACCACTCGTGCACCGGTGGCGGGCAAGACCGCGCGCTACTATCGACAGCTAACACGCATGAGCGCCGCCTTTGCGCTGCTCGCAGATGCGGTGCTGCTGACCCTGGGTGGTAAATTCAAATTCAAGGAATCACTGTCTGGCCGCTTTGCCGATGCATTGATCCATCTTTATCTGGCCAGCGCCACCCTGAAGAAGTTTGCGGATGATGACAGTCCAGAGGCGGATCTGCCGCTGGTGAGCTGGGCCGTGGAAGACAGCCTGCACACCATTCAAAACAGCTTGCATGACATCTTGCGCAACTTCCCGGTCCCCGGACTGGGTGGCCTCTTGCGCTTGCTGGTATTCCCCTTCGGTCGCCCCTACGGCACACCGCTGGACCAAACCAGTACCGCCGTCGCATCGCTGCTCATGAGTGAGAATGAAAGCCGCGACCGTTTGACGCAGGGGGTCTACCTTTCCGATGCTGATGACGCCGCCGGACGCGTGGCCCACGCCTTCCATCTGGTGCTGAAGGCACGGGAAGCAGAACAAGCCATTCGCAATGCGCTGGGTGAAAGCGTTTCCGTGGACAACTATCCCGAACTGGTGCGGCGCGCTGTTGAAAGTGGCGTGATCAATGAGGAGCAGGCCCAACTGGTGCGCCATGCGCAGGAAGCCGCTGCCAAAGTCATCGCCGTAGACGACTTCCCGAAAACCCGGATCGAAGGCTTTGAACAACCGGCCTTTAAACCCGCCTTGCGTCCGGTAGAGGATGAAGTGGCCTAGCCGCTACCGCCGGAAAAATGCTTCCAGCCGGGCCCGCGCCCGGCACCCGTCCTGGTAGCCGAGCGTCATGAGCGCATCGAGGTAAGGGGCTTCAAAAAGCAGATAACTGGCCATGCGCCAGTCCCTGCCCCAGCCGCCCAGCGCCCGTAGCAACAGACGTACCGGGAGCGGCATGCAGCTGGCATGCGCCGCCGTCAACTCGCGCAAGTCACGACTCGGCTTAATGACCAGGGTTTCCAATTGGCGAAGGCCGGATTTTTTCTGCTGCTCCTGGCTCATGGCAGCCAATAACTGGTTGGTTCGCTGCGCCCGGGCCAGATCTGCGGCCAGCGAATCCATAAATACCGTATCGAGCAGGTAACCGCCCACGGTGGCGGGGCGCGGATAGTCCATCAACGCCTCCGGCGCGGGATCAGGCTGATCATCGCGCGTTGCTATGACCAGAATCCGCTCCGCACCAAGATGAATCGCCGGGCTCAACGGCGCCTTCAAGCGCATGCCACCATCGCCGTAGTATTCGTTGCCGATGGCTTGCGCCGGGAACAATAGAGGCAAGGCCGCCGAGGCCAGCACATGGTCTGCTGACAGGCTAACGGGCTGACCCATACGGCGCGAGCGCTGCCACGGCAGCACCGCGTCGGCGGCCTGATAAAAACTGACCGCACTGGCGCGCTGGTAGGCTGAGGCGCTAACGGCCACGCCCCGCAGGTCACCACTGACAATCCGCTCTGGCAGCGCGGACCATTGGATCGACTCCTCAAGCAGGCGGCGCAGTGGCCCGTTGTCCAGGAGCGCCCGCGGCGCTATGGGCAGCAAACCACCGCTACCCACGCTCAGTAGCCAGCGCAGCGCAGATAGCATCAGGGTCAGGCTATCGGTGCGATATACCTGCGCGCAGGAGAGTTGGCCCCAAAAATGCTCCAGGCGCTCCACGCCCCGTGCAAAATGGTCTGCATGGCTGGCCAGCACCACCGCATTCACAGCACCCGCTGACGTACCGCTGTATATGGGAAACGGCGCGGCGCCAGGCACGATTTCCGCAATGGCCCGGCACACACCCACTTGATAGGCACCGCGTGCGCCACCACCGGAAAGCACCATGGCCAGGGCAGGGTTTGCTGTTGTCATGGGCGCACGTTAACGACCCCAAGAGACAGATACAAGCCATGACAGGGAGCACCTTGCTATACTGCCGCCCGTGCCAGCGATGCACATTTTTCCAGCAGGCAGACCGGAGCATGGACACCCGCAGCCCATGGGAAACCCCAGCCTCAAGCAACAACACTGCACGCCTTGTCGCGGAGACGGTGAATTACTTCCGGCGCTACGGGCGCAGAAACTGCTGCGCCAACTTCATCCGGAATGGCACATGAGCGATGATGAACGCGCGCTGATACGGCACCTTGAGTTCCGCTCCTTCGAACGCATGATGGCCTTCATTAATCGTCTGGCCTGGCTGGCTCAGGCCCAAGGGCATCACCCGGACTTCACTGCCGCGACCTACCATTGCGAAGTGCGATTTACGACACACGCGTTGGGTGGTCTGACGGAAAATGATTTTATTTGCGCTGCCCGGCTCGACGCGATCATTAGCGGGGACTTATGAAGCACAGCTCAGCCAACGTTAGTCCACAGCCCACCTCAAACCAGCACGAGCGACGGCAACTGCTCACTGCGGCGCTGGCAGCCGTTAACGAGGTTCTGCTCGGCAAGCCTGAACAGGTACGACTGGCCTTCGCTTGCCTGCTCGCCCGAGGGCATTTGCTTATCGAAGACATTCCTGGCGTCGGTAAGACCACCCTCGCCCGTGCGCTCGCCACGGTCACCGGCGCGCGTTACCAACGGGTGCAGTTCACCAGCGACCTCATGCCGGCCGATATCGTCGGCCTGTCCGTTTACCGGCGTGATGAAGAACGCTTTGAATTCCATCCCGGGCCCATATTCGCGGATCTGCTGCTCGCGGACGAAGTCAATCGTGCCACCCCCAAGACCCAGAGCGCGCTGCTGGAAGCCATGGCGGAAAATCAGGTTACGGTGGAGGGCACAACACATGCCCTGCCCGATCCGTTTTTCGTCATCGCCACGCAAAACCCCCTGGATATGATTGGCACCTATCCACTACCTGATTCGCAGCTGGACCGTTTTCTGTTGAGCGTCAGCCTAGGGCTGCCGTCACCGGAATTCGAGAAGCAGCTCCTACTGGGTGAGGATCGGGCTCACCTGCTTGCGCGCATGGAACCGCTGCTGGACCAGACCCGCCTCAAGCTACTGCAACAGGACTGCAATCAGGTACGCGTCAGTGATCCATTGCTGGCCTATCTGCAAACCCTACTGGCCGCAACGCGGAACCAGCGCTGGTTCCAGCATGGACTCTCACCGCGGGCGGGTCTGGCGCTCCTGCGCTGCGCGCGCGCCCACGCTTTCATCGAAGCTCGGGACTTTGTGGCTCCGGAAGACATCAAAGCGGTTTTCCCAGGGCTGGTTCGCCATCGCCTGACTGTGATTCAGGGCCAAGAAGGCAGCGCGGAAGAGCAAGCATTAAAATTGCTGACCCAGGTTCCTGTGCCCTGACACGCTGTGACGACCTTCGCGCCGCCTGCTCCCTCACGCCTGTCCAGATGGCAGCCGGGTAAACGCCTGTCCCGCTGGTTCCTGACGCGCCTGCAACAACGCCGCGGTGTCACCCACCTACCGCGACAACTGGCCTATCGGGACATTTACATCCTGCCCACACCGTTTGGTTATGCCTTTGCGGTGCTGCTGATTTTTACGGCTCTCGGCGGCCTCAATTTCAATAACAATCTGGCGCTGCTGCTGGTTTTTACCGTCGGCACGCTGGCTCAGATGACCACCTTCCTCGCCTATCGAAATTTGACTGGACTGACGGTAACGACACTGTTCGCAGAACCAGTTTTTGCCGGCCAAACCGCCCGCTTCCAACTGCGACTGCACAACGAAGAAGCACGCTATCGCTATAGCGTGCAGAGCGCTAAAGCCAACCACAGTGACGGCGATTGCAAGGACATACCACCCGATGATTCAGCCTGTCTGAAACTGCCCCAGAGCGCGTCTGAGCGCGGCTGGCTCAGTGCGCCCGCGCTGCGCATAGAGACGCGCTATCCCCTGGGACTGTTCCGGGCCTGGACCTGGCTGTTTCCCAGTGCTCGCTGCCTGGTTTATGCCCGCCCGACCGCCAATCCGCCGCCCCTGCCCCTGATGGGTCACGGCGCTAGCGGCCCCAGTCGTCGTGGTGAAGGTGATCAACTGCACGGACTGCGCACTTACCAGGCCGGTGACCCACTCAAACGCATTGCCTGGCGCAGCAGTGCGCGGCATGACGCATTACTGACGCGAGAGATGGAAGCACCGCAGGAGCGCGCCTGCGTATTGGACTTTGATCAATTGACCGGCATGGAACTCGAACAGCGCCTGTCACTGCTCACGGCCTGGGTGTTGCTGGCTGATCAACAGCAGCTCAGCTACTCACTTCACTTGCCCACGCTGCAAATAGGCCCAGCCAGTGATACGCCCCATCGGCTTGCCTGTCTGAAGGCCCTGGCCCTGTATGACGCCTAAGACAGGCAGTCCTGGAGAAGCGGCGTGAGTCACTGGCGCCAACACCCTCTGCCGTGGCTGATTGCCACCGTGGCGCTTGCCAGTTTGCCGCAACTGATGACCATGCCCGCACCGCTGGTACTCCTCACGCTCAGCCCGATGCTATGGCGCGGCTTGGCGGCTTTACGTCACTGGCGCCCCCTGCCATCGCTGGTACGCATTGCGCTAACCTTTGCCGGCCTCGCCATGCTGGTATTGAGCTATGGCAACTTGCTCGGGAGAAGAGCCGCTGTTGGTTTGCTGACGGTCATGCTGGCAATGAAGTTACTGGAGTGCTTTCGTGCCCGCGATGCGCGCATTGTCGCAAGCCTGACTCTGTTCCTGTGCAGCACGCAATTTCTCTTTTCCCAGGGCTTGCCCATGGTTTTCTATGGCATCGGCGTTAGTTGCGGCGCCCTGCTCTCCCTGGCGCTGATCGAACGACATGATAGCTGGGGACGCAGCGGGCAGACACCGCCATCAGGACTGGGGCTGCGGCGTGAGCTGGGTTTCGGCTCACGTTTGCTGCTCTTAGCCGTGCCCATGGCACTGGCTGTATTTTTGTTATTCCCCCGCTGGGGCACGCCGCTATGGGGGCTGCCCGAGCAGTCGCTGGATGCGCGCTCTGGCCTGAGCACGAGCATGACGCCGGGTAGCATTCAGGGTCTCTTTATGGACGACAGCCCCGCCTTTCGGGCGCGCTTTGAAGGCTCGCTTCCCAGCCGGGAAGAACTTTACTGGCGCGGTCCGGTGATGTGGAATTTTGACGGTCGTAGCTGGTCATTTGGGGGCTGGATGCGCGGGCTGGAACGTCAAACCCTACCCAATGCTGACGCAGCGCCCTATCGCTACGAGGTTCAAATGGAACCCAATGAGCGTCACTGGCTGTTTGCCCTTGATTATCCAGGCCTGATCCCAGACAAAACGCGTCTCACGGAAGATTTTCAGCTCTTGCGGCAACGGCGGCACGCCATTACCAGCCTGTTCCGCTATGACATGGTATCTGACCCTGGCTTTCAGGATTCCCCGGAACTGTCCATTGTCCTGCGCAATGCGGCCCTGCAGCTGCCCGAGCAGTTCAATCCGCGTACCCGTGAACTGGTCGAACGCTGGCGGGCGGAAACCCCAAATGATGCCGCCCTGGTCCGCCGCGTGCTGGCGCATTTTAATCAGCAGCCGTTTCGCTACACGCTGAACCCGCCCCTCCTGAGTCGGCACTCGGTGGACGAGTTTCTATTCGATACGCAGGCGGGTTTTTGTGAACACTATGCCTCCACCTTCACCGTCATGATGCGCATGGCAGGCATTCCAGCACGTGTGGTCACTGGCTATCAGGGCGGTTGGTATAACGAGCTGGGTAATTACCTGCTTGTACGCCAGTCCGACGCCCATGCCTGGGCCGAGATTTGGCTGCCGGGTGTCGGTTGGACTCGTATCGACCCGACCGCTGCCGTCGCGCCTAGCCGCGTAGAGGACGGCCCCCTTGATGCGCTAAACCAGCGTCGGCATGCCTTCGATTTCCCCTGGATGCGGCAGATTCGCAATGGTTTCGACATTCTTGATCGCACCTGGAACCAGTGGGTCATTGGCTTTGATGCGGCGCGCCAGAGCAATTTGCTCGGCATTATTGGCATAGAAAAACTGCAATCACGCGACCTGGCGCTGTTGCTGGCGGTCGTGCTATTGCTGGGCAGCGTCGCTGTGGTGCCCTGGCTCAAACGTCTCGGCAAGCGGCGCGAGAGGGACGCGCTATTGCGCCAGTGGCGACGCTTTATCGGGCGCCTGGCCGATGCCGGTGTACCCGTCAGTGCGGCGCTGGGCCCCCTGGAGGTCGGCGCTGCGGCGGCCAGCCATTTACCAACGCAGGCCCAGGCGGCGCGGCAACTGGCACAGGAATATCTGGCTCAGCGCTATGGCGATGAAGCCGGTGATCGTGAGGCGCTAATCCAGGGCCTGAAAAAGTTTCGGGCCCGCACGGAAAAGCATGGGAGCTGATCCACCGTCAGCATACCCTGCTCACTTGCTCCGGTAGCGATAACTGTATATATTTACAGTTATCAGAAAGGAGCCTCATGATGGCCGAAAAACCCCTTACGCCTCGACAGAAAGAAATTCTTAGCTTTATATCAGAACATATTGATATAAATGGATTTCCTCCAACACGAAATGAGCTTTCCAGTCATTTCGGTTTTCGCTCACCCAATGCAGCAGAGAGTCATCTTCGCGCCCTGCATAACAAGGGTGCCATTCAGTTGGAACGTGGGCGCTCACGGGGCATCACGCTCACCTCGCTGGCTCGAGCCAGCCTGCCCGGTACCCAGCGCAGCCACCTGCCGCTGGTAGGACGGGTTGCCGCTGGCAGCCCGGTGCTGGCACAGGAAAATATTGAGCACGAATTCCGCATCGATCCCAGTCTGTTCCCGCAAGTACCTCACTACCTGCTGCGCGTAGAAGGCATGAGCATGCGTGATGCGGGAATTCTTGATGGGGATCTACTGGCGGTTCATCGCA
>JAOZKI010000040.1:6162-15365 GCA_029935455.1 Lysobacterales bacterium | reverse complement strand
GTTGCCCGTATTGATGAGGAAGTGACGGTCAAGCGCTTTCAGCAGCGCGATCACGAAGTCACGCTACTGCCTGAGAACCCTGCCTTTGCGCCCATTCATATTGACCTTCGCCAGCAGCCGTTGGCTATCGAAGGTCTGGGTGTTGGTGTGATCCGCGCAGGCCTGACGCTCTAAGCCAACGCATGTCCGCAGCACTGCCTGACACACTTCAACACCCGAACCTCTGGCAAGGCCGCCGGCGCAGCATGCGCCAGGCCAGCGTTTCCAGCGGTCTGCGACAGCTCGATACCCTGCTTCCGGATGGTGGCTGGCCATTGGGTGCCCTGTCTGAACTGCTGGTCGCACGCTCCGGTATTGGTGAACTCAGCCTGCTGCTACCCCTGCTGGCACAGACCTCCCGCAATGGAGGCTGGATGATCCTCATCGATCCACCCTGGCTACCCTATGTACCGGCTATGCAGGGTCATGGCCTGAATTTGAAGCGTCTGCTGCTGGTGCAGACACAGAACACAGAGGAATCGCTATGGGCCTGCGAACAGGCCCTGCGGGGCGTGCGTGGTGGTGTGGTTATTGGCTGGCTTCAGGGTTCGCAGCAACCCGCTTTTACGCAGCTGCGACGCCTGCAACTGGCTGCACGCCACGGACAAAAGGCCGCATTTCTTTTTCGCGATCACCAGGTTGCCGGACAGGCGACACCTGCCAGCTTGCGCCTGCATCTGGAAGCTGACGCACAGCGCCTGAAACTGACCCTGCTTAAAGGCCGGGGCGCTCATTCCGGCCAAAGTCTGCGTCTGCGACGCGATCACCTCTCCCTGACCGGGATCACGCCCTCCCTCACGCCGTTTTCAACCGAACCGGCCGGCCAAACAGGCGCGTCTCGCCCATCGCTCTCCATGCACCCCATGAGCGCTGCACCATGAGCGAAACCTGGCTGGCCATTGAGCTGACGCATCTGGCGCTGGATCTGGCCCGGCGTGCCCAGGCGCCTCATCGTGACTTGCCGATTGCACTCAGCGACGGCAAAGCGCAGGGACCACGCATACTGGATAGCAATCCGGCTGCGCGACGACTGGGCGTTGAACCGGGGCTGGCGCTGAGCGCCGCTCTGAGTCTGGCGGGTAACTTGCTGGTCTACAATCGTGAGCCGGCAGCAGAACAGCGGGCGCTAGAACGCCTGGCAGCCTGGTGCTATCAGTACAGCAGCGCCGTCAGCATCGCTACGGACCAGCACACATTGCTACTGGAAACCGGTGGCAGCGAGCGGCTGCTGGGTGATTCACAGAGGCTGGCGCAGCAACTGGAACAGGAATTGCTGACCCTGGGCTATCACAGTCGCGCTGGACAGGGCCCCAACCCGGAAGCAGCGCGCCTTTCTGCGCGCCTGGGGCAGCCCGCGCCCGCATTGAATGCAATCAGCGCCTGGCTACGTCCCTTACCGCTATCGGCACTGGATCTGGACCCGGGCCAGTCGCAGGCGTTGGAGCAGATGGGGTTTCGCCATTTGGGCGAGATCATGCGCCTGCCGCGCAAAGCTCTGGCACGCCGTCTGGGCACGGCCTTGTTACACCGTCTGGATCGTCTGACCGGACTGCGACCGGATCCACAGAAACTCTGGCAACAGCCCCTCAGTTTCGAAAGCACCATGGATCTGGCTGCGGAAGCGAGTCACTGCCAGGCACTGCTGTTTCCAATTAACCGCCTGCTACGCGAACTGTGTGGCGTTTTACGCGGCTGTGACCGAGGCATCCAGAGCGCTCATATCACCTTGCAACAAGGCGGCGGCGAGGAAGTTTTCACGCTGCGCCTGCAGCAACCCAGCCGCGATGAAAGCCACCTTGTGACATTGCTCCAGGAACGCCTGGAACGACTGAGGCTGCGGCAGCCAGTTCGGCGCATTACGCTGCGAGCGGATGATTTTATTGCTTTTGATGCTGCGCCAGAGGGGTTATTTCCGGATCCGGAAAATCCGGCTTCCAACCCACTGGATCCTTTACTGGAACGACTTCAGGCGCGACTGGGTAAACGCTCGGTTTATGGCTTGCGCGGCATTGCCGATCATCGCCCGGAGCGCAGTTGGCAACGCTGCAGCCCACAGGCAGCGGCGCACAGCCCATCCATGCCCCATCGACCCCTGTGGCTGTTCCAGCAACCGCGGCGCTGCGCCATTGAAGACTATCGGGTGCTGGCCGGCCCGGAGCGTATCGAATCCGGCTGGTGGGATGGACACGACTGTCGTCGCGATTACTTCGTGGTCCGCGATAGCGGTGGCAGCACCCTGTGGGCCTATCGCGAGTACAAGCCTGAGCCGGGCTGGTACCTCCAGGGGCTATTCTCTTAAATCCACATCCGCTTTTGCGATGTCCAGTCCAATGGCGTACCGTGACGGGCACCAGCAACCGACGGAATTGCCTGTGAACGCACTTGGAAAACTGTTCCTGCAAGGTCTGGCTGTGGCCATTCCTGTGGCCCTGACTCTGGCCATCATTTTCTGGCTGGGGACAGGCGCCGAACGCATGCTCGGCTCGCTGCTACTGCGCCTCTTGCCGGAAGGCTGGTACCTGCCCGGCATGGGCCTGCTATCGACGCTGGCGCTGATCCTGCTCACCGGCTTGCTGACGCATGTGATTGTCTTCCAACGCCTGCTGGCCTGGAGCGAATCGATCCTGAACCGCCTGCCTCTGGTGAAAACCATCTACTCCGCCCTCAAGGATTTCACCGACTACTTTTCCGCAGACGCGCACGACAACAGCAAGGTGGTCCTGGTGCAGCTGCCCGGCCAGGAATTTCAGCTGCTGGGTTTCGTGACGCGGGAACAGTTCGATGATCTGCCCCTGCAGCCCGCGGCTGAACAGGCGGTAGCGGTCTATCTGCCCATGAGCTATCAGATTGGTGGTTACACGCTGTATCTGCCCGCCTCAGCCTTAACCCCGCTGGATATCAGCTTTGAGGACGGCATGCGTCTGGCCATCACCGGTGGCGTAAGTCGTAGCAGTTAATCGAGGTTCATGCGTAGCGCCGTGAGCAGGCCGCGCAGTACCAGGTCCGGAATGACCTCATCATAGAGCCCGGTGCCGGAAAACAGGCCGGAGAACCCGCCGGTCGCCAGTACCCGTGGACGCTGCCCGTCGAAGGCATCCTGGCACAAGCCGGACATGATCTCTTTCAGCGCACCCAGGTGACCATGGTAAAGCCCTGACTGAATGCTGTCGGCCGTGCTGCGACCCAGCGTGCTTTCCACGCGCTGAATTTCCACCGAACTCAGTCGCGCCGTACCTTGATCCAGAGCCTGCATGGACATACGCAGTCCGGGAATGATCACACCACCCAGATAGTCGCGCCCGGCGCTGATCACATCGACTGTTGTGGCCGTACCCAAATCCAGAATCAACAGGTCCTCAGCAGGATACATTTGCGTGCCAGCAATCGCATTAGCAATGCGATCCGCACCCACTTCAAGTGGATTGCGATAGCGAATTTTCAGGCCGGTACGGGTTCCCGCCTTGAGTACAAAAGGTGCCCGGGCCAGATATTTCTGGCAGCCATTACTGATGCTGTACACCACCTCGGGTACCACGGAGCACAGGGCAATATGACTTACCTGTTCCGGATCAAAGCCGTTCTCGCGCAGGATTGACCGAAAGAACAGACCATACTCGTCTGAGGACGCACCCTGCTTTGATGTTTTACGAAAAGTGAGCTTTAACTCATCCCCTTCGAACACACCGCCAAAAATGTGACTGTTTCCCGCATCCAGACAGAGAATCATGCTATTTCCTCCAGATATCCGCTAAGCGCCTGCGCCAGCGCCTGTCGATCAGCGATCGAGGCCGGCTGCCCCGCTTCCCGATACAGGGTGAATGAATGGGCCTCCGGCCTTATCTCATGGAGATCGTTGTGCACCACCAGATCCGTATCACCCGCCGCAAATACACGCGCTACCGCCTGCTCCACCGCAGCCTGATCCGCACCAACGGTCAGCTTGAAACCCACCACACACAAGGCCTTGTTTCTGGACCAGGACCGCAGCTGCGGCAGCAGCTTGGGATTGGGCGTCAACATCAACGACAAGACCTCACCAGATGGCAGTTTTTCCGACCCGCCACCCTGACTGACGGAAAAGTCGCTGACGGCCGCCGCGTGGATCACCGCGTCGTAGTCCTGCGCGGCCAACAGGTCCTGCAACTGGGATTCCAGGTCCTTAAAGCTGGTGTAGTGCGCCAGGGCTACGCCACTGCCGGGCTGCTGAGCGCCGGCGCCGCCCAGCCAGGTCACCTCATGTCCCAGCGCATTCAAAGCCTCCGCCAGCTCCGCGGCCGTACGACCGCTGCTGTGGTTGCCGATATAACGCACCGCATCGATGGGCTCCCGGGTACCGCCACCGGTAATCAAGATCCTTCTGCCCGTGCGGCCTGTCGTGTCCTGCATCAGCGCGGCAACCCGCGCCTCAATGTCGGCCGGTTCCAGCATGCGCCCCTGCCCGGTCTCACCGCAGGCCAGCTCGCCCTCTGCGGTCGGCAACACATGCACACCCCAACTTTGCAGCTGCGCCACATTGGCCTGTGTCGCGGGATAAGCCCACATGTGACCGTTCATAGCCGGCACCACCACCAGCGGTATGCCGCGGCCCCAGGCCGCCTGCCACAGGGTACTGACCGCGTCATCGGACACTCCATGGGCGAAACGGGCCAGCAAATTGGCGCTGGCCGGGCACACCACCAGCACATCGGCCCATTGGGCCAGGGTAATGTGCTCCATGGCCTGACCACCGGCGAAGGTGTCATCAAACAAGGGCGCGCCGCTCAAGCCTTCCAGCGTTGCCGCGCCCACAAAGTGCGATACGGAACTGGTGGTGGCTACGCGCACCTCGTGGCCCGCCTTACGCCAGCTCGATAGGAGCTGGGTGGCTTTGGCACAGGCGATAGAGCCAGACATAAGAAGTAGGATTTTCATGCGGTTGAAACTCCGCTCAGTGCTGGCGATGCCAGGGGCACATTGTCAATCAGACGTACATCACCCAGAGCAGCGGCGGCCAGCCGCCGGCCTTCGTAATCTTCCACGTAGTCCACCGCGAAGCCCAGTGCCGATAGCTCCGCAGCGGCTGATTCAGCATCGGCACTGTGGCGCAAAACCTG
This sequence comes from Lysobacterales bacterium, assembly GCA_029935455.1. Classification (GTDB taxonomy): domain Bacteria; phylum Pseudomonadota; class Gammaproteobacteria; order Xanthomonadales; family SZUA-36; genus Marinihelvus. The sequence goes on along the minus strand of JAOZKI010000040.1, from coordinate 10,233 downwards.
CACCAGACGGGGTGCCAGTGCACGCTGCGCGGGGCTCAGACGCGCATTGCGTGAGGACAGGGCCAGGCCGTCCTCCGCCCGTACCGTGGCGCAGGCCACAATCTCCGTGTCCAGCATAAAGGCATCCACGAGGCCTCGCACCAGCTGCAGCTGTTGATAATCCTTCTCGCCAAAGTAAGCGCGCGTAGGGCGCGTCAGATTCAGCAGCCGCAGAACCACCGTCAGCATGCCATCAAAATGGCCGGGGCGGTGGGCGCCACAAAAGCGCTGAGACAAATCGCTTTCGCTCACCCGGTAGCGGTATTGATCGGGATAGATCGCGTCCGCTGTGGGCAACAATACCTGATCTACGCCCCAGGCCTGGAGCTGCTCCAGATCCGCGTGGGTTTCCGCAGGGTAGCTGGTCAGATCCGTCTCCGCGTCAAACTGCGTAGGATTCAAAAATACACTCACCACCGTATGCGGATTATCCGCCACGCTGCGGCGAATCAGGGCCTCATGGCCCGCATGCAAACCACCCAGTGTTGGCACAAAACCCAATTCCCCCTGGTAGCCCCGGCGCCAGCTGCGCCAGCTGGCCAACTCGCGATGGCATTTCATTCCGCGTAACGCTCATCATCAGAGGGAAAGGATTGTGCGCGCACATCCTGGGCAAAGCGATTCAATGCATCGCCGATCAACGCGCGCCCGTCCAGATACTGGCGCACAAAGCGCGGGCTGAAACTGTCGTTCAGACCGAGCAGGTCCTGCAGCACCAGAACCTGTCCGTCTGTGTGCTTGCCCGCACCAATGCCAATGGTGGGAATCAACAATGCCTCACTGATCTGCCCGGCCAGGGATTCGGGTACGCATTCGAGTACCACGGAAAAGCAGCCCGCCTCCTGGCAGGCCTGGGCCTCGCGTCGCAAGCGTTCGCGGTCATCTTCACTGCGTCCCTGCACCCGGAAGCCACCCAGCGCATGGACCGACTGGGGCGTCAGACCCAGATGCCCCATGACTGGCACGCCGGATGCAACCACGTGCTGCACCATGTCTTCCTGACCTGCGATGCCCTCTATCTTGACAGCGGAAGCACCCGCCTTCATGAGCGTTTCTACCGCTTCCATGGCCGCCTGCAGTCCCTTTCTGTAAGACAAAAACGGCATATCAGCCACCAGGAAGGTGTCCGGCGCGCCGCGGCGCACGGCGGCCACATGGGTGGCCATGGCCGGCACATCGATCGGCAGGGTCGTGTTTTCCCCGTGCATGACCATAGCCGCGCTGTCGCCGACCAGGATCATATCCACATCCGACTGCGCCATGATACGGGCCATGGTGTAGTCGTAGCAGGTGACCATGACCAGACGTTCGCCCTGTTTTTTGCGGGCCGCAAATTCCAGTACATTCATGAGGCTTTCTGCTCTACATCAGCGCCTTCCGGTTGGGTGTGGAAGGCCACAAAGGCGGCGTAGAGACTGGCCAGGGGATCATCGCCCAGGGCCTGCTGATTGCGGGCTATGGTGGCCGTGTCACCCCGCGCCAGAGGCCCGGTCAGTGCATGCTCCGGATGCTCCAGGAAGTTGTCCAGCGAACGGTGCAGATAGGCCCGCAGGGCCTCCGGCGGTACGGCCAGATCGTTTTGCAGGCGACCGGCAACCGATTGCCACAACAGCTGGGGAAAGTTACCCGCCATCACGCACAGGGCGTGATAGAGCGCCTTGTGTTCTGTGGCAATCGAATAATGGGGATTAGTCAGCGCGGGAAATAGCGTCGCAAAGTCATGTCCCGACTCCACCATAAATGGAATGGCCGCGTAGGCATCCAAATCGTAAAGCGTATCCCCAAAAGTCATGAGCGGGTGCGCCCCTGCCACGCCCGGCAGACTAAGTGCACCGGCACAATGAATCAGCAGGTACTGGTGCAAGAAGGGATAGCGTCGCAGTAGCGGGGCCAGCGCATCGTCGGATACCAGCAACAGGACATGACTGGCGTCAGCAAGAACCGCGCGCAGACGGGTCTCGGCGCAGCCTTCCTTAACGGTGTTGAAATCCGATTCTGCATGACGGGCCCAGCCGACACAGGACACGCCGCGGAGGCTGAGATAGTGGCGCATGTGACGCGCCAGACGGCCATCGCCAAGGATGGCATAACGAGTGCTTCGATGGTTCATGGGTACCTGTCCTTTGGGATCAAGTCCTGGCTAACATCCAGGGCGCCGGGCGCCGTGGACCGATGTTCTTGGGTCCGCTAGAGAACGGTTTGCCATGGTTGCCCTTCGGGTCAACCTGGCCGGTCCTCTGCGCGGCCCGCCATTATAGCAAATGGGGGAAACCAGAGCACGCTTCAAGCCTAGCTGATAGCTTTTATAGGTTACGGAGCGCATGGCTTTTATGCTGTATATTTATACAGTAAACTATCGTTCCCCCATGAACATCCGCACCCGTAAAAGCAGTTACGCCGAACTCACCTGCCTGAGCAATTTCAGTTTTTTACAGGCCGCTTCGCACCCACAGGAGTTGGTGCGACGTGCAGCGAAACTGGGCTATCAGGCCCTGGCCCTAACCGATGAATGCTCCCTGGCGGGCATGGTCCGTGCCTACGAAGAAGTCAAACGATGCCAGCAAGCAGGCTATGGGCTACGACTGATTTGCGGTAGCCAGTTCCGACTCAATGATGGCTCCCGGCTGGTTCTGCTGGCACCCACAAAGGACGCCTACAGCCAGCTGTGCACGCTCATCACACGTGGGCGACGGCAGGCAAAGAAAGGCAGTTACCGACTGGAGGAACAGCAGTTTGAGCAGGGTCTCAGCCACTGCCTGGCGCTGTGGCTGCCACAAGCAGATGCTGTCGGTGAACAAGATCTGCAACGCGCCCACTGGGTGGCCAGTCATTTTCCAGAACGTGCCTGGCTGGCTGCCAACCTGTCGCTTGGCGCAGATGACCAGGCGCGTCGCCTGCGCCTGCAAAGTACTGCACAGGCAACCGGGCTACCGATTACTGCCTGTGGTGATGTGCATATGCACACGCGCAAGCGTCGCATGCTGCAGGATGTGCTCAGCGCTATTCGCCATGGCTGTCAGGTGCGTGAACTGGGCTACCGTGCCCTGCCCTGTGGCGAAAAACATCTGCAACTGCGGAACAACTTGCAGGCGCGCTACCCACAGGCCTGGCTGGAGGAAAGCCTGCGCATCGCCGAACGTTGCCAATTTGGTTTGGATCAGCTGCATTATCAGTACCCGCGCGAAGTGGTGCCGGAGGGCATGGACGCCAGCACCTATCTGCGCAGCCTGACCGAAGCCGGCATCAGCCAGCGCTGGCCCGACGGCGTGGCCAGCAGCGTACGCGCCCAGATTGAGCACGAACTCGAACTTATCGCCAGCCTGCGCTATGAAGCCTATTTCCTGACCGTCTATGACATTGTCCAGTTTGCCCGCAGCGAGGGCATTCTCTGCCAGGGACGTGGCTCAGCTGCCAATTCAGCCGTGTGCTACTGCCTGGGCATTACGGAAGTCGACCCGGCCCGCATGAACATGCTGTTCGAGCGCTTTATTTCCCATGAACGCAACGAACCGCCCGATATCGACGTGGATTTTGAACACGAACGGCGCGAGGAAGTGATTCAGTACATCTATCGCAAGTATGGGCGGGAGCGGGCGGCGCTGGCTGCGACAGTCATTTCCTACCGCCCACGCAGTGCCATTCGTGATGTGGGCAAAGCACTGGGGCTGAGCCTGGATCAGTTAGACCGCATCGCAGGCAAGCTTACGGCCTGGGACCAGCCGGAGATGTTGCCTGGCCAGCTTGAAGAACTGGGTTTTGATATCGGCAGTCTACCCATACGCCAACTGTTACATCTGGTGCCATTGCTATGCGGCTTTCCACGTCATTTGTCACAGCATGTCGGCGGTTTTGTGATTTCCGAGCAGCCACTGGCCTGCCTGGTACCGGTAGAAAATGCCAGCATGGCCGAACGCACGGTGCTGCAGTGGGACAAGGACGATCTGGAAACGCTTGGCTTACTGAAAATCGACTGCCTGGCTCTCGGTATGCTGAGCGCCATTCATCGCTGTCTGGACCTGATTAACCAGCACT
>JAOZKI010000040.1:0-6152 GCA_029935455.1 Lysobacterales bacterium | reverse complement strand
GCACCAACAGACTGAGCATCCACTGCAACTGGAACAGATTCCTGCAGAGGACCCCGCCACCTACCGCATGATCCAGCAAGCTGACACGGTTGGCGTATTCCAGATTGAGTCGCGGGCACAGATGGCCATGCTGCCGCGGCTGCGTCCTCGCTGTTTCTATGATCTGGTTATCGAGGTGGCGATTGTCCGCCCCGGTCCCATACAGGGCAATATGGTGCATCCCTACCTCCAGCGCCGCCGGGGCGAAGAATCCGTCAGCTATCCTTCCACCGCCCTTAAGGCCGTGCTGGAACGCACGCTGGGGGTACCCATCTTTCAGGAACAGGTCATGCAAATCGCCATGGTGGCTGCTGGCTTCAGCGGCTCGGAGGCAGATCAGCTGCGCCGGTCTATGGCCGCCTGGGCGCGTCAGGGCGGCCTGGAGCATATGCACCAACGCCTGGTAAGCGGCATGCTGGAGCGGGGCTATAAAGCTGAGTTTGCTGAACAGATTTTTGAACAGATACGCGGCTTTGGCGAGTATGGCTTCCCGGAATCTCACGCTGCCAGCTTTGCCCTGCTGGTGTACGTATCGGCCTGGCTCAAGTGCCACCACCCGGCGGCTTTCTGCTGTGCACTACTGAACAGCCAACCCATGGGCTTCTATGCCCCGGCGCAACTGGTGCAGGACGCGCGCCGCCATGGGGTCAGCGTGCTACCGGTGGATCTTCGCTACAGCCACTATGACTGTACCCTGGAAATCTCGACCGACCGGCGTCCATGTTTGCGCCTGGGCCTGCGTCAGGTAAAGGGGTTTGGGCAAAAGGCCGCCCAACGACTGGTACAGGCGCGGCTAACACGCAGCTTTCGGGACCTTCAGGACCTTGCCGATCGCGCTGCACTGGACCGTAAAGCTCTGAACGCGCTGGCAGAAGCCGGTGCCCTGCGCGCAATCGCGGGCCATCGGCATCGCGCCCGTTGGGAATCGGCCGCCGTGATGCGCCAGCATCACGACCTTCTACAGGGCGTGAAGCCCGGCGATGACATCGATAGCCGTCAGGTCGCCCTGCGACCACCATCGGCTCGTGATGATGTGCTGGCCGACTACCGCAGCACAGGGCTGACACTGGGTCAGCACCCGCTGGCATTATTGCGACGACAGCTGCAGTCCCAGCGCATAGGAAAGAATCAGCTGCTGCTCACCCTGCCCCATGGTACGCCGGTACGTGCCTGCGGCCTGGTGATCTTGCGCCAACGGCCGGCTACCGCCAAGGGCACTCTGTTTCTGACTCTGGAGGATGAGAGCGGTAGCCTGAACGTGGTGTGCTGGCCCTATCTGTTCGAACAGCAGCGCGCTGTGCTGCTACACAGCCGCCTGCTGCGGGTTGATGGAATACTGGAAAGTGATGGCGCGGTACAACACCTGGTTGCCCGGCGCCTGCAAGATTGCAGCCATATGCTGGATGACTTTCACAGCCCAGCGAGGGATTTTTGCTGAGCAAGGGCAAGGTATCAGGCAGCGGACGCGGGACATCAACCAGAATCAGCCTCGCCTCCGCCACCTGATAAACGCCCCGACCCCTGTGGGCGGATACCAACGGTATCGGGGAAACAGCACTTGCAGTTGTAGCAATGCAAAAACCATACCCCGAGTACAACCCATTGTTTTATAATGCTTAAATGCGAGAGAGAACCAGGCTACCCCGGCCTGATATGGCCAGATAGGCTACGGACTGGCGAAAGCCACAATTACTGTGCTTGAACCCTTTGGTTTAGCCACGGACCTCGGTATAATCTCGGCCTGAAAGAATCATCCAGAGACGATGACCCCATGCGCAATCTGTTCTTTTCCGGCCTGTTAATGGCCCTGCTAACTCCCCTATCAACGCTCGCTGCCGATGCCGAAGCCGGCAAGATCAAGGGCTACACCTGCACCGGATGTCACGGTATCCCGGGCTATGTCAATGTTTACCCGACCTATCATGTGCCGCGACTGGCGGGTCAGAATGCAGACTATCTCGAGGCGGCACTGAAGGCCTATCGCTCCGGCGAACGCAAACATTCCACCATGAACCTGCACGCGGAGAGCCTTAGCGATGAAGACATCGCCGATATCGCTGCTTGGTTAGCAACCGACGGAGGCCAGCAATAATGCGCATGCCCACTTTGCTTACGGCGCTACTGGCCGCTTCCATTTCTGGCCCGGTCCTGGCCAAGGGTGATCCTCAGGCAGGCGCAGAAAAAGCCGCCACCTGCCATGCCTGCCACGGCGCCGATGGTCTCGGCACGGCACCGATCTACCCCATTCTGGCTGGCCAGCATGAAGATTATCTGGCGCACGCCCTGCGCGCCTACCGAAGCGGCGATCGCAAAAACGTCATTATGGCTGGCTTTGCTGGTCAACTGTCCGATGCGGACATCGCGGACCTAGCAGCGTTTTACGCGGCCCAGCCGGATGGTGTGAAAACACTGAAACGCCAGCGCTAGCCTGGAACGCTACCCCTCAGAAAAAGGCCGCATTCTGCGGCCTTTTTTGTGTCTTGCTGTGCAGCGAACCAGCGCAACGTTATTTATCGTAGTAGGGATTGGCACCCTGTTCATGATCCGTGGCGTCAAGAATCGATCGCAGTTCAGGAAACGCCTGCAACAGGGTTTTCTCAATGCCCTCTTTCAGGGTCACATCTGCCATGCCGCAGCCCTGACAACCACCGCCAAAACGCAGTACCACATCCTTATCCTCAGTGATGGCTTCCAGGCTAACCATGCCGCCATGAGACGCCAGGCGTGGGTTAATTTCGGACTGAATCACCCATTCCACACGCTCTTCCAAAGCGGCATCTTGAGCCGGCGCGGCACCTTTGATGTTGGGCGCCTTGATGGTGAGCTGCCCGCCCGCATCACTGGTCTCAAAGTCGATCAGCGCGGCGTCCAGCCAGGGGATGCTGGCTTTGGCCACGAACAGCGTAAAGCCTTCAAACGGAACGGCTACATCGTCATCGTGCGCCATTTCCTCGGGACAGAACTGGAGATCACAATCAGCGCTTGGCGTGCCAGGCTGCAATACCTGGATGCGAAGGCCAAGCCCATCGGCCTCTTGCTGCTGCAAAAGCTTGAGAAAATATTCCTGGGCACCCTGCTTGATATCAATCACGATTGCCTTTCCTGGAGATTATCGGAACCTGCCACATGCCTCGGTCAACGCCTGAGCCAGTCGAGGCAAGGAATGATCGAGGCGCCAGTCCATCTGCGAATGCGTCCCCTCGAACTCCTCATAGTGGTGACGCACACCGGCTTTTTCTAGTCGTTGCGTGAGTTCGCGGCTTCCAAATTGAATCCGGTACTGATCTCGCTTACCCACGTCCAGATAGAAACAGTGCAGTTGCTTCAACGCCGCCCCATACTCCTCTACCAGATGAATCGGATCATGAGCCAACCAGCGTGCCCAGCGCTGCTCGTCCAAGGCGCAGGTGTGCAGGTCCATAGGCAAGCGTAGCCGTTCCGGCTGCTTTGGATCCGGATCATAGGTCGCCGCCATGGCCAGGGTCATGAGTACGGAAAAATCCCGTCCACCGAGCTTGCGATTGCGCCAAAACACCTGCAAAAAGCGCAACGGATCTCCCCCGTGGTCAGCCAGCACGCTACAGGCGGTAGGCAGTTCTGGCCGATAGACCCAGTCAAAACCGCAGTCTGCCGCGTGGGCTGCAATGCCGCCCCAAACCTGTGGATAGTGCATGGCATGGCGTAAGGCACCATAACCACCACTGGACTTACCAAACGCGCCCCGCCCATCGCGATCATCGACGACATTGATTGACTGGGTCACCAGCGGCACCAGCTCCTCCACCAGATAATCGGCATAGGCACCGACCGCCGGTGAATTGATGTACTGATTACCCCCCAGTGAGGTGTAGCAATCGGGCATGGGCACCACCACCGGAGGCATCTTCTGTTCTCCAATCAGGCGATCCAAGCGCGCACACAGCGCCTCGCCCTGATTGCGCCAGTTCAGATGACCCGGCCCGGAATTGGTAAACGCGGCAAAATCCCACAGGGTCACGTAGGGCGCCCCTGCAGGATCATAGGACGCGGGCAGATAAACCGGTAGATCACGCTCGACCGGGTCTTCCCAGGGATTGCCAGCCAGCACCTCTGAGCGGTGAGGCAAATGCACGACCCGGCCCTGGGGCCAGTCTGATCGAGGACGAATACGAGGCATATCAGCGAGCCTGACGCAAAGCCTGCTGCAAATGATCGAGCAGTTCCTCGCGCATGGAATCCTTCGCCAGCGCGTAATCAATATTCGCTTTCAACATGCCCAGACGGGAACCACAGTCGTAGCGCTGACCCGCCAACGGTTGCGCATAAACCGGGTGTTGCTGCATGAACTGGGCGATACCATCGGTCAGCTGGATTTCACCCCCCGCACCGGCACCGATGCGGGCCAGTGTTTCCAGTAAGCGCCCATCCAACACATAGCGCCCGACCACCCCCAAATTGGAAGGCGCCTCCTCCGGTTGCGGCTTTTCCACCAGCGAATTGATGCGCTGATGCCCCGTCGCATCGCGCTGCACCTCCGCAATCCCGTAGCTGCCTGTTAAGGCGGGGTCTATTTCCTCAACGCCAATCACGCCAGCGCCGGTCTGTTGGTGCGTCGCAAGCAACTGGGCCAGCGCACCAGGCCCATCGTTGCGCACCATATCGTCCGGCAGAATCACCGCAAAATGTTCATCCGCATGAATAAATTCCCGCGCACACCAGACCGCATGACCGAGCCCAAGCGGTTCCTGCTGCAGTGCGATTTGCGCCTGGGTTCCGGCCGGGAGTATGGCCCTAAGGCGCTCGAGCAAACGCTCTTTACCGCCAGCCTCCAGCGTTTCTTCCAGATTCAAATCCGGTTCGAAATGCCGAAGGATGCTTTCCTTGCCCGGGCTGACCACGAACACCAGTCGCTCCACACCGGCAGCAAACGCCTCCTCCACCGCGTATTGAATCAATGGCCGATCGACCACCGGCAGAAGTTCCTTGGGCACCGCTTTGGTGGCCGGCAGAAAGCGGGTTCCAAGACCGGCCACAGGAAACACTGCGGTCCTGATTGATGATGACATGGGCGTTACCACTAGGGTTTTTGGTGAAGCGAGACTACCGTATGCTGGCCTTGCTGCTCACGGGAGCGACTCAGTTCGGGCACCAGTCGATCAAGGCAGTCGCGAAGCACCGGCACATCATAGCGCTGCACCGCGCGCTCCATACGCTCTAACTCTGTTGACAGCTCACCCCAGTTGACGGGGCGCGGCTGCGCCAGAAAGATTTTTTCATGAGCCGTTGTTTCATTCGGTTCCAGCGCATGAAACAGCTCTTCAAACAGCTTCTCACCGGGGCGTAAGCCGGTGTAAACGATCTGGATATCGCGCCCGGGTTCCTTGCCAGCCAGGCGAATCAACTGCTCCGCCAGAAAACGGATCCGCACCGGCTCGCCCATATCCAGCACATAAATCTCACCACCGGACCCCAGCAGCGCCGCCTGCATAATCAACTGACTGGCTTCGGCAATGGTCATAAAGTAACGGGTGATTTCCGGATGGGTTACCGTGACAGGTCCACCACGTTCAATCTGCTCCTGGAACAGGGGCACCACACTGCCGTTGGAGTTCAGTACGTTACCGAAGCGCACGGTGACGAAACGCGTTTCAGAATTCGCATTGACCTGCTGGCATACCATTTCCGCAACCCGCTTCGTCGCTCCCATAATATTGGCCGGATTGACGGCCTTATCGGTACTAATGAGAACGAAGGTGCCCACAGCGTACCGATCAGCGGCCTGTGCCAGACGCCGGGTGCCGATGATATTGTTACGCGCGGCCTCGCGAATCTGATTTTGCAACATTGGCAGATGCTTGTAGGCGGCCGCGTGAAAGATCACATCCGGCCGATAGCGCCCGACCACTTTCTCAACCGTTGCCGAGTCGCAGACATCGCCCAGCACAGCGGACAGCACCAGATCATCAAACTCGCCGCGGAGTTCCAGGTCGATCCGATACAGGGAGTACTCACTGTTATCGACGATCACCAGCTCGGTCGGGTTCAAGCGCGCAATCTGTCGGCACAGCTCCGAACCAATGGATCCGCCACCACCAGTGACCATGACGCGCTTACCCACAAGCCCCTGCTGCATT
>JAOZKI010000127.1 GCA_029935455.1 Lysobacterales bacterium | reverse complement strand
GCGCTTCCAGCGCCTAAGCGGCGATATTGCCCTGGTTTTTGATGACCAGCAGCCCAGCGTGCCCGTGGGCATGGGCCACAGTCACTGGGGTGCGCTGGCGGATTTTGGTTCGCGCCGCATGAACGGTAGCAAGAAGCTGTACGGTCAGGCCGGTAACAGCTTCGCAGCGGCGGTGGAGTTTGGCCCCCGGCTGCGGGCCCGATCCATCCTGGTCGGCGGTCAGAGTAATGATCCGGCCTCGCCCCACTTCACCGATCAGGTGCAGCGCTACGTGGATGAGGACTGGAAAGAGGTGGCGTTCTACCGCGAGGATGTTGAGGCCCGGGCCCAGGAACGCTACGCGCCCGGCCAAAGGGGGCAGGGCGGTTCCTGAGCGGGGCGCTGGCGCGGACGGCTAGAGCAGGGCTTCGATGTCCTTGGCCAGTTGTTCCGGCTTGGTGGTTGATGCGTAGCGCTTTATCACCTCACCCTCGCGGTTGACCAGAAACTTGGTGAAATTCCATTTAATCGCTTCCGTGCCCAGCGCACCGCGGGCCTCTTTCTTGAGGTGCTGGAACAGGGGCGTCGTCTCCGGGCCATTGACGTCAATCTTGCCGAACATGGGAAAGCTGACGCCGTAGTTCAGCTGGCAGAACTCCATGATCTCGTCATTCGTGCCCGGGTCCTGTTTGCCGAACTGGTTGCAGGGGAAGCCCAGAATGGTCAGGCCGCGCTCGTGATAGCTCTGGTAGAGCTGCTCCAGACCTTCGAACTGCGGGGTGAAGCCACATTTGGAGGCCGTGTTAACGATCAGCAGCACCTGGCCCCGATATTTTTCCAGTGGCTCTTCAGAACCGGCGGCGGTAGTGGCAACAAATTCATAGACGGTACTCATGGCTGGCTCCTTGGCAGCGGGATCCGGGCCGTCGCTGACCCGTTCCGGAGGGTTGATGGATAGCGGGTCTGCATTACCCATGTAACAGATGGCCGCTAGCATAGCGCGTTCCCGGCCATCAGGTCGTATCTTGTGGGCGTTGGTTGGTTGTAGACTAGAAAAAAGTTTGCACAAGCGCCCCGGTGGCCGTGCACCCGTCTTATTCGATCAGTGGGAGGCCCCTGTTCATGATTGCCAATGCCATGCGAGATTTTCTGCGGACCGAGTCCGCCGGCGGTGTACTCCTCCTGTTCGCGGCTATGGCCGCCATGGTGGTTGCCAATTCGCCCCTGGCCACGCTCTATGCGGCGCTGCTGGATACCACGGTAGCCGTACAGGTGGGTGCGCTGGCCATCAACAAGCCGCTGGTGCTGTGGATTAATGACGGCCTCATGGCCGTGTTCTTCTTTCTGATAGGTCTGGAGATCAAGCGCGAGGTGGTCGAGGGCGAGCTGTCCTCCCTGTCCCAGGTGTTGCTGCCCGGGCTCGGCGCGCTGGGCGGTATGCTGGTGCCGGCGGTTGTCTACCTGTGGCTGAACTGGGGCGATAAAGCGGCCATGGAAGGCTGGGCCATTCCGGTAGCCACCGATATCGCCTTTGCCCTGGCTTTACTGGGCATGTTCGGCGCGCGCGTGCCGGTGGCACTGAAAGTGTTCTTGCTGACCCTGGCCATTTTCGACGATCTGGCCGCCATCGTGATTATCGCGGTGTTTTATTCCGGTGATCTGTCCTGGCTGGCCATGGCGGTTGCCGCCGCGGTGCTGACCCTGGCCGTGGGCATGAACCTGCGCGGCGTGACGCGCACCTCCGGCTACATCATGCTGGCCATTGTGCTCTGGATCGCGGTGTTGAAATCCGGCGTGCACGCTACGCTGGCCGGTGTGGTGATGGCCTTCTGTATTCCCATGCGTGATGCGGAAGGTCGCTCGCCGCTGCGTGAGCTGGAGCACGATCTGCATAAGCCGGTGGCCATGGTGATTCTGCCGCTGTTTGCCTTTGCTAACGCGGGGCTGGCCCTGAGCGGTATTTCGGCGCAGGATCTGGTGCAGCCGGTCACGCTGGGTGTGGCGCTGGGCCTGCTGCTGGGCAAACCGCTGGGCATCCTGCTGTTTGTGGGCATTCCCGTGCTGCTCGGCCTCGCGCGCCTGCCGGATCGCGTGAGCTGGGGCATGTTGCTGGGCGTGGCCTGCACCTGCGGCATTGGCTTCACCATGAGTCTGTTTATTGCCGGTCTCGCTTTTGAGCATGCCGGTGGTGACTACCTGAGCGCGGATCGGCTGGGCATTGTCATGGGGTCTCTGCTGTCGGCATTGGCAGCGGCGTTGATTTTTCAGTTCTGCCTGCCCAAAGAGGCGCAGCCCGAGTAGCCACTCTGAATTCCGCCCGGGCGGTCGCTGGGCGCTGGTTGCCCTCGGCCTTGCCACGGGCGTCAAAGCGAGGATGCGACCCGCTGTGTCACCGTGCGCGCAAACAAGACAAAGAGAGGATAAGACCATGTTCAAAAGTTTCTGCTTCACGGTCAGCCTGCTGTTGACCAGT
>JAOZKI010000006.1 GCA_029935455.1 Lysobacterales bacterium | reverse complement strand
GGGGAAAGCATCGAGATAGGCGGCAACCTGCGAGCAATAGCGAGACAGCGACCGGTAATGAAGGTCAAGCAGCAAATCGGGGTTATGCTTACGGCTCTCCTCCCGCCGCAGCGCGTCATCCAACCCCAGTTGCTCCGGATCCAAACCATGCTGCCTGACGAAACGGTACTCTGACAGAATCCGGTCAGTGGGGTCGCGCAGAATGATTATTATTTTTACCTCTCGCCAACGCGGATGAAATTCTTTGAGGCTCTCTATCGTCTGTTCATGGTAGTAGAGGTATGAGGGGCACACTTCTCCGACAAGTTGACCTGGTTCTGCATGATCAAATAGACCGAGGTATTCCTCGAGTGAAGCGGGAATTCTGCTCTCATCCCAATAGTTGAATATGGCGCGGTTTGCATTTCGGTTCTGATGCCAGAACCAGGTTTCTTTAGTTGGCGGAAGAACGATATCTGGCTGTCGGGCAAGATAGCGATGTAATGAAGACGTTCCAGACTTGGCAGCGCCCACTACAAGAAAATCTGGATAGTTGGCGGCACCGTCTCCATGACTTAACTTCAATGAATTCTCCCGTCATCAGCCCGGCTTTGTACTTTTCCCAAGGACGTCTGAACCGAGACAATCACCTGCTCCTGCTGCCCATCTGACATCTGTGGCCATAGCGGCAAACTAAGGAGCTGACCCGCCAACCGGTCGGCCACGGGAAATGCTGTGCTCTCGTTAAAATCCGTCGCGTAGGCGGCTTGGCGATGAGGCGGTATGGGGTAATGCACCAGCGTTCCTATTCCGAGTTCACTGAGTCTGCTCTGTAGCCAATCACGCTGCTCAAGCTCAACCACGCAAAGGTGATATGCGGAGTCGCTGTCGGCCGGACAGGATTGAAACCGACACCCGCTGTTTTCCAGCGCTTTCCGATAGCGACGGACCAACCGGCCGCGCCGTTGGTTCCACTCATCCAGATACGGAAGTTTGACTCGTAGCACTGCGGCTTGTATCGAGTCCAAACGGTAATTGCCGCCAGTCACCTCATGGCGGTACTTCTCGCGTGACCCGTAGTTACCCAACAAGCGAATACGCTCAGCCAGCTGTGGGTCATCGGTCGTCACAGCACCGCCATCCCCCATCGCACCAAGGTTTTTTCCAGGATAAAAGCTAAAACAGGCAGCGTGCCCCAGACGCCCTACCCTGCGATCGCCATAGCGCGCACCATGCGCCTGTGCCGCGTCCTCGACGATCCAAAGACCATGCGCGTCCGCAAGCGCCCTGATTTTTTCCATATCAGCTGGCACGCCATACAAATGAACAGGAATAATCGCTCGCGTTCTCGGGGTAATGGCCGCAGCAATCGCGTCGCAATCGATGTTGTAGCTGGTCGCACAGACGTCAACAGGCACAGGTTTGGCACCCAGCTCACTCACGGCAAGCCAGGTAGCAATAAAGGTATGTGCAGGAACGATGACTTCGTCGCCGGCACCTATGGACATGGCTCGCAGCGCCAGCTTCAGCGCGTCCAGCCCATTACTCGTGCCAACACAATATTGCGTCCCACAATAGTCCGCGAATTCACGCTCAAAGGCTGCAACCTCATCTCCGAGCACATACCAGCCTGAGCGAGTAACGCGCGCAATTGCCGCATCCAGTTCCTCCGCCAATTCCGCATAGGCGTCTTTGAGGTTTAGAAAAGGGACAGCCATCAAGCACTCACCAGCCTTTTAAACTCTGCGTAATCGCGCACGTAGTCGTCCGGGTCATACGCATGTGATGCGAAGACCAGCAGCACCGCATCCTGTGAGTAGCGATAGAGCGTGCGCCATACCCGTGGTGGCAAGTACAAACCTTGCGAGGGGTCATTCAGCGTTATCTGTTCCCGGTGGATACCATCATCGACCACCACCGATACGGAACCACGAACGCACACCACTACTTCTTCCAGTTCGTGATGGACGTGGGCGCCTCTGACCTTCTCACTGGGCACGTTGTACACCCAGAACACACGCCGGATCTCAAACGGCAAGGCGGTTTCGCCCTCCACCACAGTGATGTCGCCACGTAGATCCTGAACATTTGCCAGCGCCAGCAATCGCACACCACCCGTCGTGAATTCAACCGGGGAAGTTTCGCCCTCCTTCGAGGGTGAAAGCGCCAGTTCCTCGCTGTCCACATAGCTAATAATGCGCGCCGGGTTGCCCGCTACCACAACGTTCGCCGGCACATCACGGGTAACCACAGCCCCCGCGCCCACCATGGCGTTCTCACCGATCGTCAGCCCCGGCAGGATGGTTGCGTTGGCACCGATGGAGGCACCCCGCTCCACCCGGGTAATCAGCGGTGCATCCAACTGCTGCTTGCTGCGGGGAAACTGGTCGTTCGTAAAGGTGGCATTGGGCCCGACGAAGACATCATCGGCCAGCCGCACCCCGTCGAAAAGTTGCACGCCGTTTTTGACGGTGACCCGGTCACCCACCTGCACATCGTTCTCAATAAAAATGCCTGCGCAGAGATTACAGTCCTGACCGATACGCGCCCCACTTAGCACCACCACGTGCTGCCAAATTCTTGTGCCATCGCCGATCTGCTCGCTGAGCACTTCAGCGCTGGCATGAATCGTTGCACTCATCGCTCCCCTCCTTTCCTAAGCTGAATCCCCGGGCGGCCGCTGGCTGGTTTGCTCATGCCCGGCGCGCCCGCTGGATAAACCAGTCTACCGTTAGTGCCAACCCATCCCGAACCGGAACTTCCGGTTGATAGCCCAAAGTGCTTGCGGCCGCATTGATGTCGGCCAGCGAATGGCGTACATCACCGACACGAAAGTCCCGATAGCGCACCGGCGCCACCGCTTGCTGCGTACCGGCCCGAACCGCTGTCGCGAGCCCTTCAAACAACTCCACCAGCGTCGTCTGCTCGCCACAGGCGACGTTGAATACCCGCCCGCCCTCAGGAGGCGGATTGATAGCCGCCAGCAGGTTCGCCTGCACCGCATTGCTCACAAAAGTGAAATCGCGGCTGGTGGCTCCATCGCCGTTGATAAACACCGCTTCACCAGCCAGCATGGCGCCAATCCATTTGGGAATCACCGCCGCGTAGGCGCCGTTGGGGTCCTGCCGTGGGCCAAAGACATTGAAATAACGCAGGCCGGTGGTACACATGCCGTAGCTGCGCTGGAACACATCCGCATAGAGCTCATTGACATACTTGGTCACCGCGTAGGGAGACAGGGGTTGCCCAATCCGCTCTTCTACCTTGGGCAGCGCCTCGCTGTCACCATAGGTGGAACTGCTGGCGGCGTAGGTGAAGCTTTTCACTCCCTCGTCGCGCGCAGCCACCAGCATGTTCAAAAAGCCGTTCACGTTGACCTCGTTGCTGGCGAGGGGGTCTTTCAGGCTGCGTGGCACAGAGCCCAGGGCCGCCTGATGCAGCACATAATCAACGCCGCTTACGGCGTTACGGCAAGCCTCCAGCTCACGAATATCGCCTTCCTGAAACGTAAATCGGCGCCAGGCCTCCTCGCCCACACAGGCCCTGACATGATCCAGGTTATGCCGGAAACCCGTGGCAAAGTTATCCAGGCCCACCACCTGCTGTCCCAACTTGAGCAGCGTCTCCACAAGATGACTGCCGATAAATCCGGCACAGCCCGTCACCAGCCAGCGACCTGATTTCGCCATAAGGTTTTTGCGGGTTTCTTCGTTCAATACAGGGTTCTCAGAAGCGTCTCTATTCATTGGCGGGAACGCCGTCAAACCGTCGCCGTGCTAGGAAGCAGATCATCTTACGCAAACCGGCGCAGCCAGAACCCATAGGCCGGTGACAGGCGATATTTGAGTAGCTGTTTTAGGGCCCAAACCGCTGAGCCTCCACCGCGGCCCACAGCCCTGAAAGCCGACCATGAAACGGGTGCTTTGGAGCTGAGCGCCACCAGCCATTCCAGTTCTTTGACCCTGAGTCTGACAGCAGCACATGCTTCCGGGTCGTCCGGCATCTGACTCAGATCCTGAAGCCGCTGTTTAAATACCGCCAGCTGATTGGCGTAGAGCACCCGATTGTGTTCAAACAAAAGACTCTGCGTGCAGTCCGGCGCCTGGCGGGACACACCGGTTCCCAGCGAGTAGGTCACCAGAGGTCGGGGCACCTTGCACAGACCTCCCATAAGGGCGGCTCGATAGCTGATGGCGATATCTTCATTCATCAGGTCAGAGCGCAAGGGTCCGAAACGCTCCCACAAGCGGCGCGTAAATGCCTGCGTGGCGCCAAGCACCGGAAACCACTTAGCGGCCAATGCCGAGCCCTGAGCCTGTTCTGTGGCGAGAGGGTAGTCAATGATTCCCATGGGCTTCCCCCCCGCATCAACGCCTCGGGCAGAACTCAAAATGGCGTCGGAGCGTCGATTATCCTCTAGCCAGGCGCTGACCAGAGCGCTGACACGATCGTGATCGGAGCAATCGTCCCCGGCCGCCAGCACGATCAGTTCTCCCCTGGCGGCCTCCATGGCCTGATTCAGATGCGCACCAATCCCAAGGTTTTGCGCATGTGCCAGCAACTGACAGTTCCCTTCATGCGCACGGGAATCCAACACCTCCTGGAGTACGGCCACCGTCTCATCGTCAGAGCCATCATCTGAAACAATAATCTGTAGAGGACGATAATCCTGAGCTAATGCACTCTCCAGCGCTCTGGCCGCACAATGCTGTTGGTTGTAGGTGAGCAAAATGTAACTTACCGCAGGCATGGGCAGCGCATATTCCGAACCCTGCTCCACCGTGGCCATCATGAGCTAAAAAACCACGATGTGACGGGATCAAAGCGCGGCACCCCCATCAGCTCCCGCGCCAGGATCGGCCCGGGCCGGGGAAATGTTTAAAGGCGGGCATCGGCGTTTGCTCCGAACACATCCTTGATATCGAACAGCACCGCACCAGGTATCCCCCAAGCGCGGATCTGTTCGTCACCCAGCAGCGTAAATTGCTCATGCGCGACGGCACCAATAATGGCGTGATAGCGGCCCGGACCCGGGCGAGTAATCAGCCGCGCCACGTCCTGTGCCACCCAGGGGTCATAAACATCCACCGCGCAGCCCGCCGCCTCTAGCGTCTCCACCAGCGGGATGACCTGACTGTTGCGCGTGTCCGGGCAGTTTTCCTTGAAGGTGAGCCCCAGCACCAGCACCGGCGCCTGATCCTGCAGCAAGCCCCGCGCTTCCATCAAGCCCAGCACCCGCCCGGCCACATAGGGCGCCATGCCATCGTTTACGGCCCGGCCCGCGAGCATGATATTGGGCTCGAAACCCACGGACTGCGCCTTATGGGTCAGGTAGTAAGGGTCAACGCCAATGCAGTGGCCGCCCACCAGCCCGGGCTGAAATGTCAGGAAATTCCATTTGGTGCCCGCCGCCGCCAGCACCTCGCGCGTATCCAGGCCCAGTCGCTCGAACAACATGGCCAATTCGTTAATCAACGCAATGTTAACGTCACGCTGTGTGTTTTCAATCACCTTGGCGGCCTCCGCCACGCGCACGCTGCTCGCACGATAGGTTCCAGCCGGAATGACGCGCGCGTAAAGCGCATCGATAAACGCCGCACTGGCATCGCAACAGCCGCTGGTCACTTTGGTAATGGTTTGCAGGCGCCGATCCTTATCGCCCGGATTAATCCGTTCGGGACTATAGCCGTACCAGAAGTCACTAGCGCCCCGCAGTCCGCTGCCCTGCTCCAGCCGGGGCACACAAAACTCTTCCGTAGCCCCCGGATATACGGTGGACTCGAAAACCACCGTATCGCCCGGTTTTAACAGCTGCCCGAGCAGCCCGCAGGCCGCCTCCAGCGGCCCCAGATCAGGGGTTTTATCCGGCCTAATGGGCGTGGGCACCGTCACAATGTAAACGTCCGCCTGCTGGAGATCCTGGGGCTGATCGGTCAGCACCAGTCCCGCCACCCGTGCCCGCTCCGTCGCGCTCAGCTCATCCGTTCGATCATGCTCCAGCCGCAACTCCTGCAGGCGTGTGCTGTCCACGTCATAACCCAGTGTTTCGTAGTGCTCGGCAAAAGCCGCCAGCAGCGGCGTACCTACGTAACCCAGCCCAATAATGGCAACCACGGGTTTCGGGCTCATGGCAACTCGCCCCGCGATGCCGTGGCCTGATGCTCCATCGAGGCAGCGTCTTCCGCCGCTTTGACCTCATGCTGAAGCTGTTCTATTTCTTTTTTGAGCATTTCGTATTCCCTAACCTTGCGTTGCAGAAACCGCGCGGTAATGCGGGCCTTGGCCTCGATACCGGCTGGTGTTAGCAGATATAGGTAGGCCCGCTTGTTGTTGCTGTTACTGAAATTTTTGGCCTTGATGAGCCCACGATTCACCAGCGCCTTCAGGCAGTAGTTGGTCTTGCCTAGACTGATACCCAAATGCTCGGAAAGCTCGCGCTGCGATACGGAGGGATTGGCCTCCAGCATGCGCAACAATTGCAGATGTGTTTCTGATTCGACTGACATGAGTCTTAAATGGGTCCCCAGGGGACTTCTTCAGGCACGCTACCGCCCTGCAGTGCTTTTCGCACCGCAAAGCAAGGCCTTGCCTGTGGCGCCCGGCGGCGCGTTTTAGCGGCTAGGAAGCGCGCTGTAACAGCAGGGAATCCACCTCTACAGTGGTCTCGCGACCCAGCATTTTCAACAGCAACAGGCTGCGATCCTGTCCGCAGCGCTGCTGCAAAATCCCCTCTGCGCCGGCGAAGGGACCATCAAACACCCGCACCCTGTCGCCCAGGTCCAGCGGCGTGGCTTCCAGCGCAATCAAGCCGGTTTCCGGATTCTGCCGCGCCCGCAGACCGGTAATAATGCCCTCGGGCACGGTCACCAAACGCGCCCCCATACGTACCAGACCCATCACACCGCGCGTAGAACGCACCGGAGCCAGGTTTTGCTGCGACGCGACCGCCCGCAAAAACAGGTAGCGGGGAAATAAGGGCTCTACCGCGGGCTGTCGATTCTTCGTGCGCTTTTGGTAGGGGTTGATGGCCAGCGGTAAAAAACATTCAAAGCCCTGCCGCTCTAGCTGCCGCAGGGCTTCTGATTCCTGTCTGGGTTTGCTGTACACAGCAAACCAGTTGGCCGTCTTGTCTGTAACCATTGCTGACCGCTTTCTCGACTTGCCCTTGGGTAATTTTCTCAGCCTAGCACGCTATGTTCATCAATTGAACATAAAGCCTCAGGAACCACCCATTAACCTGCGCAAAACCCCACCACTTCTGCCTGCTGCACACACCAGCTCGCCGGCCTAATAACGCTGTGAAAAATAGCTGATGGTCTTAGCAAGCCCCTGCTCTAGCGAGGTTGTGGGTTGCCAGTTAAGCTGCTCATCGGCCCGTTTGATGGTTGGCTGCCGTTGCCGTGGGTCGTCTTCCAGGGCCGGTTCCGATTGGATCCTCGACGACGACCCGGTCAGCAGCAGCACCTGCTCAGCCAGGGCCTGCATGGAAACCTCTTCCGGATTGCCTAAATTCACAGGCGCCGAGCCGGCGCCAGGCGCCTCCATACAACGCACCAAACCGTCAACCATGTCATCGACGTAGCAGAATGAGCGTGTTTGCTGCCCATCGCCATGCACAAGCAGCGGCTCGCCACGCAACGCGGCCATAATGAAATTACTGATCACGCGACCATCATCCGCCTGCATGCGCGGACCGTAGCAATTAAACAACCGCGCGACCCTGATCGCTACCCCGTGTTGACGACGGTAGTCATAAAACAGCGACTCGGCACATCGCTTGCCTTCCGTATAGCAGGACCGGGGACCGATAGGATTAACATGCCCCCAGTAGCGTTCGGATTGCGGATGCTCTTTCGGGTCTCCGTATACTTCGCTGGTACTGGCCTGAAGGATCTTCGCCCCCTGCTTTTGCGCCAGTCTCAGCATATTCAATGCACCAAGCACACAGGTCCGAGTCGTGCCAATGGGATCTCGTTGATAGTGCACCGGTGATGCCGGGCAGGCCAGGTTGTACACTTCCTCCACGCTTAGCTCTAGCGGGGCGGCCACATCCTGCTGCAGTAATTGGAAGCGCGCGTGGCGCCGCAGGGGCTTGATATGTTCCTGACCAGCGCTTGAGAAATCGTCGAGACAAAAAACCGTCGCGCCCCGATGAAGCAGATAGTCACACAGATGGGAACCCAGAAAACCGGCGCCACCGGTTACCAGCACGCGCTTGGACACAACGCCCTACTCCCGCATCACGCCGCAGCCACATACCGGTTACTCATCCCGGTAACCGGTACGCAGACAACAAACCACATCAATTGCTACTCCGGTGCAGACCGACCGCCTCACCAAGCGATCGACCAAACAGTCGGCGCTGGCTCCAGACCCCCTGCATAAGCTTCAGATACACCAGGCCCGTGCCAATAAAGAGGTAGAAACGAATGTACTCGGGTGTCCCAGTCAACTCAAAGGCAATGCCGACTGAGGCAAATGCCACGCTCAATAACATCAGAAAGCACCAGCTCTGGCGTACGCTGAAGCCGGCCAAAAGCAGCGCATGGTGCAAATGATTCTGGTCCGCACTGAACGCACTTTTTCCTCGGCGCCAACGCACCACCATCAAGCGCGTGGTGTCCAGCAGCGGCAGAGCAAAGATCCATACGGCTGTCATGGGGGCGATGGCAGGCTCTGGCCCACTACCGGCGGCAATAAAGGCCCAGGCCAGCCAGAACCCCAGCAACATGGAACCCGAGTCTCCGAGAAAGGTTTTGGCACGCGTATTCCAGGGCCAGCGCGCGTTCAAAAGAAGAAACCCGAACACGCAGCCTATGCTCAACCATAGCAGCCCATCAGACCCACTTAGAAAGAGCGTCAGAGCCAGAGCGGCGATGACGAAAATGCTGCCCGACACCCCATCCATTCCATCGATCATATTGAAGGCATTGATGACCCCAAGGGCACTGAAGACGGTAATAGGAACACTGAGCGGGCCAAGTGATAACACGCCATCCCAGGCCAAGCGGCCAAAATCATGCAGCTCAATGCCGCCCCAGTAAATCATGACCAGGGAGGCCAGCGCCTGAGCCAGAAACCGTGTGGCGGCACTTAACTCCCAGCGATCGTCCAGTACCCCCACGGACAGCACGATGGCCGACCCCAGCAACAGGGGCAGCGACAGCAGGTCTAGGGCATAGGAAAGCGCAAAAAATGCGATAAAAATCGCCGTACCGCCGATTAGCGGCGTCGGTTGCTCATGCACCTTGCGAGCGGCGGGCTGATCCAGCCATCCAAATCGCCGCGCGAGCGGCATCAGTAGCAGTGCGACAGCCCATGTAGCGAGCACGGCCAACGGCACCAGCCAGACCAGGTCGAGTGTCAGGGTTGCATCCGACATGCGTGATCCGTTAACAGGGAGGACTCCAGTATCTCACAGGCCAGTAAGGATTAAACCCTCTTATTAGCGTACAGGCTCGGAATTATTTTGCGTGCGTTTACCGGCAGGCCACAAAGCTTGTTATAGTGGCGGCTGGCGGAGGTTTCCGCGGGAAAAAGCACGACAACACTATCGGCAAGAAAGGCCTGGAAATGACTAGCAGCCCGTTAAGAGCAAGAAGAAAGGCACTATCGCTGATGACCGCCAGCCTCGCTGTCGCCATGGCGGCACAGGCACAAGATCAGCCAGCCCCGGGTCTCTATACCACCGTCGATGAATCGGAAATCTATGTGATCACGCGGGATGGACAGCAGACCGATGTCAAGACCGGCGAATCGGTGCGCATTAACGCTGACGGCCTGAGTTTCGTCACCGAACGCCCGGGCTTTATGAACTGGCCGTGTGGCACCGGCTTCGCGCCCAATTTGGGCACGCTGGAAACCTACGCACTCGATCAATTGCCCGCATCCGACCGGATCGCCCAAGTGGTTGATCGCTATTTTATTGAACAGCAGGTGCCCAGCCAGAGCCCCCGCTGGCTTAATGGTGAAGCCCACACTGCCATTCCGGCAGCTGAAATCGACCAGTTCGCATCCAACGCCTTTTGGTACAAATCCGGCCCAACCACCACCAAAATGGAAAGTCTGCGCCCCGATACCCTGCTTATCGGCCTGTTCTATGGCACCGGTCAGGTCTTGGTCGATGGCAACCAGTTCGCATCGTTAAAAGAGGCTTATGGAGAGGAACCTATTCCCGTCGTCTTCCAGTTCCAGGAAGAAAACGTGGTGCCCATCTCCTACTTTGGTGACGCGGCGAGCCCCGAGCAAATTGCCAAGGCCTTTCAGGAAAGCGGCATCAAGCCAGCCGACGTACCCATGTGGTATGCGGGTGATTATCACACCACAGCCACGCCTGGCGCCCTGGCTGACAGTCTCGGCGTTCCCCCTGCCAGTGAACTGAACGCGGCAAATCAGGCGAAACTGCAGGAAGATCTTCGGAAAAACGGTTTTCGCCAAAAGCCCGTAACCCTGGCGCTGGTCAGTGGCAGCGATGAAATGATCATTGATGAGGGCGATCGGCTTAGAGCCGCCGAGGCGCTGGGAATAGATCAGGTGCCCGTCATGTTCTCTGTCTACGACCAGAATCTATTTAGCAGTCAATGTGGCCTGGCACCGGCCATCGCCGCCGCGGGACTGCTTGGAACCAAGGAAGGAGAGGCGCCGGGTGCCACCCCTGGTGATGACAGCAGCCAGCCTCCGGAAGGCCCCACGCCGGGCCCAGATCGCCCAACACCAGGGCCGATAACACCGCCAGATCCTCCGGATCCGGAACAGCCCACCTCGCCAAACTAGCGCCCAGGCGCGCTGGCGGGTTCGCGCGCGCCAGCGTCGGCTTTCCTACCTTAGCGATCACTAGAATCCTACCGCCTAATGCGCTCCGGCAAAGTAGCCCCTTATCGGCCTGCTCCCGCATACTTCTATCCAGAAAGCCTAGCGGCACAGAGCACCGGGCAGGGGAAAGCAAGCCATCCAGCTACTGAGTGCCAAGACAGTCATGGTTACCGTCACACAAGCTTCTTAGGAACCGCTTGCAAGCATGCGCGACGGTTCAGAAACAGGTCGCGGCACTAGTGATATGGAGAACGGACTCAAGGAACACATGCGGCTCGTTCAGGGCTGACACGGGCCTGGACCTCGTCAACCGTCAATGTCCGCGCCAGGGGTTGATCGCCCATACAACCGGGGGGATGAGTGGTTTAGCCTGGCGCGGATATCTCTCGCCCCCCGCATGGACGCCAGGGCAACAAGACACGGTGCCTAGAGACAGCGTACCGAAGGCGAGCGGTCTGAAATCGAGAAGCGGCACCAAACAGAACCGGCACCACACACTTTTCACGGACACAAAAAAGCCGGCATGGAAGCCGGCTTTTCCGGAGCTAAAAGGCGGGCTTTAGTAGTCCGCGCCCTCTTGCTGGCACACGGTGCCATCGTCGCAAAGAACGACGGCGAACTCCGTACCCCGAACCCCCATAAGCGCAACCGGTGTTTCCACCTTGAAGTTTTCCGGTTCCGCTTTCGCTACGGCGCCGGTAATGATACGCAGTCCACCCTGAACGAGGCTTAAGGTTGCCGCATTATCCTCGCCCCCGTTGTAAACATACTCTTTGATGTCGAGCACGCTGTTGGGCCGGATGGTCACCTTCGCGCCATCCACAAACTGCAGCACGGCAAAGCTTTTCTCGCCGGTGATAATACGCTCTTCCTCAGCAATCGCGTCGCCTCTAGCGAGTGCCCGGCGTGCTTCATTGGCCTCGGCGTAAACATCCCCGCGTGATGCCACCAGTAAAGCGGTGGAATCGTCAGCGATGGTCGGAGCCACCACAGCGGCAGACAGCAGCGCGCCAAAAATAGCTTGTCGAATCCGTTTCATTACAATCACTCTCTCTGGTAACCCAAACCGCGTCTGGTGATACAAGTCCATGCGCATCAGCGCCCCTTTATAAGCTATTACAAGCAAGGTGCCGAAAAGTTGGCGGCAGTATAGCCCTGCTTGACCCAGGACCGCCAGCACGTATCCCTACGTGGTAAAACGGCGTCCTCACAAGGGCATACGTGTTAGTTGCGCGTGGCGTATCAACCAGCCCCAATTCTTTGCGACAAAGCGTTTTTAGCCGCACTATTTACTCTGCGCGGTAAAGACGCCGTCCCAGTCCTCACCGGGTGGCTGCCGCTCAAATAGCCGAATCCGTTCGGCATAGATCTTATACAGCTGGGCACCCGAATCTTCGGCTTGCAATGCTTTTAGCAAAGCATCAGCGGCCTGCCACTGCTGACGCCGATAGAGTGCCAGAAACTGGTCCCATTGCTGCAACTGCGCGAGCTCATCATCTGACACCATACCCTTTTCGCCCCGGACCTCAAAAATCACTACCGGTCTCTGTTTGCCCTTAACCCGCACACGATCCACTTCGCGGTAAACAAACTCCGGCGCCGCTTCCTTGGTATAGGAACTGACGATAAATTCAACACCGTAGCTTTTCGTCAGCCCTTCAAGCCGCGACGCCAGATTCACCGAATCACCGAGCACCGTGTAAGCACGACGAAAATGTGAGCCCATATTGCCCACGCTCATGATGCCTGTATTCACGCCGACACCAATAGTCAGTTCCGGGCGACCCTCTTTCCAAAAGGTCATATTCAGCTGCTTTAGCTCCCGCAGCATCCCGAGGCCGGCGTGTACCGCATTGCGCGCATGATGGGCGTCGCGCAGCGGTGCTCCCCAGAACGCCATCACCGCATCACCCATATATTTGTCGATGGTGCCCGTGGTGTCGTGAACCACCTGTGTCATGGGGGTCAGAAAACGGTTGAGGAGTTTGGACAGTTCATCCGCATCCAGTTGTTCAGACAGGGAGGTAAAACCGCGAATATCCGTGAACAGGACACTGAGTTCGCGTTTCTCAGATTCCATGGAGTAATGCATGGGGTCATGGGCCATTTCGGCCACCAGATCCGGAGGCACGTACTGCCCGAAAAGGTCATTCATATGCGTACGACTGCGACTCTCGAAAAAGTAGCCGAAAAACATATTGATGAGATAGACCCCAAAAATCACCAGCAGGGTACTGGCCAGGGGAAGCACGTGCTGTTGCGCCTCCCAGAGATAGAAGTTCAGCCACACGGCGCTACCCAGCATAAGCAAGGCGGTCAGCGTTGCCACAATCGCTGACAGCAAGGGCAGCAACAGGGCCGCCGCGAGCCCAAAGGCCAGGACGGCGAGCATTTCTGCCGCCTGCGAATAGGCGGGTTTCCAGCGAAAGTTGTCGTCCAGAATGCCCGCCAGCACATTTGCGTGTATCTCAACCCCCGGATAGATGCTGCCAAAAGGGGTAGCGCGCAGATCCTGTAAACCCGGCGCCGTCGCTCCAACCAGCGCGATGGCGCCATCAAGCAATTCAGGCTGCTCAAGCTGACCGTTGATTACATCGGTTGCGGACAGATAAGGAAAGCTGCCCCGACCACCGCGGTAAGGCACCATCACCGCGCCCTGGGCATCCAGAGGAATTCGACGCCCTCCGATTTCTACCGCTTCCAGCGGTGGATAACCCTCCAGCAACAGGGGCTCATCAACAAAGACCGGTAGCGCAATATCATTGAGATAGGTTCCCGCCATCGCCAGGGCCAGGGACTCGAAGGCCTGATTCCCGAAGGCATGAAGCAGGGGCGTCCGGCGCACAATGCCGTCCCCATCAATCAAGGGATTACTGATAAAGCCGGAGGCGTAGGCGCCCTCGTTCAATACGGACACATTTCCGGTGTAGCCAACGGCCTTGGGAATGTACATGCGCGCGGCCATGGTCTCATCGAACTCAAACGCCGGCACGGGCAAGGTGCCGATTTCAAAGGCCTGTTCCTCATCGGTGATGAAGTAATAGGCCAGCACGGAAGGCCCCTGCCCTAGCGCGCCCCCGAAGATGTAGTCACGATCCAACTGCGGCGCCATAAGCGCCAGCTTATCGAGAAATGCGTTGTCGTCTTCACGCAGGCGGCGCAGCATATCCAGATCATGACTCACATCACGCTCTGGAAACACCACGTCGAAACCGACTACCGCCACCCCATGTTCGTACAAGACCGTTACCATGTCGGCCAGCTTGTCCCGAGTCCAGGGGAATTGCCCCTCGGCCAGCGTACTCTTTTCGTCAATGGCGATAATGACGATGCGCGGATCCTGCCCCAATGGTGCGGTGATCCGCACCCGCGCGTCGTAGGTAAGATTCTCGAGCTGTGTTATTAACGGCGCTTCAACCTTGCCTAGCACGGCGAGCACGATGAATGCGATCAGCGCAAAGGAAGCGGTCAGCCTGATCAGATAGCGCTGCATGTCATTCCCCTTCCTCGCACGCCTGCCAGTATAGCAATTGCTGCATTGCTGATCGTCGCGTCACTACCGCCGCACATGCTGCCTGCGACCCAGGGACGGCCCCGGATCACGCGCGGCCCGTGATGACGGCGACGCCTGCGCGCAACCGGCACCCAGGATGGCAGCATAGGTCACGGCCACGGCGGGCAGCTGAAGGCTGAAATCGATCAGTGCATGAACTCCTACCAGCGCCGTCGCCGCCACGGCCGTGGCCGGGAAAACCCAGTCGCGGCGGCGCTGCCTCATGCCCCGGAGGCAAATGAGTGCCAGGGACAGAAGCGCCAGAAACAGTAATGCGGCTGCCGGCCAGCCCAGTTCAAACACGGACTCCAGATAGCTGTTGTGTGCTTTGTCAAAGAATTCACGTAAAGCTTCATCCCGATAGAGTCGGAAGCTGTCGGCGAAGGTTCCATAGCCAAAGCCTAGCCAAGGGTTGTCACCCACCGCGCTCCCCGACAGATCAAAGGCATGGAAGCGTCCATCAAGATCCCCCACGGAACGATCAAAACGCTGTAGCAAAAAGCGACTACTGACGAGAAAGGTCAGAAGTAACAGCCCCAGGCCCGTGCACAGAAACAGCCCCCGGGATCGATTGAGCAGCGGCTGACGCCGATGCATCAGAACGATCAGCACCACTACGCCGGCTAGCGTAGCCAGAAACCCGCCTCGGCTATGGGTAAGAATCAAAGCCGCCGTCATGGTCACCAGTGCCAGAAATGGCTTCCAGTGCCTTAACATCAAGCGCTCTAACTCCAGATCTCGCTTGACCGGCAAGCGGTACATGGGATTGCGTCGCTGCACCTGTGGCTCTAGCAGCAGAGCAAGCAGGCACAACAAACCCAGCCCTAACCAGGTCGCAAAGTGATTACGATTGACGAAGGTTCCGTGCACCGCAGGGCGGTAATCGGCTGGCCAGAAAAACAGCAGCGTTTCCCACTTCCCCCAATACACGGCCAGACCGTAAACCGCCCCCAGAAGTGCGCCCGAAGCCAATAGCTGAAACAGCATTCGCGCCCGTGCGACCTGCTGACAGAATTGAAAAGCGAGCACAAAAGCCAGGCCGTAGCTGAGCAGACGCACCAGAGCGTTGAGCGTGCTGTCCGGTGACAGGGAAATGGTGCCTGTTCGAGTGCCCGCAGCCACGCCTGCGTCGAGCATCCACAGCGGGTGATGCCAGGACGCAGGCATTAGCGGACTCGCCTGTAGCGCAACCCAGCCACACACCGCGAGGAACGCCAGCGAGGCAAAGCGCGGCAAGGCCGGGCCAGGGGTAGACCCGCGCAAGGATTTGCAACTCGCGAGCAGCGCGATCAAAGCCAGGGAAAGGGCGAGCAGGTTCCAGGACCAGGGGCGATTACTCCCCAGCGGCAATGGGGCCAACAGGAGCACCGCCAGAAATGCCGCAAACAAAATCCTGTCCATGTGTTTCGGTCTCCTGGAACCCGGGCTAGTTTAACCCCTGCGAAGCCCTAGGTTTGCAGCAAACGCTGTTCGGAACCCTCAAGAACCAGACCGGTTAGGCGGCCGCTATGGAAAGCGCCGGTATCAATGCCAATGCGATTGGGTAAAAGCTCCGCCTCATCTGAAATCGTATGACCATGCACAATCACCGCACCGTGATAGTCCACAGATTCGATGAACTCTTCGCGGATCCAGAGCTGGTCTTCAAAATGCTGATCCTCAAGATCAACGCCTGGACGAACCCCTGCATGAACAAAGTAATAGTCGCCGGCGCGCCAACTTAGTAGCGTTTCTTCCAGAAAATTCAGATGCGAGGCCGGCAACCGGTCACGGAGTTCCTGGGCCAGGCGTGAGACGTCCTTCATCAAGGGTATATGACCCACCTCGATGCCATAGCTCAGCAGCGTCTCTCGTCCGCCGAACCTCAGCCAGCCTGCGGTCGCCTCCGGGTAGTCCATAAAATCCAACATGGCCTGCTCATGATTACCCCGCAGAAAAACCGACTCAAACCCCGCGAGTGGCGCTGTAAGCAGTAGCTCAATCACCTCTCGAGACTGGGCCCCACGATCGACATAGTCACCGAGATACAGTACCTGCATGCGCCCATCAAAGCCTGACGCATCTTCTTCAATCAATCCGTGCAGGCGTGCCAGCAAATCAGCGCGGCCATGAACGTCGCCCACACAATAGATCCGCTCTCCTGCACGGTAGGCTGGTTTGCAGTCGGGTGATTTCGCGCTGGCCTTGCTGCGAGAAAACCAGCGCATCAAGAGCGTTCTCTCTCGGGCTGTAAAAAAATGGGACTCATATCACCTACAACGGATTTTACCTGCGCCGCATCTAACCGCCCTTCAGCCAGGGCACGCGACAGCATTCGAGGCTGCAGACGCCAGGCCAACTCGGTCTGGTCACGAAGCAGACCTCTCATCTCAGGATCCAGCATGGGCAGGTACGCATAGGCCAGTATCAGCCGTTGCATCAGCAAGGTCGGTTCCACCCGGCCAGTCAGAATCGACATTTCCAGCGCGGCAACCACCTCCGCATCAGGAGTACCAAGCGCTGCTCCTGCATGCGCAATACGCAACCAGGTCCCTGGCTGGACGGGGTTGCGCTTCACTGCAGCCAGACCCGCCTCCGAGGCTTGATGCAATGCGGGCCGCCGTTGCCACGGATAACTCGTCTCATCAATCGCGCGCAGATAATAGAGCAGACTCAATCCATCGAGGTAGCGATAGTCCACGTGCGTCTGCTGTGCCTTGCGCGCTCGCTCGATCAATGGCCCATATTGAACCGCATCCACCCCATGCCCGGAAAAATAGCGGCTCAAGGCTGCCTCAACCGGTAAAAAAAGCCAGGCCGCCTGTAGCCGTGGCCAGGACATAAAAAGCAGAACGAGCGCCAACAGGGCTGTGGCGATTGCTGAAAAAAGTGCCCGTTTGTTGCCGAGCTTGACCATGAAACAAAGACACCAAAAATCCGCGGAATTTGCTAGCGTGGACGACAAAAGCTGACCTGTCAAAGCCCCTGTTCCGACAGGGCTGTCGCGAGATGAAACCCGTTTCCCGGAACAGATAGCCACCACGCTTGCGGGAACGCCCTGGTCCGGCCGGGCCACGCTGGGCAGAACGCAAATGGCTGGCACGGCTTGAAGCACACAGGTAGTCTTATGACCTGTATGCACATGGAACGATTTTGGTGATCAGATCTCGAATCCCCATGACTTGGTTTGGCCGAGGAGCACTTATGCCTGTGCTGCTGCTGTTCTCAGGCCAGGCCTCCGCCGCCGGCGGTGAAATGCCCTCCCTGGTTCAGGATATCGGCATCAGCTTGTTAACCGCCGGCCTGATTGCTCTCATCTTTACCCGCTTACGAATACCCAGCATCGCGGCCTTTCTGGTCGCAGGTGTTCTGGTTGGCCCCCTCGGCCTCCAGCAGGTTACCAATCCCGAGAACATCGATACGATTGCGCAACTGGGCTTTATCTTGCTGCTATTCCTAATCGGGCTGGAGATCGATTTTAAGAAAGTCTTTGGCAGCGGCAAGGCAGTAACCATTTCGGGCCTGCTGCAATACCCATTGACCATCGCTTTCGGCGCCCTCGCTTTCAAAGGCCTGCTCTGGCTGGGCTTCGGGGGTGACTTACTGGCCTCAAGCCCCTTTGCTCCACTCTACCTTGGCGTGGTAATCGCCGGCTCCTCAACCCTGCTGGTGGTAAAGCTGTTTCAGGAGCATTTTGAGCTGGATACGGAACCGGGACGTCTGGCCCTCGGCATGCTCATCTTTCAGGACATCTGGGTCATCATTGTGATCCTGATCCAACCCAATTTACAGAACCCGGAACTGGCACCTATTGCCCTGTCTTTTGCCGGCATCATTTGCCTATCGCTGTTCGCCATCATGCTCGCCCATATGGTGTTTGAGCCCTGCTTCGAGTGGATCGCAAAAACTCCGGAACTCATGCTTACGGTCGCTCTGGCCTGGTGCTTTACCGTGGTCTTTTTTGGTCAGAACATCGACAGCGTCGCAACGCTGATCTTTGGCGTTAATCCACACATGAACGTGGGTTCTGGCATGGCCGCCCTGATTGCCGGAGCCTGCATTGCCAGCCTGCCCTCTGCCACCGAGGTGATTACCAAAGTCAGTATTGTGAAGGACTTTTTTATTACGCTGTTTTTCGTCGCCCTTGGCATCAGTATTCCTGCGCCGGAGAGTTGGAATGTGCTGCTGCTTGCACTGGCCCTGGCTGCCCTGGCACTGATCGCCCGCCAGCTGATCTTCTTCCCCCTTTTTTACTGGACCGGCGTTGACCAGCGCAATGCCCAGGTCAGCGCAATACGGCTCGCACAGATCTCGGAATTCGGACTGGTGATCGGCTTCCTGGGGCTGCAATACGGACATATTTCTCCGGAGCTAAATGCGGCGATTATTTTTGCTTTTGTGATCACCGCACTGGTCACCCCACTGCAGTACGAACGCGCCTATGACATCCATGCAAAACTGGTACCCGTGCTCACGCGCCTCGGCTTCAAACCGCCGGGCAAACCCACGGATGCGGAAAGCCAGCACTACCAATTGGCCATGCTCGGCTTCCACCGGCACGCGTCGTCCCTGCTCTCGGACCTGACGCACAAGGACCCGGAACTGGTCAAAAAGACACTGGTGGTTGATTTTAATGTCGCCCTGCATCCCCAGATCAGCGCCAGCGGCGCCACGGTACGCTATGGCGATCTCAGCAATTCCGAAACCCTGCACCATATCGGTCTCCGGCGCGCAGAAATTATCGTTTGCACCATTCCTGATGATCTGTTGCGAGGTATCAGCAACCGCTCCCTGGTTGCTCTGCTGCGTGAGATGAATCCTTCTGCCATTATTATTGCTAACGGCATCAGTTTTGAGGAAATCCAAAAGGTGTACGATGCCGGAGCAGACTACGTCTACATGGCACGCCTGGAGTCTGCCCTGGCCCTGGAGGCCGCGGTCAGCAGCGCCATAAGCGGTGATCTCACATCATTCCGTGAGCGTGCGCATGCCGAAAGGCGCCTGCCGGGCCGGACCGAGGTGATTCTGTGAGAGCTGTTATTAATGCTTGGAGCGCAACGCTGTGACGCTACTGGTTCAGATTACCGACACCCATATCACGCACCCTGATGGCCTGCTCTATGGCCAGGTTGATACGGCCGAAAACCTCCGTGACACCGTGCAGGAAATCAACCGGATTCGCCCCCGACCTGAACTGCTCATTATTACCGGTGACCTGGTAGAGACACCGGACGAGGAAAGCTACGCCTATTTTATTGAGCTCATCAGCGCCGTTCAGATACCCGTTTGCGTGCTGCCGGGCAACCATGACGACCCCACCCTTATGGCGAATGTTTTTTCCCATACCCCCTACTTCCCTGTCACCGACGAGACCTGTCAGTACGCGCGGGAACTGTCAGGCGTGCGCCTGCTGGCCCTCAACAGCCACGCAGGTGGCAGTGAGTTACCGGAACTGGGAAAACGGAACCTGGCCTGGCTTGAGCAGGAACTACAGCACTCAGACAAACCCACGGTGATTGGTTTGCACCATCCGCCCATGATGACCGGTATCGAGTTCATCGACATGGCAGGCACAGACTGGTTTCAGGGCCTGCGTCAGATATTGGGGCAGCATGAGCAGGTGCAGCTGGTGATCTGTGGCCACTGCCATACGGACATGTCGGGACGCATCGATCAGGTACCTGTTTACATGGCCGGCAGCGTGGCCCATCAGCTAATTGCCGCCCGCAGCGTGGATATCGCTCCGTCTTTTGAAGTAAAGCCCAGCCCGCCGGTCCTGCATCATTTCGTGAACGGTCAGTTCGTTAGCGGCAGCTATCCCTGGCCCATCAACGCGGAGGTTAACCGCATTGACCGCCAATCGGGCATCCCCTGGGAAACACTTAAATTACAGATGATGGGTTCCAAAGCCCCCTAGTCTCGCGGCACCCCGCGGGACACGGGCTAGGAGCTGTAATACTGGCCGTAGCGGCCGTAATGGTAGTAGTAACCCGAATCCCCGTAGCCCAGGCGGCCATAGCGCTTCAGGTCGACCTGCTGTAACACCACCCCGGCAACATCGACCTGGCTCTTATGCAGCAGCTGCAGCGCGGCCCGCGCCACCTTTTTCGGTGTCTTGTTCCAGCGCACAACAAACAAGGTTTTGTCAGCCACCTGACCAATGACCCGTGAATCGGCCACGGCCATTACCGGCGGCGCGTCAATCAACACGTAGTCGTACTGGGTCTTTAGAATGGCCACCAACTGCTTCATGCGGTCACTGGCGAACAGATCCGCTGCACTCACATATTGCGCCTGGCCGGTGGGCATGAATGCCATGCCTGAGGCCGCATGGGGCGTAATAAACGGGTCGACCTCATCATGATCCGCAATCATAAAATCCGTCAGCCCCGGCCCCGTATCCTTTACGCCCAGTTTCCTGGCGATACTTGAGCGACGCAGGTCGCCGTCAACAATCACCACCTTCTTGCCGCTTTTGGCCAGCACAAGCGCCAGCGACAGCACCAGCGTGGTTTTGCCCTCCTCGGGCACGGAACTGGTCACCTGAATGGCCTGAATGTCCTGATCCGGATCGGTGAGCTGTAGGGAGACCTGCAGCGAGTTGATCGCTTCCACGTAGCCGGAGGCGTCTTTTTCCTGCACATGCTCGTGGGGCAGTTGCTTGCCGGTCAGGTGCGGGATCATCCCAATCGCGTGGGTTCCCAACTGCTGCTCGATCTGCTCCGGGCTCAACATGCCGGGGCTGAGCAGATGCAGGCCGATGACCAATCCGCAGGCCAGCAGGAAACCACCCAGAAGATAGCTCAGCAGCAAACGTTGCCGATTGGGATAGGCCGGCCGGCCCGGGACCTCGGCCTGAGAGATGACGCGACCCTCGGGCGTTTCCGTGCCCTCCGTACTGGCGCTTTCCTTGAAACGGTTGAGAAAGGTCTCGAACAGGGTACGGTTGGCCGCTGCTTCTCGCTCCAGAGCACGCAGCTGAATGGCCTCACGATTTTGTGCACCGGTCTGGGACTCCGCCTCCCGCAGGCTTTCTTCAAGACTGGCCTCACGCGTGCGGGCTACCTCCACCTCATTTTCCAGACCCAGCACCACCTTGCGAATTTCCTCGCCGATACGAGCGCGCACATCGGCCAGTTCCGCGTTCACCTGCAGCATGCGCGGGTGTTTGGGGCCATACTCAACGGCCAGCTCTGAACTGCGTCGCTGAACCTCCGATTCCTGACTGCGGAGCGTCACGATCACCGGTGAACTCAGTACTTCGCTGGCTGTGGCCAGTCCATCGGCGTCAGCAACCATGAGGCGCCGCACCTGGTCCAGCCGCGCTTGCGCCTCTGCTCTTTCCGCACGCGAAATAATCAATTGGCTGTTAATCGAGGACAGCTGCTGCGTCAGGAGATCGCCGCTGGCGCCTTCGGTAAACCCGTGCTCAATGCGGTACAGCTCAACGGCCTGCTCCGAATCCCGAACCTTGTTTTCCAGATCTTCCAACTGCGCGCTCAGCCATTCGGATACGCGCTCCGATGACTCCAGCTTGGCCTCCAGCTTATCCACGATATAGGTCTCGGGCAGCGTGTTGGCGACATTTGCGGCCAGCCGCGGGTCCGGCGAGCTGAAACGCACCATGATCACGTCCGTTCCCTCTACCGGTAACAGGCTGAGCTTGGCCAGAAAGATATTCACGGCGGTTACCATCTGCCGCCGTTCGATTTCCTCCGCCGAAGGCGCAACCGACACCAACTCGCCGCTACTGGTTCCTCGCAACGCCTCCGAGACACGGGTGGGAATCCAGTTGCGAGGGCTGAGTTTTTGCGAGAACGCCTCAAGGCCGGACGGTGGTGGCCGTAATGACGGATTAAACTCCGGCAAGCGCAGCAGTCCCATGCGCGTAATGACCTTTTCAGCCAGACCACGGGATCGAAGTAATTCGAGTTCCTCCGCCGCTTCCAGACCGAAGTAGCGCTGATAGAGCACCTGATTAAGGTCAGCCGGCTTGCTGTCCTGTACACCAATCAGGAGTGTGGATTGCGCCGTATAGATCGATTGCAACTGCTGTGCATAAAGGTAGCCGAAAATACCGGCAAAAACGGTCAGGAGAATAATCAGTCGCCGTCGAAACCATAGCAGCTGCAGATAATCAAGCAGCGGGAACGGTTCCTCCGGCAGCGCACCCCGCTCGGGAACCGCACTGGCGTTGGAAGTGACGCCAGCTGAGGGCAAGGGCGTATTCAAAACATGCGCTCGTCAACGCGGATGATGTCGCCCGGCTGCACCCGCTCACTCACCGCCAGGCGCACCTCATCCTCTTCTGGATCACCAGCTCGTATCACGTAAACGATATCCTCTTTGGCACGCACCGTGTACCCGCCCGCAATGGCAATGGCATTTAGGTAGGTCATTCCATCCACATAGGGATAGGCACTGGGGGAGCTAACCTCGCCAATAATGTAGAAAGGCCGATAGGTCAGCACGTGAACGGAAACGCGCGGATTCACCAGATAGTCGGGACGCAGAGCGTTAACAATCGCCAGCTGCAATTCAGCGGCCGTTTGTCCACGCGCATCCAGCGAGCCGATCAGATGCATGGAGAACCGGCCTGATCCGTCCAGCGTGTATTCGCCGGTCAGATCGGCCTGGTTATACACGTCGATTCGAATACGATCTCCCGGGCCCAATCGATAGTTTTCATCCACCGGACCGCTGGCCTGTTCCTGCTGCGCCTGCCCAAAAGTGGCCCCTAGCAGCAACAAAAAAGCCATAAAATACTTGAAAATAGATGCACAACTATCTGTTTTCATTATTTTACTACAAATCCCATTCAGTTGTTATCCAGCCGCTCCCCTATTATAGAGAGCCGCCAGTAGGCGCGACCAGAGCCGCTGGCATTTCTGAGGGTAAAAGGTGGCCGCGGAAGCCCTAGTATTCTAGGCCCAGCACCAGGAAATAACGATTCACGTCATAACGGAAACGGGCCTGATTAGCGCTCTGCTTCTCATAGCCATAGCCGCCCGACAGAGACAGATTGCGATTGAAAAGGTAAGACATACCAATATCAAAGCGGCGCACCTGAGTGCTGGCCAGCTCCGTGTCGCTCAGGCCTGGATTGGCGTAGTCATTATCGGTCACAGCCGCTCGCGCATTAAACAACAGGCGCGGGTGCAGTTCCTGTTGCAAACGAATGGAATAAAGGCGACTGAAATACCCGGAAGTGCCGGACTGTGACGTCTCCTGCGGACTTCCCGCCGCCCGCAGACTGATCGTGGTCAGCGCCGTTGGCTGCCAGGTCAAGCCGGCGCCGAGACTCCAGCCAGAGACATCTTCAAATCCGGCCGCGTCATAGCTCTGCCGCGAGTACCCAACGGACACATCACCGGTGAGCAAGTCCGACATATCCCAGGTCATGCCCAGCTGCAGATTCTGACCGTCCGAATTACGACTTAGCCCCGTCTCGTCCAGAGGCTCGTCATAGTCAATTGTGTTGTAACCATAGCTTGCGAAAACCGCGGTCTCCGGGCCGATCTGATAGTCGCCTCGCAGCGTGATCCGATTCTGTTCCCGGTCGCGCGTGCTGTTATCAATGAACTCACCATCAGCAGTGACGTTATTGTCGTAGTCAAAAGCGTTCCAGTTGTAGTAGGCACCGACTTTCAGACGATTGAACACGTGGTCGTAGCCAAGGCCCCAACCGCCGTAGTCAAATTCCGTTGGCGTCGCCGGCGCGCCCGCATCCGGGCTTCTGCGGTCTTCATGCAGATGGTAATAGGAGATGTCGGCGCTGAACCAGCTGCGTTCGCGCACATCGAGGCGACCATCGGCCCGCAAGGCCCAGTCCTCGTAGTCATTTTCACTAAAGCTCTGATACCGAGCAATATCCCCGAATGCCTGAACCGCTACCGAATGCCGGTTCCAGTCGCTGGCGAGACTGGCATAAGGTCGAACGTGGTAGACGGAATCAGACTGGGGCGCATCAGGCGTATAAAACACATTGTCGTTATGAACCCATGCCAGATCCGCACCGGGCAGAAAGACAAAGCTCCCGAGCCGTGCCCCGGGCGCCTCAAAATCGGCAGGCTTGGATTGAATCGCTGTCTGGAACAGCCCCGGATCAAAGTACTGCTGCGCCAGGGCGGGCGTTGCCAGGCAAAGGAAAGAAAGCCCTGTTATCGTTGTTAGTCTGCCCATCCGCACCAAGGCCATCCTCGTGGCAGTCACAGCGATGCTTCCGGCTCCGCTGAAACGCTGTTGGTTTTAACAGCTTTTTTGCTGCTTTAGAGGAGGTGATCCCTTGCCCCCCCATTGTTTTCCGCCCCAGCGGCGTACAGGCAAGTATAGAAAACCTTTGCGTACGATAAAAGCGTGAAACAGCCACGATAGGCCGTTCACATCACCTGGGGACGACGAGCTAACGTTACACCACAAGTCGCTTGGCAGCCAGAGCTGTTTGCCAGGGCAAGAGGGCACAACCGACACGCGAGGGGTAGCGCTGCACCCCGGTCAGAGGCACCAGAAACGCCTTGAGCTCACTGCTATCGCCACTCGCCAGAGCCTGTTCAAAAACCGCAATGATCGAATCCAGGTCGGCCAGTGCATGACCCGGCAGATGATGACAAAGCACCGAAGCGGATGCCATACAGATGGCGCAGGATTCGCCATCAAAGGCGCTGGCCACGATCATGCCATCCTCAACACGCAGGAAAATCTCAACCTCGTCTCCGCAGAGCGGATTGTTGCCGCACGCATGATGGGTCGCATCAATGGAAGCGCCGTGGTTACATGGACTGGCGGCGTGGCGAAGTATCACCTCACGATAGAGATCGGCCAGCTTTGCGTTTTCACTCATGAGGCACCTGCTCTGTCTTTAGCGCCCCCGGGGGCTCATCGCTGACATCGGACGCATCCTTGGCAAGCGCCAGATCCAGCCACACCATGCGATGATCAGACACGGATACCCAGTCCGCAGCCAAGCGACCGGGCGCGGGCCACAGGACACCGCAATCAAGTACGGTTTCGCCGGCACTGGCCAGCACATAATCCACCCGCAAATTGCCCGTGTAGCGACTATTGAAGTTGGCCGTATCCAAACGACTGTCTCCTCGGTGCTTCAGGTTGACACCCCCGCCCTGCTCGGCTGCCAACCCCCCCCCTTCACTGATCGGTTCACAGGCAACGCTTATCGCAGGGTCCAGCAGCCTGTCCATGGTGCCGGGCAACGAATCACCATCCTGCGGATCGGCATTCAGATCACCGGCAAGCACCCAGCGGGCCTGAGCGGGCAACTTGGCCCTGCGCCCCTGATCATCCCTGTGATAGGCCGCCCCCTCAGGCGAAACATAATCGGCCCAGAAGCGGATTTCATCATGATTGCGCAACCCATTGCGATTCTCCGGGCCATCGAATACAGGCGGCGTGGGATGGCTCACAAGAAAATGTACCGTGCGGCCATCGGGCAGAGTTATGGGGATATCCCAATGGCTTTTTGAGCTCAGGCGCAACTGGCTCCAAACTGCATCGGACCAGTAGCTGGAACCATCTTCATGCTGGGGCCTCAACGCTCCCGGCATGGCGCTCCAGCGAAAGAACTGAAAGGTTCGCACCCGTTCTTTTTGGATCGGGAAGCGTGACAGTACCAGCATGCCGTACTGGCCGGGAAAAGTACCGTAGCCCCAGGCATTCTCCGCATAGGCCTCGCCCTGATCATGATTAATATTCAGCCCGCTCGGCACACCCGTATTGACCGGTGCCCGGAAATGAAAGGCGTAGTGGATGGGCGCCTGCCCTCGCTGTGACACGGCCAGATAATGGCGCTGGAACAGCAACGCTGCGTCAATGCTCTCGTCGTAGTCAAATTCATTGAGCAGCAGCACGTCTGGCCGCTGCTTCTGAATCAGCGCCGCTACCTTTTGCAGGCGCTCATCCTGATCGCTGGCCAAGGCTGCTGCGAGCTCACCCTCGCTGGCCAGCCCCATGGCGATGTTGAAACTCGCGAAGCGCGCGTGCGCCGGCGGCTCAGCAGCATGGCTCTCATTCATCAGCAACAGCCCCAGCCCCAGCACCCAGCCCCAGCAACCTAGCCGCATCAGTCTGCAAAGACCGGACGATCCGGCGTGGTCAATGCGCCAGCCTTGAGCTTGCCAAGCTGGTCGCGCACGCGCGCGGCCTCTTCAAACTCCAGATTCTCCGCGTGCTTGAACATCTGCTTCTCCAGGTCTTCCAGGCGCCGCGCCAATTGAGCCGGACTCAAACTGGCCGCCTCTGCCACCTCCGGCTCAATCTGCCGGCCGCGTCGCGTATTGGGACGGCCGTCGCGCGCACCCTCCATGATATCGGCGATTTTCTTCTGTACCGTTTTCGGCGTGATCCCATGCGCCTCGTTGTAGGCCATCTGCTTGCTACGTCGCCGTTCCGTTTCATCCATGGCCCGCTGCATGGAGCCGGTGACTCGGTCCGCGTACATGATCACCTTACCGCGTACATTTCGAGCCGCACGCCCCATGGTCTGAATCAGCGAACTGTCGGAACGCAGGAAGCCCTCGCGGTCCGCATCGAGTATGGCCACCAGCGACACCTCCGGCATATCCAGACCCTCACGCAGCAGGTTGATTCCCACCAGCACGTCAAATTCACCCAGACGCAAATCACGAATGATCTCCACCCGCTCCACCGTATCGATATCCGAATGCAGATAGCGCACGCGAACACCATGCTCATTCAGGTAATCCGTCAGATTCTCCGCCATGCGCTTGGTGAGCGTGGTCACCAGCACCCGATCGCCCAGCGCCGTGCGCTCATTGATCTCTGACAGGAGATCATCCACCTGGTCACTGACCGGCCGGATTTCCACCTCCGGATCAATCAGTCCCGTGGGCCGCACCACCTGCTCCACCACCTCACCGCCGGACAACTCCAATTCATAGGCCCGGGGCGTTGCAGAAACAAAAACGCTCTGACCGGCCCGTGCCTCCCACTCATCAAATTTCAGGGGCCGGTTATCCAGCGCCGATGGCAAGCGAAAACCGTAGCTGACCAGATTCTCCTTGCGCGAGCGGTCTCCTTTGTACATGGCGCCCAGCTGCGGCACCATCACATGCGATTCATCCAGCACCAGCAGCGCATCGTCAGGCAGGTAGTCAAACAGGGTTGGCGGCGCTTCGCCCGCGCCCCGGCCCGTGAGATGCCGGGAGTAGTTCTCAATGCCGTTGCAGTAGCCCAGCTCCAGCATCATCTCCAGATCATAGCGGGTACGCTGCTCCAGGCGCTGCGCTTCCACCAGTTTCTGATTGTCACGCAGCTGGTCCAGACGTGGCTGTAACTCGTCGCCAATGGACTGCACCGCATCAAGCACGATCTGGCGCGGCGTCACATAGTGGCTCTTGGGATAAATGGTCACCCGCGGCAGTTGCTCCAGCACCTCGCCGGTCAGTGGATCGAACACCTGTATGGATTCCAGTTCATCATCGAACAGTTCAAGGCGGACCGCTTTCGTGTCCTCATCGCCCGGGAACACATCAATCAATTCACCGCGCACGCGATAGGTGCCGCGCCGCAACTCCATATCGTTGCGGCTGTACTGCATTTCCGCCAGCCGGCGCAGGATGGCGCGCTGATCGATCACCTCGCCCTGCACCAGCTGCAACACCATGCTCAGATACTGAGTGGGGTCACCCAGGCCATAGATGGCCGAGACGGTGGCCACGATAATGGTGTCACGCCGTTCCAGCATGGCCTTGGTGGCCGACAAACGCATCTGCTCAATGTGTTCGTTGATGCTGGCATCCTTCTCAATGTAGGTGTCAGAAGAAGGAACATAGGCTTCCGGCTGGTAGTAGTCGTAGTAGCTGACAAAGTATTCCACCGCGTTATTGGGGAAGAATTCCCGAAACTCGCCGTAGAGCTGGGCTGCCAGGGTCTTGTTCGGCGCCATGATCATGGCCGGCCGCTGCAGCTGGGCGATCACATTGGCCATGGTGAAGGTCTTGCCGGAGCCAGTAACACCGAGCAGTGTCTGATGCGCGAGCCCGGCTTGCGCCCCCGCAACCAGACGCTTGATCGCCTCGGGCTGATCACCGGCGGGCTTAAATTTTGAGCACAGCTCAAACATGTGTGGTGGTTCGCTCATGGCGTGTTACCAATCGTCAGCTAGCCCGTCATTATAGATGGGCATAGCCGCATAATCCGTGATGACAGCCCCAGCTGGGGCACGGGACTGTGCAGGCGCCTCGCCTGACAAATTTCTTGCCCGCAGATCAGGACATCCAGAAGCGCCCTTGGTAAACTAAGCACTGGTTGGGGGGATCGCACAGCGCTCGCAGCGCACTATCCTCCAGGAACATAAACATGAAGCATCAGGAACCGGCTGTGCCCCTCAGACCGTCTCATCGTATTGCCCAAATTAAACCGTCCGCCACGATTGCGGTGGCCCAGAAAGCGCGCGAATTACGCGCGGCTGGACGTGACATCATCTCACTTGGATTCGGCGAACCGGATTTTGATACGCCGGACCACATCAAGGCGGCCGCCATCAAAGCGATTCAGGCAGGTGACACCAAGTATCCGCCCGTTGATGGCACCGCCGCGCTCAAGGACGCCATTATCGCGAAGTTCAAGCGCGACAATAGCCTGAGCTACGAACCCGGCGAGATCACGGTAGGTAATGGCGCCAAGCAGGTGCTGTTCAATCTCATGTGCGCCATCCTCAACGATGAGGATGAAGTGCTGATTCCCGCACCCTACTGGGTGTCCTATCCGGATATGGTCAAAATGGCTGGCGGCGCGCCCGTGATTGTCAGCACCGGTGCCGAATCGGACTACAAGATCACGCCACGGATGCTGCGTTCTGCCCTCACCGGTCGTTCTCGCCTGTTGCTGTTGAACGCCCCGTCCAACCCCACCGGCAAGGTGTATACGGAAGAGGAATACTATGAACTGGGCCGGGTGCTGCAGGAGCATTCCCGCCTGGTGATCGCCTGTGACGACATCTATGAGCATATTTATTGGGCCGACTCGCCGTTCCGCACACTGCTGAACGTGTGCCCGGAGCTGAAAGACCGGACCGTGGTTGTGAATGGCGTATCCAAGGCCTACGCGATGACCGGCTGGCGCATTGGCTATGCGGGCGGTCCTGCACCCCTCATGAACGCAATCCGCAAGGTGCAGAGCCAGAGCACTTCCGGCGCCTGCTCGATCTCCCAGGCTGCGGCCACGGCAGCGCTGGATGGGCCGCAGGACTGCGTGGCAAACATGCGCGATGAATTTCACAAGCGCTACGAGTACATGCTCAAGGCTTTGAACGACATTGACGGCGTACACTGCCCGGAATGTGATGGCGCCTTCTACGCCTTTCCTTCCTTCCAGGGCGTGATCGACCGCATGGATGGCATCCATAACGACACCGAGCTATGCGAGTGGTTTCTGGAGAACGCCGGGGTGGCCATGGTGCCGGGCACGGCTTTCGGTGCGCCGGGACATATTCGCCTGTCCTTTGCGACCTCCATGGAACAGTTACAGGAGTGTATTGCCCGCATCGAGGGCGCGCTGAAAAACGCCTGACAAAGGGCAATCATCTGACACAACCCAGCGCACTTCCGCGCTGGGTTTTTTTATGTCCCGCACTAGCCTGTAAACATGTATCGGGCTGCAGGACTCACACTGTTTGAATTGCTGGTCGTTCTGGCGATCAGCGCCCTGCTGACGCTGCTGGCCAGCCCCAGCCTAACGGACTATCTGGCGCGAAAACGGCTGCAAACGGCCAGCGCCATGCTGCATAGCGACCTGAGCCGTGCGCGCCTGGCTGCGATAAGCGGCAACCGGCGCATTGTCGTGTGTCCCGGCACACCCAACCATGGCTGCCTGGCACAGAGCCACTGGGCCCATGGCTGGCTGGTATTTGAGGACGACAACCGGGACCGACAATGGCAGCCAGCGGAGCGTTTACTCAACAGCAACCAGGCCGTCACTCCCCTGCGCGTGCAGGGCAACCGCCTGGCGCTGGAATTCTTTCCGAATGGCACCGCGCCCGGCAGCAATGCCACACTGGTAGTTTGTGATCCGCGGCGCCCGCAGGAGCCGCGTGAGGTGCGCATCAGCCTCAGCGGCCACATACGCCAACTGGCCACCGCTGCCGCGGCTCAAGCCCCCTGTGCTGAGCCCTAGGAATGGTCTCCAGACCGAATCCCATCGCAGGTCTTAGGAGGCAGACCGGCGCCCCGCCAATGACCCGAAAAAAAGCATGAAACCTCTTGACGGCAGCGCCGGAAAACCGCACAATGCCGCGCTTCTAATCCCCGGTAGCTCAGCTGGTTAGAGCGGGTGACTGTTAATCACTAGGTCGTTGGTTCGAATCCGACCCGGGGAGCCAGATACAGGAACGGGCACGCAGTGAAAACTGCGTGCCCGTTTTTTCTTTCAGGTTTCGGAACCGCCCAGAAACCAGCGTAAATCAGGCACTCTGGTCGCTGTTTGAAGGCGCGAACAATTGCAGTGCCTGGGCCCGGCACTGAATGGTCAGCGGCGTCGCGCCGATAAACTCTCCATCGACGGTACAGCCCAGCCCGGCCGGTGCCAGTACGTGGATCTGCTTCGCGCGCCGACAAACCACCTCCGGTGCTTGCACGTGCGTACCCTTAAACAGCGTGGGAAACAGCCGCAATATGCGCCGGCGATTGGCACGCCGCACCAACACCAGATCCAACAGGCCATCGTCAATTCTGGCGTCTGGCGCCATAAGAAAGTCCGTACCCGTATAGCGACTGTTAGCCACCTCAAAAAACAGCGTGTCCTCTTCCAGCACCTCCCCATCCAGTTCAAAGCGCAGGTCCCAGGATGGACACTGGGCCAGCGCACTCAGCGCGCCCACGGTATAGGAATGCCGCCCCAGCTTCTTGAAACGCAATGAGGCGCGGCCTGCCAGCTCAACAAAGCCAGCGCCCAGCATATTAAGAAACCAGAACCGTTCTTCGCCGGCCGTCACCTCCCCCACATCAACGGCGCGTGTCTGCCCTTTCTGAATCAGATCCAGACCAGCTGACCAGTCAGCACCGGCCAGGCCCAGTTCACGCGCAAAGGCATTACCCGTACCC
Organism: Lysobacterales bacterium; assembly: GCA_029935455.1. Classification (GTDB taxonomy): domain Bacteria; phylum Pseudomonadota; class Gammaproteobacteria; order Xanthomonadales; family SZUA-36; genus Marinihelvus. Next base: position 26,007 of record JAOZKI010000006.1, on the reverse strand, counting down.
AGCGGTAACAGGCCCAGGGGTTCGCGCAAAGCCGCCGGCCGCTGCATCAAGCCGTTGACGACCTCAAACAATGTGCCATCACCCCCGGCGGCAACCACGCCGTCAAAAATGCCCGTACCCAGTGTTGCAATCCGCTCCGTCGCATCCCCGGCACCCTGCGTCAGCACCAACTCCGCATTGATACCGCGCGCCGCGCAGGCGGTCTGTAAGGGGGCAAGCAGTGCGCCCGCCCGACCAGAGTGGGCCTGCGGATTTAGTAGAACTAACAGCCGCATGGACATGTCAAACCCGTCGCAGGCACACGATCAGCGCGCCGCTAGAATGACAGATGGGTGCATGGCGATGGCTTGGAACTGGCATAGAACCTCTCAGCAGGTAACACTGGCGCCGCAGTGTAACGAATCTTCATCATTCAGGCCTGCCCTTCAAATGGCACATCTGGCAGAATGCCCGCCATGAGCTCAGTCCCCTGCCCGCCTGCGCGCGCCTGCTGCATCGCGCCATTGCTGCTACTCACCCTGTGGCTGGCGAGCGCCTGCCAACAAACACCGGGCGAGTTAAGCGACCCGCGCTTCGAGCGGACCGGCACGGTGCGCTCTGGTGAACTGGACGAGATCAGCGGCCTGCAGTCCAGCCATCGCTATCAGGACTTGCTGTGGGTTCACAACGATGATGGCGCTCCCCGCGTCTACGCCATGGATCATCAGGGTCGCGATCGCGGTTACTTCGACCTGGCCGATGCAGTGAACGTCGACTGGGAAGACATGACCCGAATCCCGGGCCAGGAAAATGATCTGCTGGTGCTGGCAGATATCGGTGACAACGACCAGCGCCGTTCGCGGGTTTGGCTTTATCTGGTCGATGAACCAAAACCGGATGACAAGGGTCGCTATGAGGGCATCCAGCCCGTGCGCAACTGGATCTCCCTGCGCTATCCGGATGGACCAAGAGATGCGGAATCCATCGCCTGGGACCCCGTGGCGCAGCAACTGCTGATTCTCAGCAAGCGGGACAACCCACCCCGTTTGTACGGACTAGATAAGGACACGGCCCTGAACGCCCGTGAAGCAGAACTGCGCTTTCTGGGCGAAGTCACCGGCCTGCGCCCCCCGGAGCCTGACGACCGGGCGCGCTTTGGCGAACGCACCGTCTGGGTCTCACAACCTACCGGACTCAGCATCGCAGGCAACCAGGCCGCCCTGCTCACCTATCGCAGCCTATACCTGTTCCAACGACAGGAGGGGCAAGACTGGCCGAGCGCCCTAAACGGCCTACCGGAGGAAGTCCTGGGACCTGCGGCGATGCAGGAAGAAGCTGTCAGTCATGGTCCCGACGGGAGCACGATATGGGTGACCAGCGAAGGGCTGCGCGCGCCACTGACGCGCTATCGCAAGCAGAACTAGACGGCGCCTGATCCGCCGCATAACAAGCAAGCCGATGCTTACCAGCTTTTTCCGTGCTCCCGGAGCAGGGCCCGCAAAGCGTCTTCATCCCAGACCTCAACACCCAGCTTTTCCGCTTTGGTGAGTTTCGAGCCGGCCGCTTCGCCGGCTACCAGCACCGTGGTTTTTCCAGACACGCTACCCGTCACTTTCGCGCCCAGGGCTTCCAGGGCCTGACGCGCCTGTGATCGCGGCACGCTTAGCGCCCCGGTCAGCACCCAGATCTGTCCTGCCAGTGGCTGCGGGCCGTCCAGGCACTCCGGCGCCTGATAGCGCAGCCCGGCCGCTGCTAATGCCTCCAGCACATGCTGATTATGAGGCTCGCGAAAGAATGCCTGTACATGCTGCGCCACCACCGGGCCCACGTCGTCCACCGCCTCAAGCGCTTCGCAGTCCGCCGACTGCAGCGCTTCCATGGAACGGAAATGATTGGCCAACTGCTTGGCCGTCACCACGCCCACCTCGCGGATACCAAGCGCGAAAAGCAAACGCGCGAACTCCGGGGTCTTACTGTCGTCAATAGCGGCCAGCAAATTACGCGCCGATTTTTCCCCCATGCGCTCCAGAGTTAACAGGGATTCAGCACTGAGCGTATAGAGGTCAGCAACGGAGCTGATAAGTTGCCGCTCGACCAGCTGCGCCACCAACTTTTCGCCCAAACCTTCGATATCCATAGCCTGACGCGAGGCAAAGTGTTGAATCCGCTGCGCCAGCTGGGCGGCACAGACCAAACCACCGGTACAGCGGGCCACCGCCTCATCGGCATTCCGCTCGACCGCAGAGCCGCAAACAGGACAGGCCGTCGGCATCAGGAAAGGCTGGGCATGCGGCGGTCGGCGCTCCTTCAACACGCGCGCCACTTCCGGTATCACGTCCCCGGCCCGGCGCACCACCACCCAGTCACCAATGCGCACATCCTTGCGACGAATCTCGTCTTCATTGTGCAGCGTGGCGTTGGTCACCGTCACGCCGCCCACAAAGACCGGTTCAAGGCGCGCCACCGGCGTAATAGCGCCGGTCCGACCGACCTGCACATCAATAGCGCGCAGCTGGGTCATCTCTTCCTGGGCCGGAAATTTCTGCGCCAGCGCCCAGCGTGGAGCACGACTGACGGAACCGAGTAGCGCCTGATCGCCCAACGCATCAACTTTAAAGACCACACCGTCGATATCGTAGGGCAGCGTGTCACGTTTGCCTTGGAGGCGCTCAAAATAGTCCTGCAGACCCTGGACCCCCTGCACCGATCGCACCTCAGGATTAACGGGGATGCCCCATTGTTTGAGCTGCTCAAGAATCGCGCCCTGCCCGTCCGGCAACCCCTCCGTGCTGGCCACGCTGTAGGCATAGAAGGCCAGCGGACGACGGGCCGTGATTTTGGAATCGAGCTGGCGCAAGCTACCTGCGGCACCATTTCGGGGGTTCACCAGGGGCTTGTCACCCTTCTCTTCCGCGGCCGCGTTCCAGGCTTCAAAACCGGCCAGCGGCATATAAATCTCGCCGCGCACCTCCAACAGCGGAGGCCAGCCCGCACCGCGCAGTCGCAGCGGGATGGCAGCAATAGTTTTCACATTGGCCGTGACGTTCTCGCCCCGTTGGCCGTCACCGCGCGTGGCCGCCTGCACCAACTCGCCCTGCTCGTAGGTCAAGGCGATGGCAACGCCATCCAGCTTGGGCTCAGCCGAGTACCGCACGCGGGTCTGTTCCAGGCCCTTGCGGACACGCTGGTCGAACTCCCGCACCTCTTCATCACTAAAGGCGTTGGCCAGCGACAACATGGGCACCCGATGACGAACTTCCTCAAACCCGTCCAGGGCCGCACCGCCTACGCGCTGGCTGGGAGAATCGGACGTTCGTAACTCCGGGAACGCCGCTTCCAACGCCTGTAACTCGCGCATGCGCCGATCATATTCCACGTCAGGAACCAGTGGCTCGTCGAGCACATAGTAATGGTGGTCATAGCGCGAGAGCAGCTCATGCAGCGCTCTAACGCGGGCTGCAGCCTGAACCGGATCGGCGCCTGCAGAATCGGTTGGCTTCATGCTTCCGGCAACTGCCCCCGCTCAAAGGCTCGCAGCTCCTCGCGGATTTCCCCCTCACGCTGCCGCGAAAAGTGCTCCCGGCGGTCATCCAGCACATCCAGATGTAACAACTCGGCCATGCGCCGCGCCGTGGCCACGGTCGCATCCCAGGCATCAAGCGCCGACAGGGGCCCCGGCAGGCCCATGAACAGGGTCATGCCACGAGCGCTGAGCGTGGCCCAGCTATCGGGACTGAACGTGCCCGGCTGTTCCAGATTGGCCATGGAAAATACCGGCTGACGCTCGCCCTCTACCAAACGATGGAAAATATCCATGGCGCCAAACTCCATGCCGGATTTCTGCGCCGCTTCTAACAGCTCCAGCCCGGAAATGGTGCGGTTATCCCTTGCGCGCAGATACAAAACCACCACCTTGTCCGGTTCCGCCATCGGCGCCGGCGCCTCTGGTTCATCGGCCGGACCATCAATGGGTAACTCACCTTGCGTATCGTCGAACGCCGCCGTTTCATGCCCCGCATCAAAGGCAGGCTCCTGGCGCACTTCCCCATCCACAGATGCCTCGGGCTCACTGAGCGTTGGCTCTGTACGCGGCGCCATGGGCGATTTGCGCTCGCGCGCTACCTTGCGCTTCTTCCTGGGTCGCGTGGCCCGCTTTTTTGGGCTTTTATTCGGGTTGCCAAAGACGAAAACATACGCCAGTAGCAGGACGCCACAGATGATCAGTACCCATTGAAATGTAAGTTTTTCCACCGCCTACCCCCGACTCTTCTCAGGCCTCAGCGAGGCGCGCCGCCTCATCAATATCAACCTGAACCAGACGCGATACGCCCGGTTCACTCATGGTAACGCCACTGAGCTGATTGGCGATCTCCATGGAAATCTTGTTGTGGGTGACCACAATGAACTGCACGTTTTCCGACATCTCCTTTACCAGGTCACAGAAGCGCCCGACGTTGGCATCATCCAGCGGCGCATCCACCTCATCCAGCAGGCAGAAAGGCGCCGGATTCAGACGGAAAATGGCAAATACAAAGGACACAGCGGTGAGGGCTTTCTCCCCACCCGACAGCAGATGAATGGAGGCCACCCGCTTACCGGGCGGCCGCGCCATGATTGACACGCCGGTGGTCAACATGTCTTCACCAGTCAACTCCAGATAGCCGTGTCCGCCACCGAACAGACGCGGAAACAGCTCCTGCATGCCCTTATTGACCATATCAAAGGTGTCTTTGAAGCGCGTTCGGGTTTTGCGGTCAATCTTCGCAATCGCGCCTTCCAGCGTGGCCAGGGCCTCGGTCAGATCTTCATGCTGCGAGTCTAAATACTCCTTGCGCTTCGCCTCTTCCTCGAACTCCTGAATGGCGGCCAGATTGACCGGTTCCAGACGCGTAATGCGCACGCCCAGCCGTTCGATATCGGCTTCCCAGCTGTCCGGCGTTACCTGCTCCGGCAAACCTTCCGCCAGGGCCGCCAGATCGGCCTCAATGGCCTCCGCCTGACGCTCGTAATTACGCGCGCTCAACTCCACTTCCTGCTGGCGCAGGCGCGCTCGTTCCCGTTCTTCCCGCAGCTCGTTGAAGCGCTGCACGGCGGCCTGACGCGCCCCATCTTCCTCGCGGTATTGTTCTCCCAGCTCCTGCACGCTGGCACGAGCCGCCTGGAGACGACTTTCCGCATCAAGTTGCTTGGCCAGCTGCTGATCCATCTCTTCCTTGAATTCAGCCGCTGGATCCGTCGCCTTCGCCACCGTTTCCTGCAAGCTCATAAAGCGCTGCTGCAGCTGGCTGGCCTGTGTATCCATGCGTTCCAAAGACTGCCGCAAGGAATCCAGCGTGGCCCGACTGGAACTGGTGGCCAGGGCCAGCTCGTGGCGCTTGCTGCGGGCCGTACCCGCTGCGGCCCGCGTGCTGTCGCGCCGTGCCAACAGGTCCGTACGCTGGCTGTCCAGCTCACCACGCCGCGCCTCGGCCTCAGCCATACGGTCCATCACACCGCTGAGGGTCGCACGGGACTCCTTGGACGCGGTGCGGTCCCGCTCCTGCTGACGATTGAGATCGCTGGACTCCTGCGCAATTTGCTGAGCCCGGCGATCCAGATCCCCGATGCGTTGGCGGGCTCCGTTAAGCTGGCTCTCAATCTGCGCATGGGCGCGATGCGCCTCATTGGCCCGCTGCTGGCGCTCGGCAATGCTGTTCTCATGCTGCGGCCGCAGATCACGCAGTTTATTGTTCGCCGCTTCCAGCTTGCGCAGGCGCACCTCGTCCTGCTTCAGCTGCTCACGCAGCTGGCTGATTTCCTGTTCCCGTGCCAGCATGCCGGCCTGGCCTGCATCCCCGCGGGCGACGCGCGACCAGCCTGGTCCCACCCACTCGCCGGCGCGAGTAACGGCGGACTCTTCCTCACCAGGCAGTGCCAGATACTCCAGCGCCTCCGGCAACGATTCCACCACGCGCACATGATTCAGGCGCGCCGTCATCGCATCCGGTGCCTGTACTTTTTCCGCCAGCGTGCCACTGCGCGCGCGCACCGCACCCTCACCTTCATGGACCAGGCGCAATTGTGACTCGCGCAAGGAATCCATGGCGCCGGTATGTTCCGGCATGCGGTCAATCACGCGCGCTTCCAGCCAGTGGCCAAGCACGGCTTCAGCCGCCGCTTCCCAGCCCTCTTCCACCCGCAGACGGTTAACCAGCAGCGGATGCTCCTGCAGTCCCTGCGCGCTGAGCCATTCCTGCTCCCTGCTGGAGCCCTGGCTGGCTTTTTGCAGTGCCTGCAGGGCCTCCAGACGCCCCTCTCGGGACAGCAGTTCCCGCCGCAGCGCATGTTCCTCTTCCACACCTTCCCGAAGACGCTCGCTGTTGTCCCGCTGCGCGTCCCGGGCCTGGTCCAGGGCGCCCTGCTGCTCCTGCTCCAACTGCGCCGCCTGCTGACCCTCCCGTTCCAGTCGCGTCACCGTATCAAGCAGTTCCTGCGTGTTGACGTCCGTGGACTCACCGGCCAGACCTTCCAGCCGGCGACTGGCAGCGGCCATGCGCTGATCCATGATTTCCAGACCGGCCCGGAGCTGGTCCGCTTCCCGGTTGAGCGCATTGAAGGAGCCGTGATGTTCATTCAGCTGCTCTTGCCAGCGATTCACGTCACCCTCTGCCTGCGCCTGAGCCGCATCGGCTTTTTCTTCCGCATCCCGCGCCTGCGCCAGTGCGGGCTCCTGCTCGGCCAGTCGCGTCGTGAGTTCGCTGACCTGGGCCTGGTCCAGCAGCATGTGTTGCTCGAGATCTTTCAAACTGCCAGAGGTTTCATCCAATTCTTTCTGCTGCCGTTCCTGCAGTTCGCGCTTGTGCAGGATGCGCTGCTCCAGCCGCGCAATGGCACTGCCCAGCTCATAGACCTCACCCTGTACCAGGTTGCGCTTTTCGTTGGCTTCTTCCGTGGCCTGCTGCAGCTTTTCCAGAGCAGCCTCTGCCTTTCGCTGCAGGGCATTCTGCTCTTCCAGAGCTGTTTCCCGCTGATCGAGATCCGCCTTACCCTCGGCAGCGCGCTGCATATCATGACGCCAGCGCAGCGCCAGCAGGCGCGACTGGAGTTCGCGCTGCTGCGCCTTCAGTTCCTTATAGCGTTCAGCTGCCCGAGCCTGGCGCTTGAGTCGATCCAGCTGCTTGTCCACTTCCTCGCGCAGGTCTGACAGGCGATCCAGATTGTCCCGCGTGTGGCGGATGCGGTTTTCCGTCTCCTTGCGTCGTTCCTTGTAGCGGGAAATGCCTGCCGCTTCCTCAAGGTAGCCACGAATCTGTTCCGGGCGCGCCTCCACCACCTGGGAGATCATGCCCTGCTGAATAATGGAGTAGCCCTGACTGCCGACGCCCGTGCCCAAAAACAGGTCACGGATGTCCTTGCGTCGACAGCGCGTGCCGTTGAGAAAATAGTTGGAGGTTCCGTCCCGGGACACCTGTCGTTTCACCGAGATTTCGCTGTATTCGGCGTACTCACCACCGATCTTCCGATCGCTGTTATCGAACACCAATTCCACGGTCGCCGTTCCCACTGGTTTGCGCGAAGACGAACCGGCAAAAATCACATCCGACATCAATTCGCCGCGCAATACCCGGGCCGATCCCTCGCCCATGACCCAGCGCACCGCATCGATGATGTTGGATTTGCCGCAACCGTTCGGACCGACAATGCCGGTCAGGTTGGTAGGTGCCTGGAAGGTGGTGGGGTCGACGAACGATTTGAAGCCGGCAAGCTTGATTTCAGTCAGGCGCATTGATGGTTTCTTTGGGCACGCGCAGGTAGCTCTGCGCCGGGGTTATTGTTGTCTAGGCCGGCACCCTCCCGAAGGCAAGACATGCCGCGTTGCCCGATCGAGTATAGCACCCGATCGGACCGCGAGTAGCCCCGGAAACGAGGCGCAGAGAAAGCCGACCTCAGAACTCGGATGACGCAATGGCTTCAATGGACAAAGCGTGAATATCGGTCTCCATGAGGCTTCCCATGGCTTCATAGACCAGCCGGTGGCGCCGGATCAGAGTCAGGCCTTCAAAGGCCTCGGAAATGATCGATACGCGGAAGTGTCCGCGCCCGTCCCGGGCGCCGGCGTGACCTGCATGGAGATGCGATTCATCCTCTACCTGCAGTGACTCCGGATCCAGGGCATCACGCAATCGTCGCTCGATCTCGCCCGGGCGCTCCGCTGGCTGCATCAGGGCAGCACCGGCTTATAGGGATACACGTCCACCTGCTCATAGACGCCAGCCGCCATATAGGGATCCGCCTCCGCCCAGGCCTTGGCCTCTTCCAGGCTGTCGAAAGACAGCACCACCATGGAACCGCTAAAACCGGCTGGCCCCGGCTCCTCACTGTCAATAGCGGGACAGGGACCCGCGACCAGCAAACGACCCTGATCCTGCAGTTCCTGCAGTCGCGCGAGATGGTCCGGACGCGCAGCCAAACGCTTTTCCAGCGACCCCGGCTTGTCCTTGGCATGAATGAAATACCACATGATGTCACTCCAACACGGTTCAGAGAGGCCGCCCGTCGGCGACGCAAGGGCCGATCATACACTGGCTCTCCGGGGCAGATATAGCTATGGCCGAAGTGCCTTTCGGCGCGTAAACTGCGGTACCTATGAGTGAACGCTTGTCTGTCAACGTGCACGGGCCAAAACCGCGCGAAATCGACCGCATTGTCGGGGTACTGGTACGCGGCGGTCTGATCGCCTATCCCACCGATTCGGGCTATGCCCTGGGCTGGCGCACGGATAACCGGCAGGCCCGCGAACGGGTCATTCGTCTGCGCCAGCTCAACCGGCATCATCACTTTACCTACTGCTGCCGCAGCCTCTCGGACGTGGGTCAGCTGACGCGCGTCAACAACAGCTGGCATCGCATGATCCGTCAGCTGACGCCCGGACCCTTTACCTTTATCCTGCCGGCGACCAGTCAGGTCCCGCGCAGCGTAAAGCACCGCCAGCAAACGGTGGGCGTGCGCATTCCCGATAATGCGGTGGTGCAGGCCCTGCTGGAATCGCTGGATGAACCGCTGCTGAGCTCGTCCCTGCTGCTTCCCGATGAAGATATCTACGATTCGGAAGATCTTTATGATGCGGTGCATCAGGATATCGATCTGTTTGTCGATGCAGGCTACTGTGCACTGGAGCCGACCACGCTACTGGACCTGACCGGGGAACACCCGGTCGTGCTGCGCCAGGGCGCGGGCGTGGTAGACTTTTGATGTCGATTTCGGACCCGCAGCATTGAACGCAGAAGCCCCCGGCGCAGAAAGCGCCGACACAGCCAGCAACCTGCCCGGCGCCCATCAGGGAGAAATGCCGTTTGCCCTGGTGCAGGGTCAGCCGGTGACCAAGCTGCCGGAAGATCTGTACATCCCGCCGGAGGCCCTGGAAGTCATTTTGGAGGCTTTTGAAGGTCCGCTTGATCTGCTTCTGTATCTTATTCGGCGCCAGAATCTCGATATTCTCGACATACCCATCGCGGAAATTTCCCGCCAGTACGTGAGCTACGTTGAACTGCTGCAGGACGTTAAGTTTGAGCTGGCGGCCGAGTATCTGGTCATGGCCGCTATCCTCGCTGAGATCAAATCCCGCATGCTGCTGCCGCGCCCTGCCGCCGAAGAAGGCGAGGAAGAGGACCCGCGCGCGGAGCTGGTCCGTCGCCTGCAGGAGTACGAACGCTTCAAGCAGGCCGCGGAAGACCTGGAAGAGCTGCCCCGCCAGGAACGTGACTACTCGGTAGCCGTGGCCTTTCTGGAAGAAAAAGAGATAGTCAAAGTACCACCGGAAGTGGCGCTGGAAGACATTCTGGCTGCTCTGCGCGACGTCATGAGTCGCGCTGATATGTTCACCCACCATCATATCCAGCAGGAGCCGCTGTCGGTGCGGGAGCGCATGAGCCGCATCATGGACCAGCTGCGTGACGCGCCCTATATGGAGTTTCATGCCCTGTTTACGCTGGAGGAAGGCCGCATGGGCGTGGTGGTCAGTTTTCTGGCCCTCATGGAACTCAGCAAAGAGCGGCTCGTGGACCTTATTCAAAATGAAACCATGGGGCGCATCTATGTGAAGTCCCCTGGCTACCAGGAAACCTGATTATCATGGCCGAGCTACCGACCCTTGCCGGGCATCCCTTGAAACACATTCTCGAGGCCGCCCTGCTGGCGGCCGACGGACCGCTGACCCAGGCGCAGCTGGCGGCCCTGTTTACCGATGAGGAACGCCCCAGCAATACGCAGCTGGGTCAGGCCTTGGAAGCGATCGCGGAAGACTGTGCCGACCGCGGTGTGGAGCTGAAAGAAGTGGCCAGTGGCTTCCGCATGCAGACCAAGGCCGGCCTGCATGACTGGGTCGCACGCCTGTGGACGGAAAAACCCCAGCGTTATTCCCGCGCCATGCTGGAAACCCTGTCGCTGATAGCCTACCGGCAGCCCATCACGCGTGGCGAGATCGAATCCGTGCGCGGGGTGAGCCTCAGTTCCAATATCATCCGTTCCCTGCAGGAGCGCGAGTGGATTCGTATCGTGGGCCATCGTGATGTACCGGGTAAGCCCGCCCTGTTCGGCACCACCAAGGCATTTCTCGACTACTTCAATCTGAAAAGCCTGGACCAGCTTCCGACCCTGTCGGAGATCAAGGACATGGAGAGCCTGGAGCCGGAACTGGCCCTGGACCCGGACAACGAGGCCGCCGCTGAGAAGTCGCAGACAGCGGCAGTTGAAACCGCGGACAGGGACCCGGAGGAAACGATCGCCGAGTTTGACGCGGACGCGGACGATGAGGATCTTGACCAGGCCTTTGCGCAGCTCGATCGCGCCCTGGTGGAAGCGGACCATATCGATATTGGCGCGGAGGCGCCCGCTGTTGATGCGGGGGTGGACCCGGACAGCGCGCAGGGCGATCTGGTGGCCGAGGGTGCTGACGATGCGGTCGACGAAGATAAGGGCTCTAACCCGCCCCAGGCAGTCGACCCATCATGAGCGAAGCATCCCCCGCAGCCGCGCCCTCGGCGCGCCTGCAAAAGCTCCTTGCAGACGCCGGGGAAGGATCCCGACGCGGTCTTGAGCAACGCATTCGCGACGGCGAGGTGCGCCTGAACGGTAGCGTAGCCACCATCGGCAGCAGCGCCAGCGAAGGTGACCAGGTGGCCCTTGGTCAGGCCCGTTACAAGGTGGTGGGCCGTGCGGCGCACCATCGGTCGCTGGTCTACAACAAGCCTCTGGGCGAGATCACCACCCGCTCGGATCCGGAAGGCCGGCCGACCGTGTTTGACCGCCTGCCCAGCGTGAAGGGGGGCCGTTGGGTCGCCGTGGGTCGACTCGATATCAACACCACCGGCCTGTTGCTTCTGACCACCGATGGCGAACTGGCCAATGCCATGATGCACCCCTCCAGCCAGATCGATCGCGAATATGCCTGTCGTGTGTTTGGCGACGTGGACCCGGCCATGATCCAGCGCCTGAAAGACGGCGTAGAGCTGGAGGACGGCCCCGCGCGCTTCGGTGACGTGGTGGATTCCGGTGGCGACGGCGAGAACCACTGGTTTCATGTGACGCTGATGGAAGGCCGGAATCGTGAGGTACGCCGCCTCTGGGCCTCCCAGGGCGTAACCGTCAGCCGCCTTAAGCGGGTGCGCTATGGCGCGGTCTTTCTGCCCCATCGTTTACGTATGGGTGCCTGGTCCGAGCTGGAAGCCAAGGACCATCAGATATTGCGTGAGGATGCGAGCCTGAGCGCCACGCCGGAACGACAGCTAAGCTTGCGCCCGCTGAAGGGCACGCAGGCCGGCCCGGCGCGCAGCGGACGCCGCAAGGCCGGCGCAGGAAAACCCGGCCCGCGCAGGCCACGCCCCGCCCGCAGGAAGCGCCAGGGATCGAAGCCTTGATTGATCTACAACGCCTGGCCCAGGACTGCGAGCAGTTTGTGGCTGCGCGCACGGCCGCCGACCCGGCGCACGATATTTCACACGTGAAGCGAGTTGTCACCACTGCGCTACAACTTACTGATATAGAACAAGCTAAAAAGGAAATCACCTTGCCAGCCGCCTGGCTGCATGACTGCGTGCAGGTGGCCAAGGACAGCCCTGACCGTGAGCGTGCCTCCCGGCTATCGGCTGACGAAGCCGTTCACTTTCTGCGCGACTGGGGCTATCCAGAGGCGCAGCTTGAGGCTGTGCATCATGCGGTGGCCGCCCATTCTTACTCGGCCAATATCCCGGTGCGCAGCAAGGAGGCAGGGGTGGTACAGGATGCGGATCGGCTGGACGCGCTTGGCGCCATGGGTATCGCGCGCTGCCTGCTCACCGGGGGCGCCATGGGCAGCGCCCTTTACGACCCGGAAGACCCCTTTGCCCAGCATCGACCGCTGGATGACCGCGCCTTCATGGTGGATCACTTCTACCGCAAGCTGTTCAAGCTACCGGACACCATGCAGACCGAGGCCGGCCGCGCGGAAGCCCAGCGACGCGCCAGCCATATGCGCCTCTGGCTGCAAGAACTGGGACGGGAAGCGGGCCATCGGCTACCGGCCTGACTGGCGCTAGTCGGTCCGATCAGTGTCGCTGAACCGTACCGTGCTCTGGCGCTCTCGATTCACCACCAGGCGGGTGACGTCGGGCCGCGAGTAGTGCCCGGCCGGGTCGAAGTTTTGACGCTCCTCATACACGCGGTTCAGCTCCAGGTCCGCCACAAAAACGCCCTCACAGCCCTGCTGCGGCTCCAACAGCCAGCTGCCGTCAGGTGCAGCGATACAGGAGCCGCCATCACAGAGCCAGTCCTCCTGCTCCGCTTTCATGGCAGCGGCCAGCGGTAGCTCATCAGGCAACCATTGCTGACGCATGACGGCTGAGACGGAAAGCACATAGGAACGCCCTTCCAGAGCCAGATAGCGGGTGATATCGGCCGTATTACGGACACTACCGGGCCAGACCGCCACATGCAGGTTTTCACCCTGCCCGTAGAGCGCCGCCCGCGGCAGAGGCATCCAGTTTTCCCAGCAGTTCAATCCACCGACACGGAAACCGGCCAGGTCATGGACCCGCAGCCCATGGCCGTCACCGGGCGCCCAGTTCAGGCGCTCATCATAGGTAGGCTGCAGCTTACGATGCACCGAGCCAATCTCCCCCTGAGCATCAATGTAGACAAGACTGGCGTATAAGCTGTGGTGACTTCGGTCGGTGGCGCGCTCCATGCATCCCAGATAAACCGCTAGGCCCAATTCCCGCGCCAGAGCGCAGGTGGCAGCGAGCTGGCCGCCGGCCACATCAATGGCCTGCTGCTGATAGAGCGCATGCATGGCCTTTTGCACAGACGAATTAAAACGGGCCCCATCCGTGCGCTCGGACCAGAAGGGATAGCCCGGCACCAGGGCTTCGCCAAAAGCCACCAGCTGCGCGCCCTGCCCGGCCGCCTCGCGCATGGCGCTGTGCACCTTGGCCAGCGTTGCCTCCCGATCCAGTAAGACCGGCGCCAGCTGCGCCAAAGCGACCCGTATACGGCTCATGCGCCCTGCTCCAGGCTGCGTTGCCGGCCAATTTCGTAGAGACAGACGCCGGTGGCCACCGAGACATTCAGGCTGTTGACCGTGCCACGCATGGGCAGAGACAGAAGAAAATCACAGGTCTCAGCGGTCAGGCGGCGCAGGCCCTGCCCCTCACTGCCCATAACCAGGGCCATGGGCCCGGTCAGGTCCTGGGCATAGAGCGAGGTCTGGGCACGATCACTGGTGCCACAGAGCCAAATGCCGCGTTGTTTCAACTCGCGTAACGTGCGCGCCAAATTGGTCACTTGCACCAATGGAATCACTTCCGAGGCTCCGGCAGAGGCCTTGCGCGCCACCGGCGTCAAACCGGCTGCCCGGTCACGCGGCACCAGGACCGCATGCACTCCAGCGCCTTCAGCAGTGCGCAGGCAGGCGCCAAGATTGTGCGGATCCGTGACCCCATCCAGCACCAATAAGAGCGGCGGCTCCTGCAGCGATTCCAACAGCGCGTAGAGCCCAGCCTCGTCCAGCCCCGGCTGGGCAGACAACAGCAACAGCACATCCTGATGGCGATCGAGACCGGCCAGTTCATCCAGACGTTCGCGCTGCGTGAGCACTACCTCCAGGTTCAGATCGCGAGCCAGCAGCTCAATGTCTTTTACCCGCTGGTTATGGGATCCCTTGGCCAAATACAGCCGGGCAATGGATTGCGGTTTGTTACGCAAGGCTGCCAGCACCGGATTGATGCCGGCCACCAGTCGCGATCGGTCCTTACTCATGGGCTGGCCCTCATCCGGATACTGGCTCAAAATCAATCTTGCGCTCGGTCACGTTCACGTCCCTGACACGAACGGTCATGCGATCCGCCAGCTGGTAACTGCGCCCGCTGCGCTCACCCTGTAGGCGATGCCGAACGGGGTCGAAATGATAGTAGTCATTGGGCAGGCTGGTGACATGCACCAGACCGTTAATGGCGCCATGGTCGAGTTCTACGAACAAGCCAAAAGACGTCACACCCGAGACCATGCCAGTAAAGCTCATGCCGATGTGTTGCGCCAGATAGAGACACTTAAGGCGCTCATGCACATCCCGCTCCGCTTCCTCAGCCCGGCGTGAGCGGTGCGAGCAGGCCTCGCAGAGACGATCCATCTGTGCCTCATCATAGGGATAATCCTGACGCTCTCCGCGCCGAATCAGGTGATGGATGGCCCGGTGCACCAGTAGATCCGGGTAACGTCGAATGGGCGAAGTAAAATGCGTGTAGGCATCCAGAGCCAAACCGAAATGCCCCCCATTATCGGGCCGGTAGGCCGCCAGGGACTGGGAACGTAACAGCACAGCCATGATCAGCTTTTCGTCCTCACGCCCGCGCACCTGCGCCACAATACGATCGAAATCCCGCGGTGTCGGAGTCTCCGACCAGCCGGGACGCAGCCCGTGCACACGCAGAAACTCCGTCAGCGACTCCAGCTTTAACACCGGCGGCGGCGCATGCACGCGAAAGGGCACGGGCAGCTTGGATTCTCGCAGAAAACGTGCCGCCTCCACATTGGCCAGAATCATGCACTCTTCGATCAGCTTGTGCGCGTCATTGCGCTGCGTGGGGGCCAGATCCGTAACCGTGCCCTCCTCATCGAAGAGAAACTTCACCTCCTGACTCTCAAAGTCGATGGCACCGCGCTGGCGGCGCGCCTTGCGCAGCACCTGATAGAGGGCGTACAGATCGTGAAGCGATTCCGTGACGCCGGGCCGCTCATCCTGAAACGGCAGCGCCTCACCCTGCAGGTGCTTCCAGACCTGATCATAGGTCAGGCGCGCTTTCGAGTGCATGACCGCAGAGACGAAGCGGCTACGTGTCACTTTGCCCTGCTCATCTACGGTCATATCGCAGGCCAGACACAGACGGTCCTCGGCCGGTTTGAGCGAACACAAACCGTTGGACAGGGCTTCCGGAAGCATGGGTACCACCCGGTTGGGAAAATAAACCGAGGTGGCCCGCTCCTGCGCCTCTACATCCAGCGCCAGCCCGGGCCTGACATAGCTGGACACATCCGCAATGGCGACCACCAGGCGCCAGCCCTTGCGCTGGCGGCGCGCGAATACCGCATCATCAAAGTCCCGCGCATCAGCCCCGTCAATGGTCACCAGGGGCAAATCACGTAGATCCTTACGACCCTGCTTCATGGCCTCAGCAACCTGATCGCCAAAGGCCGCCGCTTCCGTGGCTACCTCCTCCGGCCACTCCTGGGGAATGCCGAAGTTATGCAGGGCAATATCGGTGGCCATGCCCGGATCGCCGAACTCGCCCAGCACCTGCACGATCTTGCCCACCGGGGGCTGACGGTGCGTCGGCTGCTGGGTCAAGGCCGCGACCACCACCTGACCCGGACGCGCATCCAGCGTCGCGTCCAGAGGGATCAGCACATCCTGGGCGATCCGGGTTTCGTCCGGCACCACCAGCGCCACCCCGGATTCTTCCAGAAAGCGACCCACAATGGTGCTGTGGGCGCGTTCCAGCACCTCTTTCACCTTGCCTTCTCGGCGACCCCGCGCATCTACGCCCACCACGGATGCCAAAACTCGGTCACCGTGCAGTACCGGCCGCATTTCCCGCGATGACAGATAGAGATCCTCGCCCCCCTCATCAGGCACCAGAAAACCATAGCCATCCGGATGCGCAGTAACGCGGCCGCTGACCAGGTCCATGCGCGCGGCCAGACCGTACGCGCCGCTGCGATTTTTCACCAGCTGCCCATCGCGCTCCATAGCGCGCAGGCGGCGGCGAAGGATTTCCAGGCTGTCCGCCTCCATCACTTTGAGCGCGGCCACCAGCTCCCGTCGCTTAAGGGGCCGACCGGCCTGCTCCAGACAGGCCATAATGGCCTCGCGGTCCGGAGCTTCCGCATTGATATGTTGCCCAGAACGGGTTTTTTTATGCTTCATAGCTGTGCAATGTAACGCGCTACCGACGCGGTAGCCAGCGACCTGAGAAGCGCAGCCTGCGAGAGGGCGTCAAACAGCCTTCCGCCAGGCGCTGGAGCGCGCTCGCAGCAATGGTTTGGGGGTTTCGTTCCTTACGACCCCGGCCCAGTTGGGCTCGGGGAGAGAGTGGTGCCGAGGAGAGGACTTGAACCTCCACGAGCTAATGCTCACTAGCACCTGAAGCTAGCGCGTCTACCAATTCCGCCACCTCGGCAAAAGGCTGTGGCAAGGGGGGGCCACAGCCTGGGGGTCGGTTCAGGGCAAGGGGAACCGCTGAACCGGACGCGCAATTTAACCAGATAATGCGAGGCTGTCAACTGCTAAAAGACAAACAGAGAAAGCGCGGGTCTAGGGCGCCTTTAGCGCCTCACAAAGCGCCACATTGTCATCGATCACGCGACTTAAAGTGACCGTGCCTGCGGCCGCCTCCAGCACCGGCAGCTCATAGCGCATAAGCACCGTTTCGCAGTCCACAAATTCCAGTTCCAGCGTGCCGTATTCCTCGGTCACAGTTGGCACCGGCGGACGCGTATCGAACAGACCGCCCTCGGTCAGGGCCACCTGTAATACCGCACGGTTGCCGTCAATGGGACCCAAAGCGGTAAGCCAGCGATGCCCCGCCTCGCCCAGTAGCGCCGGCGCATCCGCTGACGGGCGCTCTGCATCAAAGGTAAACCAGGCCACGAACACCTGCCCCAACTCGGCAAACACGTTAATGAAAACGCCCTGGCCCGCCGTATTGGGGTTAAACCAGGCATCGTTGAAGCCCGCATTCACCAGCGCATCGTTGGCCGGCGCTGCTTCCGTCTGAAACAGCAGAATCTGATTGTCCTCCGTATTAGCTACAGCCACCTGCCCAGAAGGATGTACGGAGACATCATGAGGCGCATTAAACACGTAACCGGGACCGCTGCCCAGGACCTGACAGCTGCCCTCGCGGTCACAGACCTGTAAACGGTTATTGCCCGTGTCAGCCACCCAGATACGGTCCAGATGATCCACTTCCACACCTACCGGTGCGTCAAATTGTCCAACTGCGCTGCCCTGGCCACCAAAGCCCGTACAGTTCGCCCGCGTATCACAGAGCTGAATCCGATGATTACCCGTGTCACTGATCACCACGGTGCCATCTGCCGCAAGGGCAATACCGCGTGCGCCATCAAGCTGCCCTAGCGCCGTGCCACCCGACATGAACACACGGCGCACGCTCAGATCATCCCGCGCAAGAACTTGCACTCGGTTATTACCCGTATCAAGGCCGTAAACCTGCCCCTCAGCGTCAAAATCCACGTCATTGGGAAAGGACCAGCGTCCCAGCGCTCGCGACGGATTATTCGACTCGGATATGGAATCACCGCGGTAAGTACAAGAGCCAAACAACTCGCAGAGCTGGACCGCATGGTTATCTTCGTCCGCGATCGCGACCTTGCCGTCCTCACGCACGGCCACCCCATGCGGCCGATCAAACACGCCGGGCGAGTTGCGTCGCCCGCTAAAGCGACCGAACCATTCACAGTTGCTGCCATCGATATCGCAACGCTGCAGCCGGCTGTTACCGTAATCGGCGATGAGTAACTCGTCTTCCGTGTAAAACGCCACGCCCGTGGCCCTGCCGAAGCCATTGGGCGGAAACTGGAGAAAACCAAACTGCCCGAACTGACTGACATACTCAAAAGTGACCGGGGGCGCCGCCATCGCTGCTGCACTGCCGAAGCCCAGCATGATCAGCGACACGCGAATCGCGGTCGCAGCCCTTACTCGCAGCCCTCCTTTACCCATGAGAACCGCTTTAGCCGGCCGGGTGCTGGATAATGATATTTTCCGACCGATCAGGGCCGGTACTGACCATATGGATTGGAGCTCCGGTCAGCTCCTCCATCACGTTCAGATAGGATCTCGCGTTGGCCGGCAGGGCCTCCAGCGAGGTCGCGCCCCGGGAACTCTCGGACCAGCCCGGGAAGGACTCGTATACCGGTTCCAGCGCGTCCCAGTCATCCGGATTGGTGGGCGGCACGGTTAAAGTCTCACCGTGCAGGCGGTAGGAGGTACAGATCTTGATCTCCTCCATCCCATCCAGCACGTCCAGTTTGGTTACACAGAAACCGGTGATGCCACTGAGCTTCACGGCTCGCTGCAGCGCTACCGCATCCAGCCAGCCGCAGCGCCGGGGACGTCCGGTGGTGGCACCAAACTCCGCACCACGCTCGGCAATACCCGCGCCCACATCGTCAAACAGTTCCGTCGGGAACGGACCAGAACCCACCCGCGTGGTATAGGCCTTGGTAATACCCAGTACATAATCGATCGCATTGGGACCCACACCGGCGCCGGTACAGACGCCACCGACGGTGGTATTGCTGGAGGTAACAAAAGGATAGGTTCCGTGATCGATATCGAGTAGCGCACCCTGGGCGCCCTCGAACAGGATCCGGCTGCCATTGGCACGCAGCTGGTGCAGCTCACCCGCGACATCACCCACCATATGGCCGATGGCCTCTGCCAGCGCCAGCGTCTCATCCAGGATAGCCTGGTAGTCCAGAGCCGGCAGCCCGTAGCGATGCTCCAGATCGAAGCTGTGATAGGCAACGATGCTTTCCAGCTTGCGCGCCAGGGCCTGCTCGTTTAGCAAATCAGCCACGCGCACGCCGCGACGTGAGGCCTTGTCCTCATAGGCAGGGCCGATGCCGCGACAGGTGGTGCCAATGGCGCGCTTACCCAGCGCTTCCTCGCGGGCGCGGTCCAGCTGGACGTGGTACGGCATGATCACCGGGCAGGACGGGGAAATCACCATGCGCGATTCCACGTCTACACCGCGTGCCTGGAGATTATCGATTTCGGCCTTTAGGGCCTCCGGGGACAGCACCACGCCATTGCCGATGAGGCAGCGCACACCCGGGTGCATGATGCCGGCCGGAATCAGGTGCAGCACGGTCTTGTCACCGTCAATAACCAGCGTATGGCCGGCGTTGTGACCGCCCTGAAAGCGCACCACCGCGTCCATATCCTGGCACAGGAGGTCAACAATCTTGCCCTTGCCCTCATCTCCCCACTGGGTGCCCAGCACCACTACCGACTGATTCATCTTGCTTCGTTCCTATTGTTTTTGTGCTAACGCACCAGGTTTAGCAATATCGCACCGGCCAGCAGCGCGCTAATGCCAATCACACGAATGCCGCGCGGTCCCAACCGCGCGGCATCCTGCATTGCTTGTAACCATTTTTTTGGCGCCAGCGCCGGCAGCAAACCTTCCAGTATGAACAGCAGCGCCAGCGCGGTCAGTAAGTCCCGCGCCAGCCCCTCACTCATGGTCGGAATCCGGCACGGCTAGCGTCGCAAAATCAGCGCTGCTGACTGCCGACATCACCGCCAAAATAGTTGAAGAATTCGCTGTTGGGGTCCACCACCAGCACGTCTTCGCGGCTATTAAAGGCGTTGCGATAAGCCTGCAGGCTGCGGGAGAAGGCAAAAAACTCCTCGTCCATACCGTAGGCGTCGGCGTAAATGGCAATCGATTGCGCATCGCCCTCACCGCGCAGACGCTGACCATCACGCTCGGCCTCAGCCAGAATCACCTGCGCTTCCCGGTCCGCGTCAGAGCGGATACGCTCCGCCTCCTCGCGTCCCTCGAAGCGATAGAGGTTGGCTTCCTTTTGCCGGTCGGCAGCCATGCGTCGGAAAACCGACTCCCGCACATCGTCCGGCAGCTCGATGCTCTTGATACGAACATCAACCACTTCGATACCAAACTCTTCCGCGGCCTGATTGGCTGCCGTGGCAATATCCTGCATGGTGCTGACGCGCTGCTCGGAAATCACCTCCACCAGGGTCCGGCTGGCGATCTGGTTACGCAGCCGGTCTTCAATAATCCCGTTGAGGCGGTTCAGGGCACGCGACTCGTTACCACCGGTGGCCGTGTAGAAGCGTGACACGTTGGCGATACGCCATTTCACAAAGGAATCCACCTCGACGAACTTCTGCTCGGAGGTCAGCATGGGCTCCGCCGGCGTGTCCAGGGTCAGAATCCGGTTATCAAACTTGCGAATGTTGTTCACAAACGGCAGTTTGAAATGCAGGCCCGGCTCATAATCGGCCTTAACGATACGGCCCAGCTGGAAGCGGATGGCGTATTCGGTCTCCTGCACGGTAAAAAGGCTGGACAGGCCCAGGCCACCCAGAAGAACAACAATAATTAGTAGCAGCGGTCGGTTCATTGCCGTCCCTCCCGGTTCGCCGTACGCGGCGTGCGGCCGGTGCGGTCACTTTGCGTGGGCCGGGACTGATCGTCCGGCGTCATCATTGGCGGTATGCGGCTGCTGCGGCTGCCGCCGGCAGCACCATCGAGCGGCAGATAAAGAATGTTGCCATTCGAATCCACATCCAGCAGCACCTTCTTGGAATCCCCAAGGACCCCTTCCATGGCCTGCAAATACATGCGCTTGCGCGTGATCTCCGGTGCCCGGCGATACTCTTCCACCTGCAGGCGGAAACGATCGGCCTCACCTTCGGCCAGCGCAACGGTAGAATCTCGATAGCCCTGCGCCTCCTGCACGATACGCGCAGCGCGACCACGGGCCTCGGGAATCACGGAGTTCACATGCACCCGGGCTTCCTCAATAAAACGCTCCCGGTCTTCCCGGGCCCGGATCACGTCGGAATAGGCCTCGCGCACCTGCGCCGGCACATTCACGTCCACCAGGTTGAATTCGGTGATCGTAATACCCGTTTCGTAGTTATCTAGCGTTTCCTGCAGCACGCGTTGCGTTTCAATGCTGACCTGCGCACGGGTGGAGCCTTCCAGGATGTTGTCCAGACGGTTGGTACCCACCGATTCACGCAGCGCGCTTTCCGCCGCTTGCAGCAGCGTCAGTTCCGGGTCACGGACCTGAAACAGAAAGGCTTGCGCGTCAAGCACGCGGTACTGAACCTTGTAGTTGAATTCCACCAGGTTCTCATCTTCGGTCAGCATCTGACCGCGGTCCTCAGCCGAGCGGACGTCGCTTACATTCACCTTCTGCACCGTCTCGATGGGACGCGGCAGGGTCAGGTTGAAGCCGGGCTCGAGCGTGCGCGCGTACTCACCAAAGCGCAGTACCACACCGCGTTCAGCCTCGTCGATGATATGGATGGCGTTCCAGACCGCATACAGGCCGGCTAACACCAGCAGTATGGAAATGACGCCGCCGTTTCCGGACCCGGACTTGTTCGCATCAGAACTGGAACCTGAGCCACCGTTACCACCGCCAAAAATGGATCGCACTTTGGACTGCATGTTCTGAAAAACCTCGTCCAATTCCGGAGGCCGATCGCCCTGCTTCCAGGGGTCTTGATCACCACCCTTACCGGGTTCCTTCCAGGGCATAGAAATCTCCTGCTGAATGTTCTGACGCGACAATCGATCGCGCTTGTTAGCTTGGGCCCGAACGCACGGCTTTCAAGTGAAATGCGGGCATCTGTTCATTATCCCCCCTGCGGTCCATCGCCGCCAGTGGAAGGACGGTTTACTGACTTCCGTTGGAAAGTAATTTTTCCTGCACCAGCTCGCCATCGCTGCCGCATTGTCGCACCAGCCGCTCAGCCAGCTGTGATGGCAGATCGATGTGCAGGTGCCAATGGCCGGCTTCGTCCACCGTTTCCTCACTGACCGCACCCAGCTCAAACAATCGTGCCCGCAGTCTCGCATGGCGCCCCTCCAGCTCGATCCAGCGCTGAATGCGCCGCCCGGCGAGCTGCTCTTCAATCACATCCCGCAGGGGCTCTAGGCCGGCACCGGTCAGGGCTGAGACGCTGACCCTGCTAACGCTGCCATCGGCGCGTAATTGCAGTCCGGCCGCATGTTCCGTCAGGTCAATTTTGTTGAATACGCGGACCACCGGCACCGATTCCACACCGATACTCTCCAGCACCTCGTCCACCTCCTCTTCGCGTTCCGCCCGAAAGGGATCCGAGGCATCGATCACATGCAGCAATAAATCGGCTTCGCGAGCCTCACTGAGCGTGGCCCGAAAAGCAGCGATTAGCTCGTGCGGCAGCTCACTTACAAAACCCACCGTATCGGCCAGCAGCACCTCGCCCGCTACCGCATCGAGACGCCTGATGGTCGGATCCAGGGTGGCAAATTGCATGTCCTGCGTGGCCACGGCGGCGTCCGTAAGCGCGTTGAACAAAGTGGATTTACCCGCGTTGGTGTAGCCCACCAGGGCCACGGTTGGGGTGGCGCTGCGCTGACGCCGCCGACGTCCCTGCTCGCGCTGCCGGGCAACCTTCTCCAGCCGCGCGCGCAGGTGGCGAATGCGATGGCCGATGAGCCGCCGGTCGGTTTCCAGCTGCGTCTCACCGGGCCCACGTAGCCCGATGCCACCCTTTTGCCGCTCCAGGTGCGTCCAGCCACGAACCAGACGCGTGGACAGGTGCCTGAGCTGAGCCAGCTCAACCTGCAGCTTGCCTTCATGGGAGCGGGCGCGTTGAGAAAAAATATCGAGAATCAAAGTGGTGCGGTCCAGCACCTGAACGCCGCAGCGTTTTTCGATGTTGCGCTCCTGCACCGGCGACAGCGGCCGACTGACCAGCACCACCGTGGCACCCGTACCGCGCACGCTGGACACCAGCTCATCGATTTTGCCCGCACCCACATAGAAGCGGGCGTCCGGCCGGCCCCGAGGCGCCGTCAGCTCCGCCTCGACAGTTACGCCGGCGGAACGAGCTAGTTCTCGGAATTCGTCTAGGGCTTCCGGGCCAGTGCCCGGAAAAACAGGGTGCAGGATAACGGCGCGGTCACCGCGCCCGGCGCGATCGATCAATGGCCGTTACCCGGGTCGCACGACGGTCAGTCCTCTGCGTCGTCAAACACCCGCACATTGCGAGCCGGAACGACGGTAGAGATGGCGTGCTTGTAGATCATCTGGCTGACGCTGTTTTTCAGCAACACCACAAACTGATCGAATGATTCGATCTGCCCTTGCAGCTTAATACCATTGACCAGGTAAACCGATACGGGGACGCGCTCCCGCCGAAGTGCATTTAGGAAAGGTTCCTGCAGTGACTGACCCTTTGTCATGGCCATTTCTCCTGTGTTTATTGTTACGGCTTGGTTGTGGTTTCCAGCTAACTTTTTATTAGGTGGGAGCGGCCGCAGGGGCTTTCAAGCGCCGGCCGTCAGGGCCGGTCAAGAAACACGGAGACCTCGTGCAACACCTGTTCAAAAGCGGTTTCCTCATCCAAATCATAGCATAGGGTACCCGGCTCCCGTCGTAGCCATGTGAGCTGTCGCTTGGCCAGCTGCCGGGTGGCTGCAAGTGTGCGTTCGCGCATCTCCTGCCGGTCAAAATCACCGGCCAGCCAGCCCCAACCCTGCCGATATCCCACCGCCCGCATGGCCGGCAGTTCGGGACTCAGATCACCACGCGCAAAAAGCCCCCGCAGCTCCTGCTCAAACCCCTCTGCCAGCATCTGATCGAAGCGCTGTTCAATACGCCGGTGCAACTCGGCACGCGCCGCAGGCGCTACCACAAGCTTCAGGAATCGATAGGGCGCACCGGGACGCCGGTGCGCCGCCTGCATATGGCTCAGGGTACGCCCGCTCAACGCCATCACCTCATGGGCGCGCAAAATGCGTTGCCTATCGGTTGGCTCAATGCGGGCAGCGGCTGCCGGGTCCCGATGCTGCAGCTCTCCATGCAGCGACTGCAGCCCTTCCTCAGCCAGCCTCTGGGACAGCTCACGACGCAAATCCTCGTCAGCCGGCGGCAGCTCTGACAGCCCCTCCAGTAGCGCCCGGAAGTAGAGCATGGTGCCACCTACCAGCACGGGCACGCGCCCCTGGCGCGTAATCTCCGCCATCTCCCGCAGGGCGTCGTCGCGGAATTCAGCGGCCGAGTAAGTTTCGGCGGGGTCACGCAGATTGATCAGCCGGTGCGGTGCGCGCGCCAGCGTGTCTGCATCGGGTTTGGCGGTGCCGATATCCATGCCCCGATAGACCAGCGCTGAGTCCACACTGATCAGGTCACAGGGAAAATGGTCATGCAGGCGCACCGCCAGCCCCGTTTTCCCGGAAGCGGTCGGGCCCATGATGCAAATGGCTGGAGGCAGACTCACCGGCCGCGCAGAAACAGTCGATCCAGTGCCTGCAGATCGAGCTGTACCCAGGTGGGGCGGCCATGATTACACTGGGCGCTGCGCTCCGTGCGCTCCATGTCGCGCAGCAGCGCATCCATCTCCACATGATTGAGACGCCGGTTGGCGCGGACGGAACCATGGCAGGCCATGGAAGACAGCACCTCATCCACTTCCGATTGCAAGCGTGAACTGTCGCCGTCCATGACCAGGTCGCTGAGCACGTCGCGTAACAGCGCGGGCAGATCCGCATGCTGCAACAGCGTCGGCACGCGCCGCAGTAGTAAGGTCTCCGGCCCGCTTCGATCCACGTGAATACCCAGCGCTTCCAGCGCCTCACGGTGCCGTTCGGCCAAATCTGCCTCGCGCTCGGACACGTGCATGCTAACCGGCACCAACAGCAATTGGCTCTTGATGCCCTGCCCCGCAAAGCCGCCCTTCAGGCGCTCATAGGTGATGCGCTCGTGCGCCGCATGCATATCCACCAGCACCAGCCCATGGACGTTCTCAGCCAGGATATACACCCCATGTAACTGCGCCAGGGCAAAGCCCAGCGGGGGAATTTCCACCGACTCCTCCGGCGGCAAGGGCGCCGGCGATGCGTGCTCAAGTACCTGAGCATAGGCCGCCATTTGTGACTGCACGGCCCCGGGTGTCGGCGCCGAGGCGGGGGTACGCCCTGCACCATAGGCAGGAAGACCCACAGAGGTCTGTACCGGCGCGGGCACTCCCAGGGCCGGCTCCCCGAGCGCCACACCGGGACGCAACTCACCCGCGCCTACCCCGGCCTCGGCCAGTACGCGGTGTAATGTGGAGTAAATAAAGTTATGCACGCTGCGCTGATCTCGGAAGCGCACTTCGTGCTTTTGCGGGTGCACATTTACGTCCACCGCTTCCGCCGGCACTTCCAGGAACAACACAAAAGCTGGATGCCGTCCGTGAAACAGCACATCACGAAAGGCCTGGCGTATCGCGTGCGCGATGGTGCGGTCTTTGACCATGCGGCCATTCACATAGAAAAACTGCCGGTCTGCCTGGGCCCGGTTGTAGCGCGGCTCCGCCACCCAGCCACTGAGCGAAAAGTCGCCCGCACCGGCATCCAGTCGCTGCGCATGGGCCAGAAAGTCCTTACCGCAAAGCAGCCCCACGCGCTGCTCCCGTTGGGATAGCTCAGCCGCCGGCGGCAAAGCGCGCACGACCTTGCCGTTGTGCGTCAACTTAAATCCGGTCGCAAAGCAGCCTAGGGCAATGCGCTTGATCAGCTCGTCGATATGTTTGAATTCCGTCCGGTCCGTGCGCAGGAACTTGCGCCGCGCGGGCGTGTTGTAGAACAGGTCTTTGACCTCAATGCGGGTCCCGGCCTGACCGGCTGCGGGCTCGGGCGCAGACGCCACACCGTCACGGACGGACAGCTGCCAGCCGTGGTCCGCGCCGACGGTTCGGGACGG
>JAOZKI010000039.1 GCA_029935455.1 Lysobacterales bacterium | reverse complement strand
ACCCTCCAGCTGCAGCTGTTCGTTTCGGGAGACCACCAGATTCTGGCGACCAGGCAAGGGGCGGCCGATGGAATCCCAGGTTTTACGCCCCATGACCACAGGTTTACCCAGCGTGGTCCGTTTAAAGTGTTGCAACTCGGCCGGCAGGTGCCAGGGCATGCGCCCCTCAAGGCCAATGGCGCCGTTGCGCGCCATGGCGGCGACCAGGGTGATGGTTTTGTTCAGCACGGTTCAGACCGCAATCGGCGCGCGAATGGCTGGATGACAGCGGTAATCGAGCAATTCAAAGTCATCAAAACGAAAGTCCTCCAAGCGTGACACGGCTGGATTCAGGCGCATGACCGGCAGGGGAAAGGGCTCCCTGCCCAGCTGCTCACGCACCTGCTCATGATGGTTGGAATAGATATGCGCATCGCCCAGCGTGTGCACGAAATCCCCCGGTTCCAGTTCCAGTACCTGTGCCATCATCAAGGTCAGTAAGCTATAGGAGGCAATATTAAAGGGCACGCCGAGAAAGACGTCTGCACTGCGCTGATAGAGCTGGCAGCTAAGGCGCCCTTGGGCGACATAAAACTGAAAAAGCGTGTGACAAGGCGGTAAGGCCTGGCGGCCGGCACTGGCATTCGCCTGCGGGCTTTGCGTTTCATCGGGAAGCACAGCCGGATTCCATGCGGACAGAATATGGCGCCGCGAATCGGGGCGCTCGCGCAAGTTGGTCATCAACTCATCCAGCTGGTCAATGGTGCTGCCATCTGCCGCTGGCCAGCTACGCCATTGGGCGCCGTAAACGGGCCCCAGTTCACCCTGATCATCCGCCCATTCGTCCCAAATGCTAACCCCATGATCGTTCAGGTAGGCAATATTGGTATCGCCAGCAATAAACCAGAGCAGCTCGTGAATAATGGAGCGCAGATGCACCTGTTTGGTGGTCAGCAGAGGAAAGCCCCGCCCCAGATCGAAACGCATCTGGTAACCGAAAACGCTGCGGGTGCCGGTACCGGTGCGATCACCCTTGTCCGTGCCGCTATCGAGAATGTGCTGCAGAAGGTCTAAATAGGTTTGCATTAAGCAGGCTCCGTGCGGGGCAGCTCACCTCGGCGGTAAGCCAACACCATAATCAACAGTCCGATGGCTATCATGGGTAAGGACAGCAGCATGCCCATGGTCAGCCAGTCTCCAAGCAGCGTGCCCAGGTGGGCATCAGGCTCCCGGAAAAACTCCACCAGCAGGCGAAAAGCGCCATAGCCCAGCAGAAACGCGCCGCTGATGGCGCCCAGTGGTCGCGGGCGCGAAGCATAAATCATAAGCAGCAGAAACAGGGCCAGGCCTTCCAGCCCGGCTTGATAAAGCTGGCTGGGGTGGCGCGCATAGGCATCCAGCAAACCGGAACGCCAGGCGGCCTCCAGGCCTTCTGGCGCGCTGGCTGGGGGCAGTGAGGCCGGGAAAATCATGGCCCAGGGCACATCACTCAAGCGCCCCCAGAGCTCACCGCCAATGAAGTTGCCAAAGCGTCCAAACGCCAGGCCCAGGGGGACAATCGGCGCGACGAAATCCGCTACCTGCCAGAAGCTCTTATTGCGCTTCCGGGCAAACCAGACCATGGCCACAATCACCCCCAGTAAGCCGCCATGGAAGGACATGCCGCCATCCGTGATACGCAGCATGAACAGGGGGTTATCGAGCAACTGCTCAAAGCCGTAAAACAGCGTGTAGCCCAGGCGCCCACCAATAATGACACCCAGCATGCCGTAGAACATGAAGTCGCCCACATCCTCGGTGCTCCATCCCGCCCAGGGGCGCCGGGCGGCCAACAAATGGCCAATGCCCCAGAAGGCCAGAAAGGCACACAAATACATAACCCCATACCAGTGAACCTGCAGCGGCCCCAGGTCCAGGGCCACCGGATCGAAACGGACCAGATAGTGCTCAGAAATCACAGCAAAGCACCATGGCGGGCGACGCAGAAAGCGCGGAAGCAGCCGATTGGGAGGTAAATCTCTGGATCATAATAGGGGCGCTGACTGGCGAGGTGCACAAGATCATTTTGACCGTCGGCAGCATAAGACACCCACCCAACGCCCGCAAGGCTGAACGGGGTCTGCGCAACGCCAGCGACGCGTCCGGACATGACTTGCGCCACCGATCGGTTACACTGCGTCCACGGACAAGCGCGGAAACGCGTTGCGCACGACACTTTGGCGGCCCTGTGGCCTGCCAGCGCATGCCGAAAGACCCTAGCAGCGACCGGGATTCAGACTGTGGCCGAACTCGACCTACCCAATCTGCACGCGCTGGCCGTTATGGTGCTTATCGTCGTGGCCCTGGTGCTGTTTTCACGCGAAGACATCCCGTTGGAAACCACCAGCCTCGTGGTGCTCGTGCTGCTGGCCGTCGGGTTTACCATCTTCCCCTTCGAGGCCGACGGCCAACGGGTGGTGGCCAGCGATTTCTTCCTCGGCTTTGGCAACCGGGCACTGGTGGCCGTTTGCGCATTAATGATTGTGGGTCAGGGGTTGGTGGCTACCGGCGCACTGGAGCCGGTGGGGCGTTTTCTTGCGCGCATGTGGAAGTGGGGTCCACTTTTCTGTCTGCTGTTAACGCTGCTGATCACCGCCACGCTAAGCGCCTTCATTAACAACACGCCCATCGTGGTCATGATGCTGCCCATTCTGGTGGGCGTTGCCGTACGTACCGGCTCCTCACCGGCCAGCACGCTCATCCCCATGGGATTTGCCAGCATTCTCGGCGGCATGGCCACCACCATCGGCACCAGTACCAACCTGCTGGTGGTCAACGTGGCCGCCGATCTGGGTATGGACCCGTTCAGCATGTTCGATTTTGTCGGCCCGGTTCTCATCGCTGGCGGACTCGCTATCCTGTATCTGTGGTTGGTCGTGCCACGACTCTTGCCCCATCGGGAAATGCCGATCAACCGGGGGATTTCGCGCGTCTACACGGCGCAGATCCGCCTGGACGACAACAGTCCCGTGATTGGCAAGACGCTGGCTGAGGCCACCATGCGCAGCGGTGAAAACATCAAGGTTGAATCCATTGAGCGCGGTAAAGGCGTGTTCATCAACCCCTTACCAGACGTGAGCCTGCGTGCTGGCGACCGCATCTCCACTTCCGATACGCAGGAACAGCTGCGCGAGTATGCGCGCCTGCTCGGCGGCAAACTGTTCAGCGGCGACAAGGAAGTGGACGCATCGCAACCTTTGTCCACCGGCGGCACGCTGATCGCGGAACTGGCCGTCACACCGGTCTCCCGCCTCAAGGGCGTGGCCATTGGCGAAGCCAAATTGCAGTCGCGCTACGGCGTCCGCATGCTCGCTTTTAACCGCTTTGATGATCTCAACGAGCGCAAGTCTGCCGGTGTGGAAGAAGAGCGGCTGCGGGCCGGGGACGTGCTGCTGGTGCAATCCACGCCAGAACAGCTCAGCGAGCTAAAGAGCGGCAGTGATTTCCTGGTGCTCGATGGCAGCGTTAATCTGCCCCACACGCGCAAGGCGCCCATTGCCCTGCTGACCATCATGGGCGTGGTTGGGCTGGCCGCCGCCAAGATCATGCCCATTGAAATCAGTGCGCTACTGGGTTGCCTGGTGCTGCTGGTCAGTGGTTGCCTGACCTGGAAAGCGGCCATGAGTGCGCTCAGTACGCAAGTCATTTTTATTATTGTTTCGTCCCTGGCCATGGGCGCCGCGCTATTGAAAACCGGCGGCGCAGACTATCTGGCCACCGTCTTCGTGGCGATTACCTTTGGCGCGCCCCCTACCGTCGTGCTGATGGGGCTGATGCTTATGATGGCGGTGCTCACCAATGTGGTCTCCAATAATGCCGCTGCCGTGATCGGCACCCCCATCGCCATTGGTATCGCCCAGCGCCTGGGCCTGCCCCTGGAGCCGTTCGTGCTGGCGGTCCTGTTTGGCGCCAACCTGAGTTTCGTGACCCCGATGGCCTATCAGACCAATCTGCTGATTATGAACGCCGCCGGTTACAAGTTTGGTGACTTCGTCAAGGTAGGCCTGCCGCTCGCCTTGATGTTGTGGCTGGCGCTGAGCGGAGTACTGATCTGGGCCTACGGCCTGTGAGCAACGCTGTGTCGCAGACCGATGCACGGTGGGGTTGACCGCAGCCGCACGAGGGGGGGATATTAGGGTCATAGAAGCTAAGCACTGAACCAACATTGTGAGTGTCACTAACGAACCTGCTGCACAGCCATTGTCAGGCTCCGCAAAGCGCCAGCACTGGCCACTAATATCACCGACAGAACCTCCCCCTTTTCGCATCGTGAACGAACAGGGCGACGCACCCTTTCTACTGGTGTGTGACCATGCCAGCCGCAAAATTCCAGCCAGCCTGCAGGGGCTCGGGCTTGAGGAAGAGATACTCAGGCGCCATGTGGCCTGCGATATCGGCGCTGAGCAGGTCACGCTGGCCCTGGCCGAGCGCTTCAACGCACCGGCCGTGCTGGCCAGCTACTCGCGTCTGATTGTGGACCTGAATCGGCAGCTCCATGATGATTCAGCGTTCGCGCGTGAAAGCGATGGCATTCCCATTCCCGGTAACTCAAACCTGAGTGAGCATGACCGGCAGGCTCGCATCCAGTCTTTCTTCGATCCCTATCATGCCGCTGTGCATGCCCAGCTACAGCGCTTCACTGACCGGGACCAGGTGCCCGCATTACTGTCCATTCATAGCTTCACGCCGGCCATGAATGGCTTTCAGCGACCCTGGCATATCGGCATCATGTGGGATAAGGATCCACGGATCGCCCAGCCCCTGATCGCGCGCCTGGGCGACCAACATGGCGTATGCGTGGGTGACAATGAACCTTATTCCGGGGCCCACTTAAACGATTACACGGTGGATGTTCACGCGGAGCAACAGGGTTTTCCCTGCGTGGGCGTGGAGTTCCGCCAGGATCTGCTGGCCACGGCGGCTCTGGCCCAGAGCTGGGCGACTCGTTTCGGCGATGCGATCGCACCGATACTGAAAGACCCGCAGCTTTATCAACGCCGCAGCAGGGCCTAAGAGGGCAGCTTAGAAGGCGTATAACTTTTTTTTTACGCTCGCGGTCTGATTATCATGCACACTGGGGGCGCGGTTGGGGACCGCATCGGGCCATAGCAAACCCCGCTAGAGGGGCGCCTAGATACCATCCCGGGAACCCTTAATCGGCTCAAGCGTACCTTGTGTTCGCTTGAGAAATTTATACGTCAGCGCAGGTTTGACCGCTATTGATCTTAAATATAGAGTGTGCCTTCACTTTGTCTGACCCCAAGAAACCATCCATAACTCGAGACTCGAAATGATGAAAGAGCGATTGAAACGGGCCCTGCCAGGCGCAGCCACCCTTGCGGTGACTGCGATGCTGGGGCTACCCACCGCGGTGAGTGCCGCCACGATCAAGCAGATCACCGACGCTGGTGAAGCACGTGCGGCTGCCGCACAGGCAGACCAGCGGCGCATCGAACAAGTAGCCGACCAGATTGAAACCCTGGTGGCCGACTACCAGACCGAATCCAAAGTGGTTGACGGTCTCGTGGTCTACAACAGCCTTCTGCAGCGCCAGATCGATAATCAGGAAATGGAGATGACCGCCCTGACCGAATCGATCGAGAACGTGGCCCTGATCGAACGTCAGATCGTTCCGTTGATGACCAGCATGCTCGATTCGCTGGAAACTTTTGTGGAACTGGATACGCCCTTTCTGCAGCAGGAGCGTGCGGACCGCATCGCTCGCCTGCGCAATATGATGGATCGCTCCGATGTGACCGCGGCCGAGAAGCTGCGCAACATCCTTGAAGCCTACTCCATCGAAAATGACTACGGTCGCACCATTGAGGCTTACAAAGGCTCTCTGGACGTCGACGGTCGCCAACTGGAAGTGGACTTCCTGCGCATTGGTCGCGTGTCCCTGACCTATCAGTCCGTGGGTGGCGCGGTTACCGGTGCCTGGGACAACAACACGCGAAGCTGGGTGGAACTGCCCAAGGAAACCTACAAGGCACAGATTGCCGATGGTCTGGCCATCGCTCGCAAGCAGGTGGCTCCGGACCTTATCGTTGCCCCGGTAGCAGCACCGACGGGGGTGAGCCAATGAGCACTTTCATGCACACCACCATGAGCAAACTGGCACGCACCGCTGGTCTACTCGTACTGGGCGCCAGCCTTTCTGTGCCCGCCGTGGCCAACGAGCCGGTGAACCTGGACGAACTGCTGCAGCAAGTTGCATCCGGTCGTGCCAGCGACGCGCAGGCAGCGCGGGAGCGCCTGCAGGCGTTCCGCAGCGACCGTGCCAATCAGCAGCAGTTACTGGCTGAGATGCGCGCGGAGAAAACCCGCCAGGAACAACTTTCCGAACGGCTGGAAAACCAGTTTGACGTCAATGATGGCGCCATCATTGAGCTCGAAGCGGAACTCAACGAAGCACTGGGTGACCTCAAGGAACTCTTCGGTGTGCTGCAGCAGGCAGCCGGCGACGGTATTGGTCAAATGAGCACCTCGGTAACACAGATTCAGTTCCCGGATCGTCTCGAATGGATGACCGAGTTTGCCGCCAAGATGGGTCAAACCAACCGCATGGCTTCCCTGGAGGAAATCGAGCGCCTGTGGTTTGAACTGCAGCGGGAGATGACCGAAACCGGCAAGGTCGTGTCTTTCCCCACCATGGTGGTCAACGCCAACGGTGAAGAGGTGCAGCAGAACGTCGTTCGTATCGGGGCCTTTAATCTGGTCAGCGACGGCAAGTACCTGGAGTTCATTCCGGAAACCGGTCGCGTGGTGGAACTGCAGCGTCAGCCGCAGGGTCGCTACACCAACCGCATTCCGGACCTGGAGAGCGCCAGCGCTGGCGTACTGCCGGTTGGCCTGGACCCGACGCGTGGCCAGCTGCTGGGCCTGCTGGTCCAGTCTCCGAGCCTTGGCGAGCGCATCGCACAGGGTAAGGAAGTGGGCTACGTCATCATCACGCTCGGCATCATCGGTGTGCTGATTGCCCTCTGGCGTCTGGCCGTCCTGTCTGGCATGAGCTCGAAAGTGAAGGCCCAGATCAAGAACCCGGACCAGCCAGGCGACAACCCGCTGGGCCGCGTACTGAAGGTCTACAAGGAGCACTCCGGTACCGATGTGGAGGCTCTCGAGCTCAAGCTCGGTGAAGCGATCCTTCGAGAAACGCCGAAATTCAACGCCATGCTGCCGCTGTTGAAGATCATTTCCGTGGTTGCACCGCTACTGGGTCTGCTCGGTACGGTGACCGGCATGATCGTTACCTTCCAGGCCATTACGCTCTACGGGGCGGGTGATCCGAAACTCATGGCTGGTGGTATTTCAACCGCTCTGGTGACCACGGTGCTGGGTCTGGTGGTCGCGATTCCGACCGTCTTCCTGCACACGCTGGTGTCCAGCCGCGCTCGACGCCTGACCCAGATTCTGCAGGAAGAATCCTGCGGCATCCTGGCAGAGCAGGCCGAAGCGCAGCTGAACGCACGCTAAGGAAGAGGCATGGATACGATCTTTTACTACCTGCCGTTCCTCGAGACCATCCGGGATTTCCTGGAGCTCGGCGGAATCGCACTCTATGCGATCGGTATCCTGACGCTGTTCATGTGGATCCTCATCATCGAACGCCTCATTTACTTCCGCTCCAGCCATCGGCAAATGGTGGCTGCGACGGAAGATATCTGGAGCGCTCGTGAGGACCACCAGTCCTGGAACGCACATCAGGTTCGGACGCGGCTCATCTCAGTGGTTAGCCGCGCCATGAACCGCAACCTGCCCATTATTGAGACCTGCGTCGCGCTCTGTCCCCTGCTGGGACTGTTCGGCACGGTCTGGGGCATGATCAATGTGTTTGAGGTTATGGCCGTGTCAGGCTCAGGCAACCCGCGCTCCATGGCCTCCGGTGTTTCCATGGCCACCATTCCCACCATGGCGGGGATGGTTGCAGCCCTGTCGGGCATCGCCATGAGCACCTATCTGAAGCGTCGTGCCGAGCGTGAACGTGAACTTTTGGGTGATCACCTGGTCATCCGTCACAGTTAAGCAGGAGTTCCGCCGTCCGCGGCGGACCTCCGGAGAAACAGCCAATGAAGCAGTTTTTACAACAACAGCAGCAAGAAGAAGAATCAGAAATCAATATCACGCCCATGCTGGACGTGGTTTTCATCATGCTGATCTTCTTCATCGTGACCGCCACCTTCATCAAGGAGGCCGGCATCGATGTGAACCGCCCTGACGCACCGACCGCGGTGAAGCAGGAAAAGGCCAATATCCTGATCGCCATCGGCCCGAACAATGACATCTGGATTGATCGTCGACAGGTGGACATCCGTTCCGTACGGCCGAACATCGAACGTTTGCATGCGGAGAACCCGCAGGGCTCGGTGGTGATTCAGGCGGACAAGGAGTCTAAAACCGACACGTTGATTCAGGTGATGGATGCCTCGCGTCAGGCGGGCGTTTATAACGTCTCCATTGCGGCCAACGACGACTGAGGAACCCCCATGTCAGCAACCGTCAATGAGATCATGGCCGCTCGCCAGAGCGGCAACCTGGTCCGCCTCGGTATTGGTTTCGTGCTCGGCACGTTCATCACCCTATTCCTGTTCTGGTTTATGCAGTACATGATCGAAACCGCCGATCGTACATTGGATGAAAATGCGCGCGGCTCCCTGGTGGACTTTGTGCGCGTGCAGCGTGACGAGCAGATTAAGCGCGAAGACCGCAAGCCGGAGAAACCGCCCGAGCCCGATACGCCGCCGCCGCAGCCGCCCACACCGCAGCTCGACAATCTCGACCCGACCGCGGAGAAGATCGCCATTCAGGCCGCACCGGTGCAAACGGAAATCGACATGACCGGTGGCTTCAGCCTGGGCGTTGGTGAAGGGGATTATCTACCCATCGTAAAGGTCTCCCCCATTTATCCACAGCGCGCTCAGAGCCGCGGCATTCAAGGACACTGCACGGTGATCTATACGGTGACCAAGCAGGGCACGGTGCGCGACCCATCTGTGGTTGAAAGCGACTGCACCAGCAGCTTGTTCCACCGCGCTTCAGTACAGGCGGCACTCAAGTTTAAATACAAGCCCCGCGTCATCGATGGCGAAGCCGTTGAGGTACCGGGTGTGCGTAACCGCTTCGTCTACCAGCTCAGCGAGTAAGGTCATGCCGATAAACACACGTAACTATCTGTTGAGCGCCGCCTTGGCCAGTGCCATGGCCCTACCGGCCACTCATGCTCTGGCTCAGGACGGTGGCGAAAGAACCAAACAGACGGTCGCCATGAGTCAGTCCGTTTACGAGGGTCTGACCGCGATCCAGGAACAGGTCGAAGCCAAGGACTACGCCGGCGCCGACGCTGCCATAAAGGCTCTGTTGGCCAACGACAAGCTCTCGCCCTACGAGACCGCGCAGATCTGGAATCTGACGGGCTACTCCTACTACCTGCAGGAACGCTATGCGGACGCGGTTCGCGCCTATGACAGAGTTCTGGAGCAACCGGAACTGCCGGAAGCGCTGATGCTTAGCACGCTCAAGACCAAGGCCCAGCTGCAATTCTCCATCGAGGACTACCGGGGCGCGCTGGTCACCATCCAGGACCTGATGAACCGCGTCGATGAACCGGCGCCGGACGTTTACATGCTCATGGGTCAGGCTTATTTTCAGCTGGAAGACTATGACCGCGCGCTGGAGCCCATCAAGACCGGCATCGACATGTACCGCGCCCAGGGCAACATACCCAAGGAAAACTGGCTGCTGCTGCTGCGCGTGATCTATTACGAGAAGCGCGACTATCGCAACATGATTGCGGTGCTTGAAGAACTGATTCAGTACTATCCGAAGGATACCTATCTGCTGACCCTGGCCGGCGCGCACTCCGAGCTGGAAGACACCATGAAACAGCTGGTAATCGTTGAGGCCCTGTATGAGAAAGGCTTTATCGATTCTGCGCCCTACGTGGTGAACCTTGCCAACCTCTACCTGCTCCACGAAACGCCTTACAAGGCCGCCATATTGTTGGAAAAGGAGATGGATTCCGGGCTGGTGGAAGAGAACGAGCGCAATCTGCGTTTGCTTTCCCAGGCCTGGTACACCGCGCGCGAGGATGAAAAGTCCATTCCTCCCCTGGCACGGGCGGCTGAGTTGAGCGATGACGGTGAGCTCTATGTGCGTCTGGCCCAGTCCTATCTGAACGTGGAAAACTGGGATCAGGCAGCACGTGCGGTGCGGCGTGGCCTGCAGGTTGGCGGCGTGAAACGCACCGATACGGCCAATATCATGCTTGGCATGGCGCTGTTCAATCAGCAGAAATTTTCGGAGGCCCGCAAGGCCTTCGAGGGCGCGACACGAGATGACCGCAGTCGACGGATTGCCCAGCAGTGGATCAATTATGTTGACGACGAGATTCGTCGCGCCGAATTGATGAGCCAGGAACTGCCGGACGTCCGTCAGTCACAGGAACTGGAGCAACTGCTGCGAGAGGCGGATGCAGCAACCGGCGGCTAGCCCTGGTCCTTAGCCTACGCGCTGACGGCGATCAGCGATCGGAAAAAACCCGGCCAGTTGCCGGGTTTTTTCTTTCACAAACTTGTCAGACCAGATTCAGCGGGCTGTTTGAAGCTGCTCAGCAGCGCCCCTGCTCGCCCCCACGAGTGACTCCGCACGCTCTTCTACGGCCGCATCATGGAGCCGTCGTGCACCCCTGAGAGCCTTGGTAAAGGCGTTGGGGAATCGTTCACGCCAGGCATCAAAACCGTGTGTCGCGTCGAGGTCCTTGATAAAGACAAAATCACGTTCCCAGCGATAGCCCCACTGCTCGAACAGCGCAACCATTTCGTCGATGCCGGGCTGAATGGCCTGCGCCTCCACCCCTTGCGCCCCGTTATCGAGATAGAAGAATACGGGTCGGCGCTGTTCACCATGCCGGGCAACAAACCAGGGAATGGCATCGAAGCCGGCAAAGTTACCCACGCCACCGGCAATGCTAAAAGCAGGAGAAAAGGCCAGCACGGCCCCGAACAAATCCGCATGCTCCCAGGCTGTCGCCAGCGCCATCAAGCCCCCCATGGCCGCACCGCCCACCAGGGTGTTCTCGCGTCCCGCGCGTACCCGGTAGCGCTCCTCAATCAGTGGCTTAACGGTATTCACAACAAAGTTCATATAGGCCTGTCCGCGCGGGTTTTCCGGCGAGAACTCTTCCAACCGGTACCGGTCGTCGTGGTAAATACCGACCACAATCGTCGCCTCCACCGTTTGCTCGCGAATGAGCTTGTCCATGGCCTCATCAATACCCAAATCGCGTCCCCCAGCAGCGGTGGCAGGGTCAAAGAGGTCCTGCCCGTCATTGAGATACAGGACCGGGTAGTCCAATTGACGTCGCTGGTCATAAAAACGCGGCAGCCACACCACCAGATCCCGGGAGATGCCGTCGTCACCTTTAACGTAGCGGTGATAGCGCACATCACCGGTGACGCGGCCGGCGGCTTCCACAATGGTATTCTCGTCCGTCCAGTCGCTGATGGTGTCACGAACGGTTAGGCGCCGCTGGGTTTGAACGGTAAAACTGGCCAGCGGCTGGCCACGCTCATCCGCGCCAACCTGCTCTTTCGTGCCAAGGGTATAGCGATAGCGAACCGGCATGGCACGTTCAAAAATCACCAGCGCGCGCCAGCGCTGCTTACCCGCATACTCCATCGTGATGGCGTCTGGCTTCCAGTTCCCGAGCGCCGGTACGCTACCGGTGAGGTAAACCGGTGTATTGGGCGCAAGACCAGGTGCCGTCAGCTCAAAATTCACACTGACGGGGATTTGCGCCGACACAGACTGGCTGGCGCCGGTCACCAGCCCCAAGCTCACAAGCACCAAAACCAGACGTAGTGTAGCCATTAGAATCCCCAAAACTGCGCTAATGCGCATTCATCCCCATTGTGAGCATAACTTAATAACACACTGTTTAACAGTGATTTTTTTAATTTTAAGACAAGCATTGTCGTCATCATCGCGGCCTATACGGCGGCTTACTGGGATGATGGCCGTTAACCACGGAGGCCACGCGCCCAGACCTTGAGTGCGCCATCCATGCTTGCAGCCATCAGGGTCCGTTGCTAACCTCGCGCTCTCGCCGACCATCACACCCGCATGCCCGAACCCTCACGAAATACCGGTCTGCCGCCGTCCCTCTCGGTCATCGTTCCGGCCTATGCGGCTGAGGGAGACTTGCCTTACTGCCTGGCAGCGCTGCGTGAGGACGGGGGTGATGCGCTGGAGATCATCGTCGTTGACGATGCCTCTCCCGGGCAGAAGATGGCGGAAATTGCCGCCGAATATGGCGCCACCTACCTGCGCCTGGAAGGTAATGGCGGACCAGCGGTGGCGCGCAATGCAGGCGTTGCGATCAGCCATGGTGAGCTGCTCCTGTTTGTCGATGCCGATTGCGTGGTGCACCCGGGCACCCTCGCCAAGGCAAGCGCTGCCCTCACGAGAAAGCCGCTGGGGGCCTGTTTCGGAAGCTATGACGAGCATCCGGCCGCTGCGGGTTTTCTTTCCCAGTACCGAAACCTTTACCACCGCTGGGTGCACCAAACCTCACCGACGCAGGTCTCCACCTTCTGGACTGGCTGCGGTGCAGTCACCCGCGAGGCCTTTGATCAGGCTCAGGGCTTTGACCCACAGCTATCCCATCTGGGCATGGAAGATATTGAGCTGGGATACCGCCTGAGCGACCGGGGGCTGAAGATCGAGATTATCAAGGATATGTTGTGCCAGCACCGCAAGCGCTGGACCCTCAGCAGTATGGTAAGCACTGACATCTTTCACCGCGGCATTCCGTGGATGTTGCTGCTCATGGCGCGGGAAGGCTCGGAACAGGATCTCAACATCAACCAGAAAGCGCGCATCGCAACCGTGGCGGGTGGCTTGTTCCCCGCTCTACTGCTACTGGCACTGCTGTGGCCCTGGGCGGCTTTATTGGCTGCGGTCTGTGCTCTGATTATGGTGCTGACACAACAGGGTTTCTATGGCTATCTGACCCGCATCCGCGGTCCTGTTTTTGCCCTGAGAGCGGTGCCGGCACAGTGGCTGTTTTTTCTCTGCTGCGCGCTTTCTATCCCGCTGGCCCTGGTCCGCAAGCTGCGCGGACAGGGACTGCAACCCCGCTGATTTAGCGCTAACTGCTCTCCCGCAGCGGACGGGGCACCAGACGCTCGGATTTCAACGCCAGCGTCTTGTCATCACCGGCTTCATGATACTCAGCGTCTTCGTTCACCTGCCAGACGTCCCAGCTGGCTTCACCCGACAGAATATTCTCGGCGGTCAACAGGGCGGTCATCATGGCGTGATCCTGATTGTTGTATTTGTGCATACCATTGCGACCCACCGGATGGAGACCCGGCGCTTCAGCCGCCAGCCAGTCCCGAAACATGGCAATGCGATGCTCATAATTTTCGTCATAGACCGGATAGGCCTTGGGCTGGCGAATCACCCGCCCGTCGATCACGTGACCGGCCGTGACCAGACCCAGCTGGATCAACTCCTCATCAGCCAGGCGAATCAGGTCCTCATCAGCGGAGTCCCAGAGCCCGTCACCTTCAAAACAAAAATACTCAAGCCCAAGGCAGTTGAGGTCGGGGTCCGGTACCAGATGAGGTGACCAGGATTTGAAGTTTTGGATGCGTCCAACCTTCACACCGAGTTCGTGAATGTAGATCCAGTTGTCGTCGAAGCAATCCACGTCCCGCACGATCAGGGCCACGGTGAGAAAATCCCGATAACGCAGGGACCCGGCGGCGGTCATCACCGGCTCTGGTGGCGCCGGATCGAAAGCCTTTACCAGGTCCCGCAGGGCCACGGAGGAAATCACATGTTGACCGCGATACTCGTGCTCGATGCCGTCGCCGTCCTGTGCAAATACGCTCCAACTGCCATCCTCCTCATGTCGCGTGAGACGTCTAACGTCCATTCCCATCAATACTTCGCCGCCCGCTTCGCGGACCTGCGCGGCGGCAGCCTCCCACATTTGACCGGGCCCGAGACGGGGATAGCGAAAAGATTCGATCAGCGTTTTTGGCGTGGCTCCGCGACGGCGTATAAAGCCGGGCGTCAGTGCCTGCGCGATGGCCTTGCCGAGGGACAGACCCTTGATACGCTGGGCCGCCCAGTCTGCGGAGATTTCCCGGCATTTCATGCCCCACACCTTCTCGGTGTAAGTCTTGAAGAAGATATTGAAAAGCCGGCGTCCAAACTGGTTAACGACCCAGTCTTCGAAAGATTTCGGATTCCGGATCGGAAACAGCCGCGCCTTCATGTAGGAGAGGCCGCAATAACCGCTTTCCAGAAAACCCAGCTTGGTCAGCGCATCCAGCGCACTCAGGGGATAGTCGAACAGCTTGCGATTGTAGAAAATGCGGGACTTGCGCGGCCGCGTAATCAACTGGTCGCCAAGAATCTCATCCCACAACGCCTCGATTTCCGACGACTTGGAAAAGAAACGATGGCCACCTACATCGAAGCGAAACCCCTTGTACTGTTCCGTCCGAGAAATCCCACCCACGTGCTTGGGGTCGCGCTCCAGCACGGTGACCTTGACGCCAGCGCGAGCAAGATGGCGCGCCGCGGTCAGGCCAGCCGGACCAGCGCCGACGCAGATGACATGCATAGATGACGACATGCTAAGAATCCCTTGAATCAGGCCGCTGATGATAGCGCATTGAAGCTCAAAAGCGCATGGACACAGGTCAGGAAAAATTTTAACGCGCGGTTCACAAGTTCGGAGTATGCTGCCGCATAAGTAGAAAGAGGATGGAAATCCCGTGAGTCTTATTCTTCTGGTTGAAGACAACCACGATATTGCTGCCATGGTGGGTGATCACCTTGAAGCGGCGGGTTACGAAGTCGACTATGCCGCCGATGGCCTGACTGGACTGCATCTGGCAGTGACGGAGAGTTTCGATGCCATCATTCTCGACCTCATGTTGCCTGGCATGGATGGTATGGAGATCTGTAGAAAGCTGCGAGATGACGCCGGCAAGGACACGCCGATTCTCATGCTGACCGCCCGCGACACCCTGGATGACAAGGTGGCCGGACTGGATGCCGGGGCCGATGACTATCTGGTCAAGCCGTTTGAAATGGCCGAGCTCGACGCGCGCCTTAACGCGATGCTGCGACGCGCCACCGGTGAAATGACCAGTCAACAGCTACGAGTCGCCAACCTCACGCTGAACACGGGCACCTATGAGGTGGAGCGTGCCGGGCAGGATCTGACGCTCACGCCAATCTGCCTGAAACTGTTGATCGCTTTAATGAAGGCCTCGCCAAAAGTGATTAGCCGCCGCGATTTGGAGCGCGCCGTCTGGGACGATATCGTGCCCGATAGCGACGCACTCCGCAGCCACCTCTACAACCTGAGAAAAGTGATCGACAAGCCGTTCGACCGCCCACTCCTGCATACGGTGCAGGGTTTGGGCTACCGACTGGCTGACATCGATGGCGCTTGACCGGGGTCTGACCCGGCGCCTTGGCCGCAGCTTACTGCTGCAGGCCATCTACATCTCCCTTGCCGTTCTGGTCGGTATATTTGTGGCCGCCCGGCTGGTGGAAAACGTGCTGATCGAGCAAGCTTTGCTCGGCGAAGCCGAGTACTACTGGGCTAACGAGGCGGCGTCCCCCGGCGCCCAACCGCCTGACACCCAGAATATGACCGGCTACCGCGATGGTTTCAAAGACGGTATTCCGGAACGCATGCGCGGCCTTGAAGCGGGTTTTCACCGACAAAAGCAACCCAGGGAAACGCTGACGCTGGTGAGTGAAAACAACGGCCAACGTCTGTACCTCGAATTTGAGGTCGATCAGGTGGAGGAGCTGGTGACCTTGTTCGGTCTGATCCCCCTGGCGCTGGCGCTGACCGTCATCTATCTGTCGCTCTTTAGCGCTTACCGGGTGTCACGGCAGGCGGTATCGCCCATCGTTAATCTGGCCCAGCAGGTAGAACTGTTGGACCCGGCCGCGCCCGATGCCAGTCTGCTTGCAATCGACCCGGCCATGGATCCGGACCAGGAGATCCTGGTGCTCTCGGAAGCGCTGCAGGATCTTATCAGCAAAGTGTCTGACTTTACCGAGCGCGAAAGGCGCTTCACGCGGGACGCCAGTCACGAACTGCGCACGCCGCTGACGGTAATCAAAATGGCGGCCGAGCGGTTGATTGCCACCACCGACGAACACAGCAAGCAGCAAGCCATGGCGGAACGCATTCGCAGCAATGCGACCGATATGATTCGACTCACCGAGGCCTTTTTGCTGCTCGCACGTGAGTGGGAGGAAGGCCTGGATCGGGACTGGGTGAGCGTCAACGAGATTGCTTGCCTGGAATTAGAGCGCATGCGGATCATCTATCCGGATGCACCGATCGAATCACGTCTTGAAGAAGAATGCCGCCTGCTGGTGCTTGCACCCATCAAGGTGGTGGAGAGCGTGGTTGGAAACCTGGTGCGCAATGCCTTTGCCTACACGGATGCTGGTAGCGTGACCGTCCGCGTCGGCCGGAATACGGTGACCATTGAAGACACCGGCAAAGGCATGGACGCAGAGGAGACCGAACAGATGTACCAGGCCTTCTTCAGCAAAGGCCGCCAGCGTGGTGGTTTCGGCGTCGGACTGACCATTGTCAAACGCCTGACAGACCGGTTTAACTGGCAGGTCAGCTTTGAGTCAGAACCGGGCCAGGGTACCCAGGTCACGGTCTGTTTCCCGGGCTCGCGCTACGAAGACCTCAGCTAAGGCAAGTCCAAATTCAGCATATCGCTTCTGCTCAGCCCTGAAGTCAGAGGCCAACCCACCACACGACCTTCACCTGCCAAGCCGCACACTGTGTCGTGTGGTATGCCCACTGATGTGGATTAAAACGATACAAAATGGGAACAACGATTAAAAACCTGGTGCTGTTTAAGACCGGCTGGTTGGCATGCGTATATTTCGCCGCCGGCGGACAGGCCTGGATCGGCATCGCAGCGGTCGCGCTGGTGGCCGCTGCGCATTTATTGACGGTGCCAAACTGGCGCAAGGAAGCGCTGACATTGGCCGCCGCCGCGCTCATGGGCTTTCTGTGGGAGTCACTGCTGGTGCTGACGCAGGTGCTTGGCTACCCCACCGCACCCAGCACCGACTATCTGGCCCCCGGCTGGATCGTGGCCATGTGGGTTCTGTTTGCCACCACCATCAACTACGGCCTCAGCTGGGTTAAGTACAGCTGGTGGGCTGCCGCTATCGCCGGCGCCATAGGCGGACCACTGGCCTTCCTAGGGGGGGCAGCATTCGGCGCTGTCACCTTCAATGACACGGTCACCAGCCTTATGGTGATTGGCGCGGGATGGGCTGTGCTACTGCCGCTGCTGGCGCTGCTGGCGGATACCATCATCGACAGCACACACTTCGAACCGGGCTACCGCCGTGCCCGCCGGGCCACGCT
Source organism: Lysobacterales bacterium (assembly GCA_029935455.1). Lineage (GTDB taxonomy): Bacteria > Pseudomonadota > Gammaproteobacteria > Xanthomonadales > SZUA-36 > Marinihelvus. The sequence goes on along the minus strand of JAOZKI010000039.1, from coordinate 6,630 downwards.
ACTGGAACAGGCGCAGGTGCTACTGCACAGCAAGGGACTGGACGACGGTTGATGCGCTCGGGATCGCTGCTCGCATTACTGCTGGCCGCCACCTTCGCGCTGAGTCCGACCGGGTCAGCGGCGGAAGAGGTCCATCACGTCTGGGATTTTCAGGTCACACTCGATGGCAAGGAGATTGGCTATCACCGTTTTGCGCGCCGTTTCCAAGACGGTACTGAGCGCATCGACATAGAAGCGGATTTCAAGGTTAAGGTCCTGTTTGTAACGGCCTATCGGTATCAGCATCGCAATCAGGAACAATGGCAGGAAGGCTGTCTGACTCGTATCGCGTCAAGCACCAATGATAACGGCGACGAGTATGTGGTGCGGGGCGAGCGCGCCGACGGCCGTTATCGCTTTCTTCGCAATGCAGCCATCAGCGAGTACCGCTCCGGGTGCTTGCAAAGCTTTGCTTACTGGGACCCCCGCATACTCTCTGCCCAACGCTTACTGAATGCTCAAACGGGCCGGATTGAGGACGTGCAGATTGAGCTTCTGGGGACTGAGAGTTTCGAACTTGAGGCGGGTAGCGTTATGGCGAATCGCTATCTGCTGGCCACTGCCGACCGCGATATTACGCTCTGGTATGAGACAGAGAGCGGGCGCTGGCTGGGACTGGAAACGCTCGCCAAGGGTGACCGCGTACTCCGCTATGAGCCCAGAAATCTGCCTCAGCGCTCCGCCAAGACCCGGCGAGCTGGCCAAACTGCTTTTGAGCCAAAGCAGGGCTTCGCGTATGCTACGCCCTGTGAATACCGTGCGACATAACTCCAGTCTCTGGCGGCACCTGGCGCTGGCCTGCGTGCTGCTGTGGGCGAACGCAACGGGCTTTGCCCATGAGCCAACGCACGACCTCCATGGCGAACCTGAAATCTGTCTCAACTGCGCCTTTGGTGGACCACTGGAAGATGGCGCGAGCGGCGCCAGCAACCTGGAACTGGAGCGCCCTGAAGGGCTTGCCGACCATTCATCTATCTGTATAAAAGCCGCACTCGCACCGCGCCATAAAGCACCCGCGCGCGCACCACCGGAATCATCCTGAGCTTACAAATAATCTTTTTTTTACCGCCGCGATGACGGCGATTTTGTGTACTTAGGAAAACCCATGAACAAACTGATTGCCGGAGGCTTGCGCCCTCTGACCCTCGTCCTGGCCCTGCAGGCCGCATTGGCTTCAGCCCAGGATTCTTCTTCCATGCCGGCGGACCCCGTGCATGGTGAAAACCATGATCACGACGCACTTGAAGAAGTGCTCGTCACCGCCACACCTATCGCTCGCGATGTGGCAGAGCTTTCACAGTCCGCGGCGGTCCTGTCCGGCGCTGCACTGGCCCGTGAGGCAGCCAACAACCTGGGTGAGACCCTGAGCGGCTTGCCCGGACTGGCCGATGCCAGTTTTGGTCAGAACGTCGGCCGCCCAACCATCCGTGGTCAGCAAGGCGTGCGCATCGGCGTGCTCAATGACGGCATGAACAGCTTTGATGCTTCTGCAGTCAGTCAGGATCATGCTGTTCCGATCGAACCGTTCCTGGCCGATCGCATCGAAGTGCTGCGGGGACCCACAACCTTACTGTACGGTTCTGGTGCCATCGGCGGCGTGGTCAACGTGGTGACCGATACCATTCCGCAAGAAGTGCCGGAAGACGGCTTTGGGGGTCGCCTGCTCCTCCAGGGCGATACGGCAGCCGATCAACGGCTGGGCGCTGCGCGGCTGGACTTCGGCAGCGGTGACTTCGCCTTCCACGCCAACGGTTTCGTGCGCCGCACCGATGATTATGAGATCCCCGGCATGGCCGAACTGGAAGGGGACGATGATCATGACAGTGACGAGGATCACGGCGACGAAGAAGGCATGGCAGGTGTGCTTGAAAACAGCTCTCTGGACAACGAAGGCGGCGCTATCGGCGGCGCCTGGATTGGTGACACTTGGCGCGCCGGGCTCTCTTACACCGTCTACGACAGTGACTATGGCATTCCCGGCGGGCACGGCCATGAGCACGGTGAAGAAGACGAAGATCACGACGGGGACGAACCCCACGGTGAAGAGGAAGGTGAAGAGGAAGAAATCGTCACCATCAACCTCGAGTCCCGCCGCCTGGATGCAGTGCTGAACGGAACCAATCCTTTCTCAGGCTTCAGCGAACTGGACTTTAAGGTTGCCGATACGGACTACACGCACACGGAGTTCGAAGGTGAGGAAACCGGCACGGTTTTCGACAGTGACACGCTGGATCTGCGCCTGGAACTGACCCATGAGCCCTGGGGGGCTTTCACCGGCACCTTCGGCGCCCAGTGGACTGACAATGACTTCTCTGCCCTGGGTGAGGAGGCTTTCGTACCGCCCAGCACCACGGAGACTCTGGGGCTGTTCTGGGTAGAATCCGCCGAGTTCGGTGACTGGCAACTGGATCTCGGTCTGCGCTGGGAAGACACCAGCATCGATTCGTTCCTGATCAGCCATGAGCACGAGGAAGAGGGCGAAGAGCATGAGGGCGAAGAAGAAGAGGCGCCGATCCCGGCCAGCCGCAGCTATTCACCCTTCAGCGCCTCAATTGGCGCCCTCTGGAATATGACCGAGCGCAGTCACCTGGCCTTTAATGTGGCACGTGCAGCGCGGGCACCCGCTTCCGTGGAGCTGTTTTCCAATGGCCCCCACATCGCCACACAAACCTTTGAAATTGGCGACATCAATCTGAAGGAAGAGCGCAATACGCACTACGAAGCCTCCTGGCGCCTGCATGAAGGGCCCCTTACCGGCAGCGTTACCGTTTATGTGGACGACTTTGACAACTTCATCTATCAGGTCGATACCGGTGAAGAGGAAGACGGTTTTCCGGTGCGGGTGTGGTCGCAGCAGGATGCCAAGTTCACCGGCGGTGAAGTGGAAATGCGCTGGGATCTGGGCCGCAACAAAGCCGGCCACTGGCAGCTGTTTGGTTTCTACGACCGCGTGCGTGCAGAACTGGCTGACGGCAGCAACGTGCCACGTATTCCACCCCAGCGCTTTGGTCTGGGCATGGACTGGGATCGGGGGGCCTGGGCCGCTAACGTGACCTGGATCAATGCAGATGCGCAGAACCGGACCGCTGAGTTTGAAACGTCCACCCCGGGCTACGATCTGCTCAATGCGGACCTGTCCTTCTACCTGCCCGTGAGCAACGGTTTTGATCTCGAATTCTTCCTGCAGGGTCGTAACCTGCTGGACGAGGACATTCGCAACAGCACGTCCTACCTCAAGGATCAGGCGCCGCAGATCGGCCGTAACTTCGTGTTCGGCGTTCGCAGCACCTTCTAAAGCTGGACCATGCGTCCCATCACCCCATGCGCTAGCATGGGGTGATGAATATCCGCAGCTTCCAGGGCAAAACGCCCCATATTGGCCGCCACTGCTGGGTCGATCCACAGGCCTGTGTGATCGGTGACGTGGTGCTCGGCAACGAGAGTTCGGTCTGGCCCATGACCGTCATTCGCGGTGACATCCATAAGATCCGCATCGGTCAACGTACCTCGGTACAGGACGGTTCGGTCCTGCATGTTACTCACGACGGCCCTTTTAACCCCGGCGGCTACCCGCTTCGCATTGGCGATGAAGTCACCATCGGTCATCAGGTGATGCTCCATGGCTGCACCTTGGGTAACCGCATACTCGTAGGAATGGGCGCCATGGTTATGGACGGAGCGACGGTTGAGGACGAAGTGATCATCGGTGCCGGCAGCCTGATCGCACCGGGAAAGACTTTACGCTCCGGCTTTCTTTATCTCGGCCGCCCGGCCAAGATAGTGCGCGAGTTGACCGAAGAAGAATTTGGATTTTTCAGCTACACCGCCCAGCGCTATGTCAGCATCGCCAAAGACTATCTTGCAGAGGCGCCCTAGGCGCAGAATGGTTCCTGGCACACGCCTCGTCCGGTCAAGGACCAAAAAGAATTCTTCAGCAGCCTTTTGTGTGTTGTGATCAGACCCAATATCATGGGTTCAGTCCTTAGCCAAACACCCATTGGGGGAATAGCCATGACCCACGAATTACCCGCCCTGCCCTACGCGCAGGACGCCCTTGAGCCCGTCATCTCCGCCGAGACGATCGATTATCACTACGGCAAGCATCATCAGGCCTATGTGACCAATCTGAACAACATGGTGCCCGGCACGGCCTTTGAAAACGCCAGCCTGGAAGACATCATCATGCAGGCCGACGGTGGTCTGTTTAACAACGCTGCACAGGTCTGGAACCACACCTTTTACTGGAACGGCCTCAGCCCGGAAGGTGGTGGCGCTCCGTCAGGCGCCCTCGGTGCAGCCATCGACGACACCTTCGGCTCTTTCGATGCTTTCAAGGAAGCATTTATCAAGTCCGGCATCGGCAATTTTGGTTCTGGCTGGACCTGGCTGGTCAAAAACGCGGACAACAGTCTCGCCATCGTCAATACCGATGATGCGGCCAACCCCATGACCGACGGCCAGACGCCCCTGCTGACCATTGACGTCTGGGAGCATGCCTACTACGTGGATTACCGCAACGCCCGGCCGAAATATCTGGACGAGATCTGGAAGCTGGTTAACTGGGACTTTGTGGCCACCAACTACGGCAGCTAATCCCGGCTATCGCCCAAAAAACCCGGCTCGTCGCCGGGTTTTTTATTATCGAAAGCGTTTCCTGTGCCGTCAGTTCTTCACCACTAACCAGGTGCCCGCCAGTACGAGCCCGAGCCCCAGTAGCTTGGCACCATTAACCGGCTGCACCGGGGTAAGCACGCCGAAATGATCCAGCAGCGTGCCGGCTACCATTTGCCCCAGGATCAGCAACACCACCAGCGCTGTGGCACCCAGCACCGGCACGGTCACAATCGTCAGGCTCACATAGACGGCACCCAACAGACCACCCACCCAGGCCCACCAGGGCAGCGCCAGGGCGCCGGGCCAGTCCGCCTGCTGGCGGCTCAGAGAGATCCAGACCAGCAACCCCAGTGTCCCGATCACAAAAGATACCGCCGTTGCCCAGCTGGCATTGCCCAGGCCCTGGCCCAAACGGGCATTAATCAGCACCTGTAGCGGCAGTACCGCACCGCCCAGGGCCGCCAGTCCAATAGCGAGTGAATGATGCATATATCGGGCTCCTCAAAATAGACCTTAATTTTGGTTTGAGCAGAGCGCTTGCGCTGCCGCAAAGACAGCGCGAGAATGCCCATCCCCCAAACCATTGAAACACAGCGATTGAGCATGGACATCATTTCCGCCGCCACCCTGCTATTCCTGGTCATGGATCCCCTGGGGAATATCCCCATCTTTCTCTCTGTGCTGGAGAAGGTTCCGGCGGCGCGGCGCACCCGCGTGGTGGCCAGAGAACTGGTGCTGGCCCTGCTGGTGCTGATTGCTTTTCTCTATTTCGGGCAGTATCTGCTGGGGTTTCTGGGCCTGAGTGAACATGCCATCCGCATCGCCGGTGGCATCATCCTGTTCTTGATCGCCCTGAAGATGGTCTTTCCCGTGCCGCGAGCGGCCCACACGCCCGATGAGGACGACGGCGAACCGCTGCTGGTGCCGCTGGCCATTCCCATGGTTGCCGGCCCTTCAGCCATGGCCATTGTTATGTTGCTGGCGACCAAAGACCCGGAACGCATGACGCACTGGCTGGCGGCGCTGATCGCGGCCTGGGCGATTACCGCGGTGATTCTGCTGTCAGCAACCGGCCTGCAGCGTTTTCTGGGTAAGCGCGGGCTGGTCGCCATGGAGCGGCTAATGGGCATGATCCTCATCGCCCTGTCCGTGCAGATGCTGCTCGAGGGCGTGACCGCCTTTATTAAGGATGCGGGCGGCGCCTAGCGCTTCGCCGGGCGGCAGAATCAGAGTGCCTTGAGCACCGCATCCAGCGTGTCTTTGGCGTCCCCGAACAGCATGCGCGTGTTGTCTTTGAAGAACAGCGGGTTTTGCACACCGGCATAACCCGTCGCCATGCTGCGCTTGAGCACGATGGTAGTCTTGCTGCGCCAGCATTCCAATACCGGCATACCCGCAATCGGGCTGTCCGGCTCTTCCAGCGCTGACGGGTTCACGATGTCGTTGGCACCGATCACCACGGAGACATCCACGTCCGGGAAGTCGTCGTTGATCTCCTCCATCTCAAACACGATGTCATAGGGCACCTTGGCTTCCGCCAGCAGCACGTTCATATGGCCCGGCATGCGCCCGGCCACCGGATGGATACCAAAACGCACATTGACACCCTTATCCCGCAGCTTTCTGGTGATCTCCTGCACCACATGCTGCGCCTGCGCCACCGCCATGCCATAGCCCGGGATAATCATGACCTCTTTGGCGCTGTCGAGCAGGGCCGCCGTGTCCTCCGCATCGATGGGCACTACCTCGCCCTGGGCCTCACCGCCCGCCGCGGATGAGCCACTGGCGGTTCCAAAGCCGCCCGCGATAACGGCCAGGAACTTACGGTTCATGGCACGGCACATGATGTAGCTCAGAATGGCACCGGAAGAGCCCACCAGAGCGCCGGTTACGATCAGCAGATCATTCCCCAGCATGAAACCAATGGCTGACGCGGCCCAGCCGGAGTAGCTGTTAAGCATGGAGATGACCACGGGC
>JAOZKI010000096.1 GCA_029935455.1 Lysobacterales bacterium | reverse complement strand
GCTCATGCCGGCATGATTGACGGGCATGTCACCTTGGCAATCTACACTATGAGCATGAATGCCAGAATTTTAACGGCCTGCGCCCTCGCACTGCTGTCAATGCACCAGACCAGCGCCGATGAGCCCCTGGCGGGCCTCCTGGAGCAAACGGATCCCCTGCCCCGTAAGGCCATTTTACGCAACGCGCAGCTGGACCTGGAGCAGTGGGTCTATACGCGCTCACGCTTGGATGAGGGGCGCCTGATCATCGACGAACACGACCCACGCCGGCCGGGCCCGGAGCACTGGCGTCTGCTCAGTCTCGATGGGGAACCACCGACAGCCGCTGAGTTGGAAGAGTATGCCGAGTGGCGCGCCGACCACTCGGAGGATTCAGACGATCAGACCGGACCGGAGGACATCCTGGAACTGCTGTTACCGGGCAGCGTGGAGCTGCTGGCGCGTGAGGGTGACGTGCTCGAATACGGCTACGCCATGCGCTCGCCGGACGGCAAGCGGAAAAAGCTCTATGCGGCACTGGCCGGAGCCTTCACCGTCGTCCCGGGCGCAGACAGCCCTTTTGTCAGCCTGCTGCGCATCTGGAATCGCGAACCGGTGCGGCCGCGCTTCGGCTTGCGTATCAACGCAGCCTCGCTGGAGCTCGCGTTTACGGAACAGGCCGGCTATGTGCTTCCGCAGCGCGTTGAGGTAGCCTTCGAAGGCAGCTTCCTGCTGGTAAAAACTCTGAATGAACGCTTCGAGTTCACCTTGGACAACTTCCAGCGGATCGAGCCACCAGCGCGACCCGATCCCGTATCCGCCGCGACTTCTGCGCCGCGTTAGATCGCTGCCAGAATGCGATTAAATCGCTCGGAGGGTCGCATGGCCGCGGCCACCTTGGCCTCGTCCGGACGATAGTATCCACCCAGTTCTACCGGCACGCCCTGAACCTGATTCAGTTCATCAATGACCGCCGCCTCGGCCTCGGCTAATGCCACGGCTACCGGCTGAAAGCGCGCCTGCAGCGCGCTGTCGTCCGCTTGAGCTGCCAGTGCCTCGGCCCAATAGAGCGCCAGGTAAAAGTGGCTGCCCCGATTGTCCAGTTCTCCGGCGCGACGGGAAGGCGCCCGGTTTTCCTGCAGAAAGCGCGCGTTGGCAGCGTCCAGCGCTCGCGCCAGAACCCCGGCCGCCTCATTGCCTGCATCTTCCACCAAATCCTCGATGGAGACCTGCAGCGCCAGAAACTCGCCCAGGGAATCCCAACGCAGGTGATTTTCTTGCACGAACTGTTGAACATGTTTAGGAGCAGAACCACCAGCGCCAGTTTCATAGAGACCGCCGCCCTGCAGCAAGGGCACGATAGACAGCATCTTGGCCGACGTACCGAGCTCGAGAATCGGGAACAGGTCGGTCAGATAATCCCGCAACACGTTGCCGGTGACGGAGATAAAATCTTTACCGGCGCGCACGCCCTCCAGCGTTTCGCGCATGGCATCGGCCGGGGCCAGAATGCGGATGTCCAGACCGCTGGTGTCATGCTCAGGAAGGTAGGCTTCGACTTTCGCGATCAGATTGGCATCATGCGCTCGCTCCGGGTCCAGCCAGAAAAGCGCCGTGTTGCCCGTTGCCCGCGCCCGATGCACGGCCAGACGAACCCAGTCACGAATGGGCAAATCCCGGGTCTGACACATGCGCCAGATATCCCCACGCGCCACGGAATGCTCCATCAGCGTTACGCCTGCAGCGTCTAATACCCGCACCACACCTGCACGTTCGATCTCGAAGGTTTTGTCATGGGAACCATATTCTTCCGCTTTCTGCGCCATCAGCCCCACATTGGCCACGTTGCCCATGGTGGTCACATCAAAGGCGCCATGCCGGCGGCAATGGGTAAAGACTTCTTGATAGATACCGGCATAGCTGCGATCCGGAATCATGGCCAGGGTGTCATGTAGCGCGCCGTCGGGCCCCCACATCTGGCCTGAGCTGCGCAATGCAGCGGGCATGGAGGCGTCGATGATCACGTCCGAGGGAACATGCAGGTTGGTGATTCCCTTGTCCGAGTCCACCATGGCCAGGGCGGGACGCTGGGCGTAAACTGCCCGCAGATCGCCTTCCACCTCAGCACGCTTTACATCATCCAGTTCCGTCAGACGCGCGTACAGATCGCCAATCCCATTGTTGGGTTCCACACCCAGCTCCTCGAACAGAGCCGCATGCTTGTCAAACACCGTTTGGTAAAACACTTTCACTGCATGGCCGAACATGATGGGATCCGAAACCTTCATCATGGTCGCTTTCAGATGCAGGGACAGCAGCAGGCCCTCTTCCTTGGCGGCATGAATCGACCGCGCAAAGAATTCCTGCAGCGCAGCGCAGCTCATGCGCGCCGAATCGATGACTTCGCCGGCCTGTACCGGCACGGCCTCGCGCAGCACCGTGACAACGCCTTGCTCGTCAACGAACTCAATGCGTACCGCGCCCTCGCTTGCCATGACGGCGGACTGCTCGCTGCCATAAAAATCATCGGCGTCCATGTGCGCCACGCGGGACCGTGAGTCCTGTGACCAGGCGCCCATGCGATGGGGATTGGCCTGCGCGTAAGCCTTCACTGGTGCCGCCACCCGCCGGTCTGAGTTCCCTTCACGCAGCACCGGATTAACAGCACTCCCCAGCACTTTCGCGTAGCGCGCACGGATCTCTTCTGCTTCCGGGGTTTCCGGCTCCGCAGGAAAGTCTGGCAAGGCGTATCCCTTCGACTGTAACTCTTCAATGGCCGAAGTGAGCTGCGGGATTGAGGCGCTGATATTAGGCAACTTGATAATGTTGGCACCCGGCTGGCGTGCCATTTCGCCCAGCTCTGCCAGCGCATCGCCGAGCTGCTGCTCGGGTTCCAGGTAGTCAGGGAAGTTAGCCAGAATCCGGCCGGACAGAGAGATGTCGCGGGTTTCCACATCAATGTCTGCCGTGCGCGTAAAGGCCTGCACGATGGGTAGCAACGAATAGGTCGCCAGCGCCGGCGCTTCATCGGTCAGGGTGTAGATAATCCGGTTCGCGTTCATGAAAATCCTTGCCTACAGGGCGCGCAGGGCCCGAGAAAGCGGCAAGTATAAACGGGCCGCTTCCTAAGCAACACCGCCAGCAGGCAAGAATTGTCGTGAATCGGGCTCGAGCGTCTTACAGATGACCGGTTTTTAGGTAGATGGTAGCCCCGTGAAGGCCCGCCTGAAGGAGCTCCTCATGGCCAACGGGACTGCGCAGCCAACTGCCCGCAGGACACAGGCCCTGCGCATCTTCCAGGGTTCCATGCAGCACCAGAATCTCCTCACCACCGCGCGCCACAGGGCGCGGCATTGAAGCGCCGGGTGACAACTGTAACAGGCAAATTCGCTCATCACCGAAATGATGTAATTCTTGCTGCCTGGCGCCCGACCATGGTCCGTCCGACCAGTCTTCATGCTGCGTCTGCCTGTTGAAATGCCGATCATCGCCGCGCTGGAACTGATGCAGCTTCACGAACAGGGTGGCGCCCTGAGCACCGATGGCAGGCGCATGCGAGCTCCCCACGGGATTGCGCAGATAGCTGCCCGCCTGGTACTGGCCATACTCATCTGCAAAGGCACCTTCCAGCACCAGCAATTCTTCACCGCCGCCGTGCTCGTGAGCAGGAAATCGACTGTGCGGCGCAAAGCGCACCAAGGAGGTCGCACGCGCCACCTCATCCCCGATACGGTCAAGCATCATCCGTTCGACGCCAGCCGCCGGTGACGGCACCCACTCGTAGCGTTCGGGAAGGACACGCTCTGGCTGAGAAAAATCCGCGCGCAGCCGCATTGCTGGACTCACAGGCCCTTCCAGGCCGGGCCCTGACTCCGCCGCCAGATGACATGGCTGGCACGGCCATAGAGCTCGCTGGCCGGCACGGTACCAAAGTAGCGCCCGTCCCGACTCGCGCCGCGGTGGTCGCCCAGTACCAGCACATGTCCCTCCGGCACCGTGAGCGGCCCCAGATCCCGGCCACCACCACGGGCAAGGTCCAGCGCTACAAGCTGATTCCCATAGCGTTCTTCCCTCCAGGGGGAAAACCGCGCCCGCGGCTCGCCGTTGATAAACACCCGACCGGCCCGTACCTGCACCTGATCACCGCCCGTGGCCACCACGCGCTTGATCAAACGCGTACCGTCATCCGGTGCATCGAATATCACCACATCACCGGCCGCAGGCTGATCACCGGACCACAGCACATGTTTGGTGAATGGCAAACGCCAGCCGTAAGCCGCCTTTTGCACCAGCACCTGATCACCGGGCATGAGCGCCGGCTGCATGGAGCCACTGGGCACGTGGTAGTGATCGGCCAGCGTCGACCGGGTGATCATGATCAGGAACAGCAGCAGTAAAGTTGGCAGGCTGCTGCGCAGCCAGCGCAGGCCCCGCGGGGAGTTTGGCGTGTCGGTCATCGTCTTTGGTTCAGTGGGTTCAAAACAGGGACTGCGGCTCGTCCTAAAGGTTCCAGGCCCTAGCCAGCCGGCGTGGCCCGTTTCATGGACCAGCCACGTAAGGTATTAATTTGCTCGGCCATGGTCTTCGACAGGGGTACCATACGGTAGCAATTGCGCATGAGATCGTCGAAGGCAAAGTCCCGATCCTCATAGAAGGCATCCAACCGCGCCGCACGCACCATCTGCTCAATTTCCGCAGCCGTCCAACCGTCCACCAGCTCCACCAGCTTGGGCATATCCAGCGTATCCGGATCGCCCCCTTGGCGCTGGATGTGAATGCGCAGGATTTCCTCGCGCGCCTCCGCCTTGGGCAGGTCCAGGAAGAACAGCTGATCAAAACGTCCTTTGCGCAGCATCTCGGCCGGCAACATCTCGATCTTGTTGGCCGTCGCCACCACAAACACATCCTTGGGCTTTTCCTGCATCCAGGTCAGGAAGGAGGAAAAAATGGTCATATTGCCGCTGGTCACCGCCCCGTTGCTGTAACCAAAACTGTTCTCAATCTCGTCGATCCATAGCACCAGCGGCGCCGCGCGTTCGGCCGTGCGCAAGGCGCGCTCCCAGGCGATCTCCGGTGAGCCCCAGGCGCCGGACATGACCAGGTTCATATCCAGGCGCAACAGTGGCAATTGCCAGGCCGCAGGAATGGTCTTGGCAGCCAGCGATTTGCCACAGCCACTCACACCCATCAACAAGATGCCCGAGGGCGGCTCAATGCCGGCAGCACGGGCCCTGGGGCCGAACAGTTCGTGACGAGAGCTGATCCATTGCTTGAGCGCACGCAGACCACCGATCTGCTCCAGACCCGCAGGCGCCGGCACCAGTTCCAGGCAGCTGCCCTGCATAAGCAGGCGCGCCTTGACCTCATGGATGGTCGCCAGGGCCCTGGCAAGATCCTGCTGGCCTTCGTTGAGCAGGCGCCGGTATAAATCGCGTGCTTCATTGGAGGAAATGCCCTTCATGGCGCTGGCGCAGGCCTCGTGCCAGGCAGATGGATCTTCCGGGGGCGATGCATGCTCCCTGGCTTCCGCTTCCAACAAACCCTGAATCTCAGCCACCGAGGGCAGTGGCAGCGCAAGCGCGTGCACTTCCTTGCTCAGGGCGCTCGGAATCAGCGCATCGGGATGGGACATGACCAGCACACCCGGCTGACCTGCGAGCGCATCGTAGACCTCACGCAGCGCTCGCGCGGCGCGCGCGTTACCTTCGAGCTGCGCCGGTAAATCTTTCAGCAAGCAAATCGCGTTCTGGCCCTCAGCCGCCACAAACGCGAGCGCTGCAGCCGGGTCCGTGAGGTCCGCATCAGCGCCCGGACCATCGAGGAAACCCGTGGCGCTACTCCAGCGCCACAGCGGCAACCCATCCTGCGTCGCCAGCAGTTGCTCCAGCCGTTCCTCTTCCCAGGTCTCCACATACAGAACCGGGTAGCCGGCATGAATGGACGCGAGAATTTCCTGACCCGCCAGGGCCTGTATATCATTACTCAAGTGCTGTGCTCCCAACAGGCATAGTGTGGTGCCGTCTTATCGCCGCGCGCACCGGGCGCGGCCTGCTTGCATGATAGGGACTCAATCTCCCGGCGCAAGTTCCCCGGGCTCTTCAGGCGCATGAAGGGGTGCCGAATCCACCGGCGGCCAGGGCATTACCTGGTCACCGAACATACGATTCCACAGTGGCTGTAGCGTCAAACCGTCGAAAGACCGTTCCAGCTGGCGGGGTCTGGCTGGCAACCATGCGCCATCACGGTGAGTGCCGATAATAAATTCGAAGGCATAAGCGCCCTCAATCCCCATGCGCAGATCGGTGAAGATCACCTGCCCCTGCTGCTCACGCAGGGCATAAAAGCCGCCAGTAAACCATCGCAGGCGCTGCAGGGAGGCGGAGGAAGCGAGCGGCTCCTGGAGCACTTGCGCGGACGGGTAGCGGTGGAATCGTATGGTCCGATTCTGATCCAGCAAGGAAGTCCAGCCCACGCGATAGCCCCCCTCCTCCATCACCACCACGCGCCACAGCAAGGTGTTAAAAGGCGCTGCCAGCGCATGCATGGGCGCCGCCGCAAGCCCGTCTGGCTCCAGTGCCTGGCGTGCGCGCTGCAAGGCTAGCTCGCGCGCCAGAAAGCTCCATGCCACGTAGCCCAGCACCAGGGTCAACGCAGCCAGATTCACTCGCGACGCCCAGCGCTTACGGGTGGCCAACGCGCAGCCCGCTCCCGTTAACAGCGGCAAGGTGACCAGCGGATCAATAATAAACAGGTTACCCAGGCCTCGGGGCGTGCTGTCCAGTGGCCACAACAGTTGTGTGCCGTACACGGTACAGGCATCGAGCAGCGCATGCGTGGTCAGGCAAAAAAACACCAGCAACAGCCAACTTCGGCGCTCAGCCGGCCAACTCCCATGCCAACCACCCAGCAAACGCGCCAGCAGAGGCGTGCAGAGCGCCATAAGCAGCAAACTATGGGTAAAGGATCGGTGACGGGTAAAGTCTGCCACCGGATCGGCGTAGCGAATCAGGACATCCAGATCTGGCAAGGTCCCCAGCACGGCACCCCACAGGGCCGCCTTGCGCCCCAGCCGGCGACCTGCCACCGCCTCGCCAACCACCGCCCCCAGCGCTAATTGCGTGACCGAGTCCAAAACGAAAGCCGACCCGCCTAACGCGGGCGTCTAAAGATCATCCGGCCGATCACCAGCGAGATGATTGCGGACGTAATCGGGAAGTTCGTGTTCGGGTGGTACGGCGGTGGAGCGACCATGCTCGTCCAGTGCCACAAAAGTAAACCGCCCTTCCGTGACTTTCTCGCGATTGCCAATCCGCCCGCGACGCACCCAGGCCTCCACATTCACCACGATGGAACTACGCCCTACGGACGCCACATAGGTATAGCAGCCGAGCACATCCCCCACCTTCACCGGTCGAATAAAACTCAAACCATCCAGTGACACGGTCACCACCCGCTTCTGCGCGCGCTGACCGGCACAAATGCCAGCGGCAATGTCCATCTGTGACAGCACCCAGCCACCAAAGAGGTCCCCCGCAGGATTGGTATCCGCTGGCATGGCCAGCGTGCGGGTGGTCAAGCGGCCATTGCTGCTGTCAGTCATGAGTGGCGGGAGCGTAAGCGCGGAGAAAAACTTCCACGCAGCGATCGATATAAGCCTGTTCTGCGGCCGCCGCCAGTGGCTCGAGGCCAAACTGTCGTCGCAGGTGCGCCTCACCCTTCAGCATGCACAGCAGTTGCCAGGCCGCTGCATGTGGCTCCGGTACCTGTAACCGTCCCTGATGGTGCTGCGCCGCCAGGTAACCCTCAAGCACCGAGACGGTCGCCATGGGGCCGTGCCGGTAGAACAGTTCTGCGATGCGCGGATGGGAATCGGCGCTGTTGGTGCAAATGGCATAGACCCGCAGTGCTTCCGGTGAGGTCACCAGATCGACAAATCTACGGGCCAGAGCGGGAATCACCTGTTCCGGTGGAGCGTTCTTATCGACGGCCTCTGCATCCATGCCAGAGGACCGACACTTCGCCGCTACTGCCAAACCGAAGAGGTTCTCCTTGCTGCCAAAATGCGTGTAAACCGTCTGCTTCGAAACCTCCGCAGCCTGGGCAATATCGTCCACGCTCACGCCGTCATAGCCGTGATCGGTAAACAGCCGTGTGGCCGCAGCGAGAATATTTTCCCGCTTTTCCTCGCTCCGGGGGCGCCCGCGCGAACGGTGTTGGGTGGAGAGGTTGCTCATTTCACGGCATGGTCACAGAGTATTTTTAGACTTGCAAGTCCAGTAAGTATATACTGGACTTATAAGTTTGATATTACAAGACGAATATTCAACATTTTTTTTATGCATAAACAGTATCTTAAATTAGGTTTCATA
>JAOZKI010000001.1:77418-112758 GCA_029935455.1 Lysobacterales bacterium | reverse complement strand
CTACTGCTTGGCAAGGGTGAGCCGAAAGATCCGTCCAAGCTCAGCGGGGGACGGGAATTTGGTATCTATGGCCTGGGTCTGGCCATGGTGGCGCTTTGCTGGGTCGCCATTCAGTATCAGGACATGGTCGGATATGTGCTCGGCGCATTCGGCGGCGCCCTGGTGCTGTACGTGTTAATTATCGCCGTCACCAAGCTGCCAAGCGAGGAACGCGACCGGATTCTTGCCGCCATGTTTCTGATTCTGGTATCCATCGTGTTCTGGGCGCTGTTTGAACAGGCGGGCTCTTCCCTGAACCTGTTTACGGACCGTCACGTGGACACGCAGGGCGTGAATGCCTCCATGTTCCAGTCCATCAACGCCATTTACATTGTTTTGCTGGCGCCGCTGTTTGCCATGCTGTGGCAAGGGCTGGGCGCCCGAGGCATGGAGCCATCAGCGCCGATGAAATTCGGTCTGGCCGTGGTGCAGGTCGGGCTGGGCTTTCTGGTCCTGGTTTGGGGTGCTGAGGCGGTGGGGATCAACGTTCCGACACCGGTTATCTTCATCTTTCTGATTTATCTGCTGCACACCACGGGCGAGCTCTGTCTCTCCCCCGTCGGGCTGTCCGCCATGAACCGACTCAGTCCCGCGCACATGGCCTCCCTGATCATGGGCACGTGGTTTTTTGCTTCCGCCACCGGCAACTTTGCCGCTGGTCTGATTGCGGCGGCAACCGGTGCTGAGGGCGTTGGGGAGGACGCAGGCAAACAGGTGGTTCTTGATGTCTACACAACGGTGGGCTGGTATGCGGTGGCTATCGGCGTGGGGGTCATGGTGATCAGTCCGCTGGTCAAAAAGCTCATGCATCTGGATACGCTCAAAGATGATTCGGGTGACCAGGGCCTCGCGGGCGGTGCTGAAGCCGGTCTGGAAACGTCGGAAGCGGGCGTACATCCGGAAACGCGTTCCTAGCCTCGCGGTCATCGTCTCCTCAAGCCCGCGCAACGCGGGCTTGGTGACGAGTCGCTGAGCGCTGTTAAACTCTGGGCCTGTCCCTGCTAGGTAGTTGCGAAGCGCTATGCCTAAAATTCATGTTTTCGCCGGTCTGAGTGCGGTTTTAACGCTTGGGCTCATGGCCTGCAGCGGCGAGGAGGCGCCGCCGGTGGAGGCGTTGCCGGCCGCACCCGTTGCCAGCCCTGATCCCTGGGTGGAATTTATTGATCGTGAGCTGGAGGCACATCTGGCGGCTCATCCGGCCTGGGCCGTGAGCCAGGGTCGGCATGAATATGATGGGCAGCTGCCGGATTGGAGCGAGGCGGGTCTGAAGCAGGAAGCGGCGCGCTTGAAGGCGGCCCGGCGGGCGGCGCGGGCTTTTGCTGCGGAGACGCTGACTTCGGAACAGCAGTACCAGCGTAACTATTTTATTTCCCGCATTGATCACGATTTGTTCTGGCTGGAGAAAGCGCGCTGGCCCATGCGCAACCCCCAGTTCTATCTGGGCTGGATGAGCGACTCCCTGGATCCATCGCCTTATCTCACGCTGGACTATGCACCACCCGCGGAGCGTATGGCGGCATTCACGCGCTATCTGGAGGCCATTCCCGAGGCCGCCAAGCATATCCGTGCCAATCTGCGCATGCCCATGCCGGAAAGCTGGTTGCAGCTGGGTGTGGACGCCTTTGGCGGTTATGCCAGCTACTTTCGGGATGAGGTGCCAGCAGCCTGGGCTGCGGTGGACGATAGTGCGCTGCAACAGCGTTTTAGCGATGCGAACGCCGGCGCGATTGCGGCCATGCAGGGTCTGGCCGACTGGCTGGAATCGAGCCGCAATATCGCCGACCAGAACTTCGCTCTGGGCAAAGCGCTATACGAAGACATGCTGTGGGATACGGAGCGGGTGCGGATTGATCTGGAGGCGCTGGAGCAGCTGGCGCGCCGTGACATGGCGCGCAATGTCGCAGCGCTAGCTCAGGCCTGTGGGGAATTTGCCCCAGGCAAGGAAATACCGGATTGTGTGGCGCAGATGGCCGCGCGCAAACCAGCGGGTGGTTCCGTAGCGGCCGCGCAGGCTCAGCTGCAAGAAATTCACGATTTTATGCGGGCTCAGGACCTCGTTAGTGTGCCCGGTGAGGAAGTGGCCCGGGTGGCTGAGGCGCCGCCCTATGCGCGCTCCAACTTTGCCTACATCGCTATTCCGGGCCCCTGGGAAACAGGCCAACCCAGCACCTACTACATTGCACCGCCCAATCCGGCCTGGCCCGAAGCGGTGCAGGCCGCATTTATTCCCGGCGAGTCCGACTTGCTGTTTACCTCCATACACGAGGTTTGGCCCGGGCATTTTCTGAACTTTATGCATGCCAATCGAGCGGACTGGAAATACGGTCGCGCCATGGTCAGCTACGCTTTCGCTGAGGGCTGGGCCCATTACACGGAAGCCATGATGCTGGAAGCGGGCCTTCGAGATGCCGATGCGGAAACCCGCATTGGCCAACTGAGCAACGCGCTGCTACGTAACGCCCGGTTTGTCGCCAGCCTGGGCCTGCATACGCAGGGCTGGAGTGTTGCCGAGGCACAGCGTTTCTTTCAACAGGACGCTTATCAGAGCGAGGGCATGGCCATGCAACAGGCCGCGCGCGGCACCTGGGACCCGGCTTATCTCAACTACACCATGGGCAAATTGTTGATCCAGCGTCTGCGCGAGGACTGGACAGCCACACGAGGTGGGCGTGCGGCCTGGCGCGATTTTCACGATGAGTTTCTGAGCTATGGCGGCCCGCCGATTCCGCTGGTGCGGCAGCAGATGATGCAAGAGACCAGCCCCCAGGCCCTGTTCCCGGCTTTGGAAGCGCCCTCAGCGCCATCGATGCCGGAAGCTGTCCCAGTCGCGAAGGCACCGGTGCAGGATCACTGGGCCTGGGATTGTGATGATGGCTCTTACCTGGTGACCAGTCGCACGGATGCTGGCATCAAGCTCTACCTCAGGAGCGGGTCTGCTGAGCTGGCGGCCGTGCCGGCAGCGTCGGGTGCGCGCTATGAGAACGAGGAATTGCTGTTCTGGAATCAGGGTGACGAGGCGCTGCTGGAGACCGTTCTGGGCAGCACCAACTGTCGTATCAATCGCTATCACTCAGCCTGGGAGGATGCGCGGTTGCGCGGCGCACTGCTGCGCGCTGTAGGCAACGAGCCGGGTTGGTCCCTGGAGCTGTTCCAGCCTGGGGAAAGCGTGCTCGAGACGGACTATGGTGAGCGCCAACTGCGCTTCAGCATCAGCGGACCGGAGGCACTATTACCTGGCCCGGGGAGTCGCTATGAAGCCCGTGTTGATGGTGAAACGCTGAGTGTTCTGGTCACACCGGGGCCCTGTGCCGATACCATGGCAGATATTTCCTACCAGCGCCGCGTCACGGTACAGCTGGGTGATCGACGTTTGCGCGGCTGTGGCAACGCGCTGCAGTGATTGCAGCGCAGCACGGTGGCTAGAGCTTGCTGACCCAGCGCTTGAGTTCGCGTAGCGCCTGCTTATCCACGGAGTAATAGCGGTGCGGTCCATCCACCGCATCGTTGATCAGCCCGGCCTCGCGCAGGATTTTGAAATGCTGGGAGGCGGTGGAAGCGACCACCGGCAGACGGCGCGTAATCTCACCGGCAAAGCAGGCGCCTTCGTCCTGCAAAATGCGTACGATCTGGAGTCGCACCGGGTGACCGAGGGCGCGGAAGGCCTCGGCAATCTGTTGGTCTTTACGTTTGCTCATAGCGGCTTTTTACTTGGGGTATTTCGACGAAAGGCGATGTTAATCCAGTCCCTTTTATTCGTCAATACGGCGGCGTATGGAAAGCGACGAGGCGAAGTTATGCGCGCGTGTCCCGTTGCCACCAGGTGACGTCCCAGTGGCGCCCGAATTTATGGCCTACGCGCTCAAAAGTACCCACTCGAGCAAAGCCCAGCGCTGCGTGTAGCCGGTCCGAGGCCGGATTTGGCTGTGCCACGCCAGCGACGGCCCGCTCCACGCCGGCGGCGGCCAGCGTGGCCAATAATTCTCGCAGAAGCCGTGCTCCCAGCCCCTGACCGGCCGCGTCCGGGTGCAGGTAAACGGTGGTCTCCGCGGTCACCTGATAGGCCTTTTTGGGCCGCCAGGCACCGCTGTGCGCGTAGCCGAGCAGCTGGCTACCGGCTCGGGCCACCAGCAGGCGATAGGGGTTGTCTGCCTGGAAGGCATCGAACCAGGCTTGCTTCTGCTTGACGGACCAGGGTTCCGTGTCAAAGGTGCAGTGATCGGTGGCGATGTAGTGGTTCAGTATGGCCAGTACCGCCGTGAGATCGGTGGCTCTGGCATCTTCTATGGTCGGTGACGGGCAAGCACTCATGATTCGGGTTTTCAGTGGCTCATGTCTCGGTAGCGGTCTGGCGGCCGCAGCCTCACTATAGCTGAGCGTGGGTCTGGGCGGGTCGTCTACAGGCACGGTCATGCTTTCGCCAGAGGTGCAAATGCGCTAGCGTTGTTTTTTTATTTATCCGGAGTCGTCATGCGTTCAGCCAGACAGCCACAACGCCATACCCTGAGTCGAGCCCTTGTAACGTGCCTGCTACTGCTACCGTTAGCTGGCCCGGCCGATCATCATGATCCCATTGCCGAGCGTCAGCAGCTTATGTCCGATACCCGTGAGGCTCTGAAACCGCTGATCGGTATGAGTCGTGGACAGCTGGATTTCGACCGCGAGACGGTACGAGCCAGCCTCGCGGTGTTTGCGCGTACGGCTGATGAATCCCGGGACCTCTATCCGGACGGGACCCAGAGCGGTGGCGATACGGAGGCCAAGGCGACGATCTGGAGCGATCGCGCCGGGTTCAACCAGGCCCTGACCGACTTTTCTGAAGCCGTGGCCGCTGCGCAGCAGGCAGACCCGCAGACAGCGGAGGCGTTCCAGCCCGTTTTGCGTTCCGTGCTCGGTACCTGCAAAGCCTGCCACGACGGTTACCGCGTCGATAAGGACTAAAGCCCCCGGTGAGTCATTTCCTGCGCTGGGGTTTGCTGAGTCTGTTGTTTGGACTCGGTGTGCTGTGGGTTTTGAGTCGCCCACAGCCGCTGACCGCCAGTGCCTTACCGGGCCATGAGCCGGATCTCGCCAATGGCGAAGTGCTGTTTCATGCGGCCGGATGTGGATCCTGCCATGGGCAGCCTGACGGTGAGCGTGCACGCGGGCTGGTGCTGTCCGGCGGTCTGATCATGCGGACCCCGGCGGGCCGTTTTCATGTGCCCAATATCTCGCCCCATGAGACGGCGGGTATTGGTGCCTGGTCTGCACTGGATTTTGTTAATGCCATGCGTCGTGGGTTGTCGCCAGATGGCCGGCACTACTATCCCGCTTTCCCCTATACGTCCTATCAGCAGATGACGCTGACGGATCTGCTCGATCTGAAGGCCTATCTGGACCAGCTGCCGCCGAGTGCGCAGGTGGTTCCTGAACACGAGCTGGACTTTCCCTGGCAGCTGCGTCGCGGTATTGGCCTCTGGAAGCGGTTGTTTTTGGACGCTGAGCCCACCCGGTCCATGACGAAGCAGCAGGATTTACTGGCGCGCGGTCGTTATCTGGTGGAAGGTCCGGGGCATTGTGGTGCCTGTCATACGCCGCGCACCTGGTTACTGGCTGAGGATCCGGCACGTCCGCTCCAGGGCGCGCCAGCAGCTGATGGCAAGGGACGCGTACCGGGTATCAGTGCGGCGCAGCTGGCAGACTGGAGCGTGGACGACCTGAACTATTATTTCGAAGCGGGCGTCGATCCAGAGTTCGATGTGGTGGGCGGCAGTATGGTGGCTGTGCAGGAGAATCTGGCCCGCCTGCCAGCCAGGGACCGGCAGGCCATCGCCCTCTATCTCAAGACCCCGCGCTAGCCGTGGCGTGCCTGCAATGTACGCAGCACCTGCTCCAGGTCCAGGGAGCGGCTGCGCAGCAGGACCAGCAGGTGGTAGAGCAGGTCAGCGGATTCGTTCCGTAGCTCATCGTCATCACCGGCGGTCGCGGCCAGCGCCGTTTCAACGCCTTCTTCTCCCACCTTCTGTGCGATCCGCTTGGTGCCGGCCTCAAACAAAGTGGTGGTGTAGCTGCCGGCTGGCCGCTCTTCCTCACGGCGCGTAATTAATCGCTCCAGCTCGGCAAGAAAAGCCAGCTGTGGCCGTGGCGCCGTGCTGTCACGGTCAAAGCAGGTGTCTGAACCCAGATGACAGGTGGGCCCTGCCGGCCGCGCCAGAACCAGCAGGCAGTCGCGGTCACAGTCCAGGTTGATGCTCACCAGTGCCAGCGTATTGCCGGAGGTTTCCCCTTTGGTCCACAGCTTTTGTTGGCTGCGACTCCAGAAGGTAACCTGGCCGCTGTGCTGCGTGTGTGCCAAAGCGGCCTCGTTCATGTAGCCCACCATCAGGACCCGGCCATCAAGCGCGTCCTGCACCACCGCGGGCACCAGGCCATCCATTTTTTCCCAAGCGGGTGTTTGCTCTAGCATGGTCGTACTCCGATGCCAGCCGCAGCCAGCGATTCTTTCAGCTTATCGATGGGAAGGGCGCCGGAGTGAAATACCGTCGCTGCCAGGGCCCCGTCCACATCGGCCTGTTCGAACACGTCTCTAAAATGTTGCGCGGTTCCCGCGCCGCCGGAGGCAATCAGGGGTACCTCACTGACCCGACGGGCCGCCTGTAACTGTTCCAGATCGTAGCCATCCCGCGTGCCATCGCTGCTCATACAGTTCAGGACAATTTCGCCGGCGCCGCGCGCCTGAACTTCTTCGATCCAGGCCAGGGTCTCGCGTCCGGTCGCGCTCATGGCGTCGGGGTCTCCGGTCATCTGGCGCGTGCTCCAGACGCCGTCGCTGACGATGGAGTCAATGCCCACCACCACGCACTGGGCTCCGAATGCGTCAGCCAGTCGGTTCACCAGGTCCGGGTCCCGTACCGCCGGTGTGTTCACGGAAATCTTGTCGGCGCCGCTTTGCAGGATACGCCGGGCTTCCGGCACGCTGCGGATGCCACCGGCGACGCAGAAAGGGATATCAATCACCTCGGCCACGCGGGCCACCCAGGAATGATCGACCGCGCGGCCCTCAGGGCTGGCGGTTATGTCATAGAACACCAGTTCGTCGGCACCCGCCTCGCTGTAGCGCTGGGCCAGTTCCACGATCTCGCCCATGACGCGATGATTGCGAAACTGCACGCCTTTAACCACCTGGCCGTCGCGAACATCCAGACAGGGAATGATGCGCCGCGCAACGCCAGTAGTGCCGGCGCCGTTCATGCCAGGGCTTCCAGCGCGGCGGGTACGGAAAAGACGCCATCCAGCAATGCTTTGCCAACAATAACGCCAGCGGCGCCGGAGGCACCTACCTCGGTCAGATCCTGCAATCGGCTCACGCCGCCGGAGGCCTGCAACTGCAATTGGGGATAGCGCGTCAGAACCTCGCCGTAGAGCGCCAGATTGGGGCCGCTCATGGCGCCATCGCGGCCGATATCCGTGATCAGCGCATGTCGCAAACCGCCTGCAACCAGCGTATCCAGCAGCGTCCACAGGTCCTGTTCGGCGCGTTCGGTCCAGCCGTAAACGCGCGGCCAGGGCAGGCCATCCGCATCCAGCTGCACATCCAGCGCGGCCACCAGCCGGTCGGGTCCGAAACGTTGCAGCCAGCGCGCAAAACGCGCCGGTTCACGGGCGCTCAGGCTGCCTACTACTACCCGGTCGGCACCGCTGACCAGGCGCTGTTTCAGATCCTCGCTGTTGCGCACACCACCGCCGGTTTGTACGCGCTGCGGTGCGGCCTTTAAGAGCTCGAAGAGAGGCGCTTGATCCGCCGCGCTGCCATCGCGTGAGGCGGCAAGATCAACCACATGAAGCCATTCGGCACCGTCAGCTGCGTAGCGGGCGGCCAGTTCGGCAGGCAGCGCGTCATAGTGCGTAACCTGTTGGAAATCGCCCTTGAACAGGCGCACACAGCGACCATCCAGCAGGTCAATGGCGGGTATGAGCTGGCAGGTGGTGGTCATGAAAGCTCCAGAAAGTTTTCGAGTAGCCGGGCGCCGGCCCGGGCCGAACGCTCCGGGTGGAAGTGGGCGCCCCAGAAATTGTCCTTGCGCACCACGGCGCTAAACAGCTCGCCATGACTTGCGCTGGCCAGCGTGTGCGGGCCCAGGGGCGCAAAATAGCTGTGGACGAAATAGAACCAGGCGTCCTGCTCCAGGCCCTTCATCAGCGGGTCTGCCTGTTCCTGATGGGTGTGGTTCCAGCCCATATGCGGCACGCGCAGGCCTGGCGCTGCGGTGAAGTGCTGCAGGCGGCCCGGAATAATGCCCAGGCAGTCCACATCGTTTTCGGCCGATGACTCAAACAGCAATTGCATGCCCAGGCAGATGCCCAGCACCGGCTGCTGCAGGCCACGAATACAGGACAGCAGGGATTGCTGCTGCAGGTGATCCATGGCAGCGCCAGCGGCCCCGACACCGGGCAGAATGACCCGGTCCGCGCTGGCGATCACTTGCCGGTCCGCAGTAAATGTTGCCGTCGCTCCCAGGCGCTGCAGCGCATGCTGCACGGAGGCGATGTTGGCACCGCCGCTGTCGATGATGGCCAGTTTCATGCTGTTGGACTCACAACTTTCCCTTGGTGCTGGGCAGCTCGTTACCTGTGCGCTCCAGGGCCGGTCGCAGGGCCCGTCCGGTACCCTTGAACAGTGCTTCAATCATGTGGTGGGTGTTTTCTCCGGTAACCTGAAGATGCAGCGCGCAGCGCAGCGACTGGCTCAGGGAAGCGAAAAAGTGACGCACCATCTCGGTCGAAAGCTCCCCGACCTGCGGGCGCTGGAAGTCGGCGCTGAATTCAAAAGCAGGCCGGCCGGAGAGGTCTACCGCAACGGTTGCCAGGGACTCGTCCATGGGCAGCACAAAGCCATAGCGGCCGATACCTCGGCGATCACCCAGAGCCTGGTCCATGGCTTGCCCCAGCGCCAGCGCACAGTCTTCCACCGTATGGTGCTCATCGATTTCCAGATCGCCGTCGCAGCGCAGCTGCAGGCGAAAGCCCCCGTGGCTGGCCAGCTGGTCCAGCATGTGATCAAAGAACCCGATGCCGGTGCTGATCTCTGTGCCCGTGCCGTCCAGATCCAGCGCTACATCAATCGCCGTCTCGTTGGTTTTTCGGGTCACGCGGGCGCGGCGGGGCCGACTAACCAGTTCATGGGCAATGGCGGCCCAGCTCATGCCGTCCGGGCCGCAACGCAGTCCGCCGATGCCCATGTTCTCGGCCAGCTGCAAATCCGTTTCACGGTCACCGATGACCCAGCTGTCTTCCAGGTTCAGTTCTCCTGATTTCAGATAGGGCAATACCATACCGATACCCGGTTTTCGATCCGGTGACCCATCGGACTCGAAATGGGGATCGATGTGTTCAGCGGCGAACTCAATGCCCTGGGAACGCAGCAGAGACAGCATCTTGGCGTGGGGGATGTCAAAGTCCTGCTGTGGGTAGCTGTCCGTTCCCAGGCCGTCCTGGTTGGACACAAGCACGAACTCGTAGCCGGCGTCCCGCAGGCGCAGCAGGGCAGGAATGACGCCGTCCAACAGTTCCAGCTTGGCCAGGCTGTCAATCTGAAAATCTTCCGGCTCAATGATCAGTGTGCCGTCCCGATCCAGGAAGAGAATGCGTCGCTTGTTGCTCATGCTGGCGCTCCATAGCTGTCCAGTGCCGTGTTCAAGGCGGTCATATCATCACTGCTGCCAATGCTTATGCGGACGCAGTTATCCAACAACGGCTGGCCGTTAAAATCACGGACCCGCACGCCGGCGCGCGCGCAATGAGCGACCAGTCCGGGGCCGTCCTCCACGCGGATCAGTACGAAGTTGGCCTCGCCAGGCCAGAGGTCGCGAACCCAGCCACAGGCCAGCAGCCGAGCCACCAGGGTTTCCTTCTGTCGCTGCAGTTTGTCGAGCATGTCCTTTTGCGCCGCACGTGCCGCGGGTGCGGTGCAGGCCAGGGCGGCGGCAATGGCCGGCGCGGTTAGCGGGTAGGGCGCCATGACCCGGCCGAGGAGATCAAGCACAGCGGGGTCAGCCAGCACGGCACCACAGCGCAGGCCGGCAGCGCCCCAGGCCTTGGACAGGGTGCGCAGCACCACCAGTTGCGGATGTTCGCCGAGCAGTTGGCTGGCGCTCCTATGGGCGCAAAATTCGATATAGGCCTCGTCCATGATCACCAGTGCGCGATCCCTACTGGCCGCCAGCAAGGCGTCCAGCAGGCCGTCCGGTAGCAGATCGCCGGTGGGATTGGAGGGGCTGGTTAAAAACACCAGACGAATCGTGTCGTCCTGCGTTAGTTGTTCGAGCATGGCGTCCGGGCGCACATCCAGCGTGACCGGATCGCGCGGGACCTGGACCACACCGGCGCCCTGGATCGTGGCCGCGATGCGATACATGCCAAAGCAGGGCGGCGTCTCCAGAATGCGGTCTAGGCCGGAGCGGCAGAAGACGCGCAGCAGTAAATCGATACCTTCGTCAGAGCCACGGGTGATCAGCACCTGCTCCGGTGCCACCTCATAAACCGTTGCCAGACGCTGGCGCAGGGCTTCCGGTTGTGGTGCCGGATAGCGATGCAGGTCCAGCGCCTGCCAGCTTGGGTCGTCCACCAGCGCATGCGGTGCTTCGTTGGCATTCAACAAGACGCCGTCGGCGCCAGCGCCACTGCGGGCCGATAGGTAAGGTGCCATGGCCAGCACCTCGGGCCGTGCGAGGCGCTGTACCAGTTGCGTAGCGCTCATGACGTTCGGTCCAGTTGCTGCAGGCGCCAGGCAACGGCCATGCGGTGCGCGTCAAGGCCTTCTGCTGCGGCGATGGCCATGGCGTCCTCGCCCGCGCTGCGCAGGCCTTCCGGGGTCGCGCATTGCACCGTCATACGGCGCAAGAAGGATTGCACGGAAAGGCCGCTGTAGGCGCGCGCGTAGCCATAGGTGGGCAGCACGTGGTTGGTGCCCGAGCTATAGTCGCCGAGTGATTCTGGCGTCCAGCGTCCAAGAAACACGGAGCCGGCGGCCTCTACCAGGTCCAGCAGTTGCTCGGCTTTCTCCGTATTGATAATCAGGTGTTCCGGCGCGTAGTCGTTGGAGACGGCTAGCGCCTGCTCCAGGCTGTCCACTTCTACCAGCACGAGGTTTTCCAGGGCAGCGGCCAAGATCTCCGCTCGCGGCAGCGTGGCCGCCAATTCCGGTACCGCTTTCGCGGCCGCGGTCAGCAGCGCCCGGTCATCGCTGATGAGTACGGCCTGAGAGTCGGGCCCATGCTCTGCCTGGGACAGAAGATCCCAGGCCACGGCCGCCGGGTCGGCAGTGCCGTCGGCGATCACCAGTACCTCCGAGGGTCCGGCCGGCATGTCCTGCGCGGCGCCGCCGGGCATGGCGGCAACCTGGCGTTTCGCTTCCGTCACCCAGGCATTGCCCGGGCCGTAAATCTTGGCGCAAGCGGGCATGCAGTCGGTACCGAAAGCCATGCCGGCCACGGCCTGGGCACCGCCGGCGCGAATCACACGGCTGACGCCGCCCAGACGTGCTGCGGCCAGTAGGGCCGGATCGATGGCGCCACCCGGGCCGGGCGGTGTGCACATGACCACGTCGCGACAGCCGGCGATGGCGGCCGGAATTGACAGCATCAATGCGGTAGAAATTAGCGGTGCAGAACCTCCGGGTACGTACAGGCCCACCGGATTGATGGGCAGGTAGCGGGCTTCACATTGCAAGCCCGGCGCCGTCTGCTCCTGGAAGCCGCGTGGGGCACCCGCCGTGTGAAAGGCGCGGATGCGGGCCGCCGCCGATTCAATCGCGCGCATGAGCTCCGGCTCCACCTGGCTGGCTGCCTGGTCGAGCTCCTCCGGCGCAACCTGCAGGGCGTCCAGCGCCACCTGATCGAACTGTTGCGCATAACGTCGCAGGGCGTCATCACCCTCCCGGCGCACGGTGTTGATGATCTCTGTGACGGCCTCTTCCAGCGCACTACGGTCCTGTGGTGGGCGCGCAATGGCCCGTTCCCGGTCGGCCTGGTCCAGCTCGGCCCAGGGCACGATCTGTGATGTCAGTGGGGTGTTCTCGTTCATGGTTCAAGCCAGCATTTTTTCGACGGGCATCACCAGAATGGCGGATGCGCCGGCAGCTTTGAGCGCCTCCAGGTGCTCCCAAAAAAGTGTTTCGCGACAGACCGCGTGCAGCGCCACTTTGTCCTGATTGCCTTCCAGCGTCAGGAGCGTGGGTTCTTCGGCGCCCGGTAGCAGTTCGGTGATGGTCTGCACCGCTTCACGCGGTGCGTGCAGCATCACGTACTTGCTCGCTTCCGCATGCAACACGCCATCGAGCCGCAGCAGCAGGCGCTCCAGCAATGCCTGCTTGTCTGCGCTGAGTTGGCCGCCCGTATACAAGGCCGCTGTACTGCGATAAATGACTTCCAGTTCACGCAGGTGGTTGGCGCGCAGCGTGGTGCCGGTGGAAACCAGGTCCGCAATCGCATCCGCGGTACCCAGACCTGGTGCAATTTCTACGGAGCCTGCCAGCTCCACAATGGTGGCGCTGACGCCCTGGCGATTCAGTAGGTGTGTGGTCAGGGCCGGATAGGAAGTGGCAATGCGGGCGCCGTTTAGATCCGCGGCGCTGCTTGCCGGGGAATCTTCTGGCACGGCCAGGGATAGGCGGCAACCACCGAACCGCAGCTTGCGCAGCTCCTGCAGGCCACTGCCGCCGTTGCGCTCCAGCATGACTTCCTCGGCGATATTCTGGCCCACAATACCGAGTTCGCAGACGCCGTCGAGCAGCATGCGCGGAATGTCATCATCTCTGACCAGCAACAGGTCGACAGGAAAGTCCTGGCCATACCAGAACAGCTTGTCCTTGCTGCGCGCAAATTCCAGGCCGCAACGCTGCAGCAGGCTGAGGGATTTGTCGGACAAGCGGCCCGATTTCTGAATGGCAACGCGGATGCGGGTCATGATTTCTTAGTCCTTTCACGGCGCAGGGCGAGCCGATAGCCGCCTTCGCCCATGTTCAGAAAGCGTGCCACGCGACCAATGGTGGTCACGCTGACGCCGGTGATCTCGCTGATATCGCGATAGCTTCGACCTTCGTTGAGCAGGGAGGCGGTCCACCAGCGGTCCACAATGGCTTCGTGTTCCGATGGTGTACACAGGTCCAGCAGGAATTGGCGCACCTCATCCTCTGATTCCAGTGTCAGAAACGCCTGGTAAAGCGCCTGGGCCTGCGCCTTCAGGGCCGCCTGCTGATCATCGTTATGTTGTTTCATAATGTCATCGCGTATTAACGTACTAATACAATAGTACGGCGATGATAAGCCGCGGCTGGGCATGTTGCAAGTCTTTTTGGCCCCTATGGCGCTACCGGCTGGTTGGTCGGGCGCGCCATCTGTTGATCGGCCAAACGTAAGGCATTCACGCTTGCACCGGCGTTTGCAGGCGCCGCCAAGGCCTGCTGGCGCGAACCATGACCCATGGCACGTGTAGATTGGGTAAAAGTTATGCAGCATGCTATAGAAATACATGCGTCCCTAGGCGCTGTTGTCTTCAAGGTCTCGCAGGAGTTTGGCCACTATGACCCAGAATAATGCGCCCCGATGCCGCGCAAACAGAAACTCTTTCCCCGCTTTGGCGGTGCTTGTCGGTGGCTTGATGCTGCCGCTCTTCACGCATGCTGACGTGACTGCTGAAGAGCGTATGAGCTTTAGCTTGCGCGATGGTGCGCGCATCAGCCTTAGTAACGTTAACGGCAATGTGCTGATCGAGGGCGGTGACGGCCAGACCATAGAGCTGCTGGTGCGTAAGAAGGCAGGCAGTCAGGAAGCGCTGGATAAGATTGAAATCGAGATCAATGAGAGCGCGGACAAGCTGGTTATCGAAACGCAATTGCCCAAGTCAAAAGGTATGCTGAAGTCCTTTTTTTCGGGCGATGCGGACGGTGCCAGCGTGGACTACAGCTTGAGCGTTCCCCAGGGCGTTGAGCTGCGGGAAATCGAGTCCGTTAACGGAGAAATTGAGATCATTGGTGTTCGCGGTGATATCGAAGCGTCCACTGTCAATGGTGCGATCAGTCTGGAAGGGGCCAGGGGTGATCTTGAATTGGCCACGGTCAATGGTGGTATCTCAGCCAGCATGGATGCGTTTGGCGCCAGTCAGGATGTGGATTTGGAATCCGTGAACGGAGGCATCAGGCTGGCGCTGCCGGCCGATAGCGGTGCCCGGGTCGATGCAAATACGGTCAACGGCGGCATTGGCTTTAGTGATTTTGGATTGCGTGCGGACAAAGGTCTGGTGGGGCGCAGTCTCTCCGGCGTTATCGGTGATGGTAGTGCGCGTCTGGATATCAACACGGTCAATGGCGCGATCAACGTGAGCAAGCGTTAGAGCTTGCCGCCATGCTGAGGTGAGGCTGGCTCTGGTTCGTTGATGGTGCCGCCATTGCTTTGCACCGCTTTCGCTGACGCTGGCGCATTGTGAAGACCGCGCCTGTCTGTTCCTCTCTGCTTCTGATATATTACAGATATATCACTAGTGGAATCTGCCATGAACGCAAGCGACTGGTGCGGGGTATTTCCCGCTCTTACCACCAAATTTGATGCCTCCGGCGCCTTGGACTACGAGGCCATGGCGGACCATCTGGAGTTTCAACTGACGTCGGGGGTGCATGGCATCATCATTCTCGGCTCGCTGGGTGAGAACTCCACCCTGTCAGCGGCGGAAAAACAAGATCTGATCCGTTTTTACGGCCAACGGATCAACCGACGGGTGCCGCTGGTGGCCTGTGTCGCGGAAAGTGCTACCCGTGATGCGCTGGCGCTAACCGCAGCTGGCGATGAGTTGGGCGTTGACGGGTATATGGTGCTGCCGCCCATGCGCTACCCCTCCGATAAGCCGGAGACCCTGAGCTATTTGCGAGCCGTGGCTGCGGGCACCCAGCGCCCCATCATGCTTTACAACAACCCGGTGGCTTACGGCACGGATTTGCTGCCGGAGGACTTCGCTGAACTGGCTGCGGAACCCGGCTTTGTCGCCATCAAGGAGTCTTCTGCTAACACGCGACGCATGTCTGCCATTCGGCGCCTGACGGGCGACCGTTACGCCCTGTTCTGTGGTGTGGATGATCTCGCCCTGGAGTGTTTTGCCGTCGGCGCCGTCGGCTGGGTTGCGGGCCTGGTGGTGGCCTTCCCGCGGGAGACCCTGCGCCTTTATACGCTCATGACCGAGCAGCGTTGGGAGGAAGCCAGGGTTTTGTACGACTGGTTTTTGCCTCTGCTGGAGTTGGATATCGGACCGAAGTTTATTCAGCAGATCAAGCTGGTTGAGGAACTGGTCGGCGTGGGGAGTGAGCGCGTGCGCGCCCCCCGTCTGGCGCTGACAGGCAGGGAACGGGAGCGGGTTGAGCAGATTGTCGCGGCGGCGTTGGCCAGTCGCCCGGACTGCTAGCGGATTATGGTGGGGAGCCGCAAAAGCCTGGCCGAGCAAGCCTATGAAGCGTTAGAGACGCAATTGGTCACGCTGTCGCTGGCGCCCGGTGAACCCTTGCAGGAAAAGCATCTGATCGAAACGCTGGGTTTTGGCCGTACGCCGGTCAGAGAGGCGGTGCAGCGGCTGGCCAGTCAGGGACTGTTGAGGATTCTGCCCCGGAAAGGCCTGATGGTGACCGCCGTCAAGCGTTGGGAGTTGGCGCAGATTGTCGAGGTCCGACGGGTACTGGAACGCCTGCTGGTGGTGAAGGCCGCGGAGCGCGCCAGCCACGATCAGCGCCGCGCATTAGCGGCGCTGGCCATACACCTGGACGGTTTGAGCGAGGATCTGCCCAGTTTTATGCGTTTGGACCGGCGCCTGGATCAGTTGCTGGGCGAGGCCTGCCGTAACCCGCATCTGGTAAGCTCTTTAACGCCGCTACATGCCCACTGCCGGCGCCTCTGGTACCTCGGTCTGCCGCGTGTGGATCTGGCCAGTGCGGCCACTTTTCATGCGGCCCTGGCGCGCTCCGTGGTGGATGGCGATGGGGGCGCTGCCGTGCGCGCGCTGAACGGGATTATTACCATTCTGGAAGGCCTGGTTGAGGACCTTGACCGAATCGATTGATGGTTAACGCCTAGATGACTCACCGTTTGCAACACGTTCTGGTTATTGGGGCCGGTACCGTAGGCGCCTGCTGTGCCTGGCACCTGGCGGCCGCGGGCCATGAGGTCACGCTGATCGACCGGGAACTGCCGGGCCAGACCACCAGTTCCGGCAATGCGGCCTGCATCTCACCATCCCAGGTGGTGCCCTTCTCGCATCCCGGCGTCTGGAAGAAACTGCCCCGTTGGTTGCTGGACCCACTCGGGCCTCTGACCGTCCGCTGGCAGCATCTGCCCTGGGTGGCACCCTGGCTCTGGGGTTTCTGGCGCAGCGGCACGGCGGCTGGTGTCCAACGTTGCGCCCGCGCTCAGGCGGCACTGATGCAGCAGGTCAGCGACGACTACGCGCATTTGCTCAATCGTGCGGGGCTTAATCATTTCTTACGCGCTCGTGGTGTCATTTCCGTGCATGACACACCGGAGGCGTTTGCGGCGGACCGCTGGGTCTTCGAACTGGAGGCGGAGCTGGGTTTTGAATGGCATCCGCTCAGCGCTGGGGCCCTGAAGGAGTTGGCGCCGGCGCTGCGGCTGGACGACGGGGTCGCTATCTTTGTGCCCAGTTGGCAGAACACCACGAACCCTGCGCGTATGACCGCAGCCATCGCGGAACATGCCATGGCCGACGGCGTGCACTGGCGACAAGGCTCGGTAAGCCGGGTTCAGGCCCATGCTGCGGGTGTGACGGCGGTGCTGGAAGGTGGTGACAAAGTGCAGGCTGATGCGCTGGTTGTGGCCGGCGGCGCCTGGTCCAATACTCTGGCAGAACAGCTGGATTACAAGGTGCCCATGACCGCCAAGCGCGGTTACCACACCATGCTACCTGACCCGGGTATTACGCTGGATGTGCCGATCATTTCTGCCAGCCGTTCCTTTGTCATGACACCGCTGGAAGACGGGCTACGGCTGGCCGGGACGGCAGAATTTGCGCGTTTGGATGCGGCGCCTGCCTATGAACGGGCGGCGGTGCTGGTGCGGCATGCGGAAGACTACCTGCCGGGTCTGCAAACGGGGCAAGCCAGCGAATGGATGGGCCAGCGCCCCATGATGGTGGACTCATTACCGGTCATCTCCACCTCGCCGCGACATGGCAATGTGTTCTACGCGTTTGGCCACGGGCACTATGGGCTGACGCAGGGACCAACGACCGGACGCCTGATTGCCGCTCTGGTGGCAGGCGAGCCAACAGGTCTGGATATGACCCCTTACCGGATGGATCGCTTTTCATGACGCAGACGCCAGCAGCCACCACTTTTCACTGCATTGACGCCCACACCTGTGGCAATCCCGTCCGCGTCGTCGCCGCCGGCGGGCCTGCACTGGACGGCGACAGCATGCTGGAACGGCGGGCACACTTCATGGCGGACCATGACTGGGTTAGAACGGCCCTCATGTTCGAGCCCCGTGGCCATGCCATGATGTCGGGCAGCATTCTGTATCCCGCTACCCGTGATGACTGTGATGTGGGCGTGCTGTTCATTGAAACATCCGGCTGTTTGCCCATGTGCGGCCACGGCACCATCGGTACCGTGACCATCGCACTGGAGCGTGGTCTGGTGACGCCGGGCGAGCCGGGCAAGCTGGCGCTGGACACGCCGGCTGGCCGTGTGGATGTGACATACCGCATGGAGGCGGGCAAGGTGCGCTCGGTCCGGCTGATTAATGTGCCATCATTTCTCCATAGCGAGGCTCTGGCCGTTGACTGCCCGGAATTGGGCGGCCAGCTGCGGGTCGATGTGGCCTTTGGCGGAAATTTCTACGCCATCGTGGAGCCGCAGGCTGGCTTTACTGATCTCGCCGATCTGACCGCACAGGAACTGCTCGCCATCAGCCCGCGCCTGCGCGAGCGTCTGAACGAACGCTATGAGTTTGTGCACCCGGAACAGCCACTGATCCGAGGGCTCAGCCACCTGCTGTGGACCGGTGCGCCCCGGCAGCCGGGATCCCATGCTCGCAATGCGGTGTTCTACGGCGACCAGGCCATTGACCGTTCGCCCTGCGGTACGGGCACCTCGGCGCGCATGGCGCAGCTGGCCGCGCGCGGCGATTTGGCTGTGGGCGATGAATTTGTCCATGAAAGCATCATCGGATCGCAGTTTGTGGGGCGTGTTGAACGGGCGCTGGAGCTGGACGGTCGGCCGGCGATCATCCCTTCCATTGAGGGCTGGGCAAGAATCTACGGTGACAATCAGATTCAGGTCGATGCGGAAGACGATCCCTTCTGGAAAGGGTTTCAGGTGCTGTAACTGATCGCCGCTGCAGCGCCGGTTGTACAATCCCCTCGCGCCCTGTCGCTCATCGGCGGTGCGAGCATCGTGTGAGTTTAAGCAAGGAAACCATCATGAAATGGATGATCGCCCTTTTAAGCTGCGCGCTTCTGTGCGCGGGGTCCGTCCTGGAGGCAGCCGAAGACAGCGCTGCTTTTCGCGCCCTCTATGAGCAGGAATGGGCCTTTCGAACGGCGGAGTATCCCGAGCTGGCGCGTTCCAATGGTGGCGCACCGGCCGCGCGGCTGACCCGGGTTAGCGAGGCCGATCAGCAACGCCGCTACGCCTTCTGGAAAGACCTGCGAGCGCAGCTGGACGCCCTGAGCTGTGAGCGCCTGGAGCGCGAGGAGTGCATTAACTTTCGCATTTTTCGCGCGCAGCTGGATCAGTTTGTGGCTGACTATGAGACCCGTGCCTATCTGATTCCGTTTACCAGCGATTGGGCCTACTGGATGGGCTGGTCACGGATGGCGGATTTGTCCAACTTTTCCGAGCTGGAGGATTACCACGCCTATCTGGCAAAGCTCAGTGAGCTGCCGCTGGTGGGGGATGAGTATTTAGCGCTCATGCGCCGGGGGATCGAGCTGGGCATGACGCAGCCGCGTGTCATTCTCGCGGGTCGCGACGAGCCCATTGCCGCGCAGCTGGTTGAGCGCGTGGAAGACAGTCCCTTCTACGCCCCGTTTTTGAACTTTCCCGAATCCCTACCGGCCGCCGAGCGTGCCGCGCTGGCCGAGCGCGGCCGGGCTGTGGTGGCAGAAAGCGTCCTGCCGGCCTACGCCAGCCTGCTGCGATTTTTCCGCGAAGAATACGTGCCCGGTGCGCGCGAGTCCCTGGGTGCGACGCAGCTGCCGGGTGGTGAACGCTATTATCAGGAGCAGATTCGGCGCTATGCGACCACGGAAATGACGCCGCAGGAGATCCACGATATTGGCCTCTCGGAAGTGGCCCGCATTCGCAGCGAAATGGATGACATTATTCGCGAGGTGGCTTTCGAGGGCAGTTTCGCAGAGTTTCTGGAGTTTTTGCGTACCGACGAGCAGTTCTACGCCAAGGATGCAAAAGAACTGCTGGCGCTGGCCGCCTACTACGCCAAGAAAGCGGACGGCGTGCTGCCTAAATTCTTCACGGTACTGCCGCGCCAGCCCTATGGGATCGCGCCGGTGCCTGATGAAATCGCGCCGTTTTTTACCGCGGGTCGCTATCTTGGCGCGCCATTGGAGGCCCGCCGTGGCGGTTACTACTGGGTGAATACCCATGACCTTCCCAGCCGCACCCTCTACACGCTGCCCGCCCTGACCCTGCACGAGGCGGTGCCCGGTCATCATCTGCAGAACGCGCTGGCTCTGGAGCATGCGCAGCAACCGCCGTTTCGCCGGAACACCTACATTTCAGCCTACGGTGAGGGGTGGGCGCTGTATACGGAAAAGCTGGGTGTGGAGATGGAGATTTATGAGACGCCCTATGAGCATTTCGGGCGTCTTACCTACGAAATGTGGCGCGCCTGCCGTCTGGTGATTGATACCGGCGTGCACGCGCTGGGCTGGACCCGCCAGCAGGCGCTGGACTACCTGGCCGGTAACACGGCGCTATCCCTGCATGAGGTCACCACGGAGGTGGACCGCTACATTAGCTGGCCAGCCCAGGCTCTGAGCTACAAGCTGGGCGAGTACACCATCTGGCAATTGCGCCGGGATGCGGAGCAGCGACTCGGCGCGGCTTTCGACCTGCGGGCTTTCCATGACTTTATTCTGTCCCTGGGCTCCGTGCCGCTGGGGGTCATGAGTGACGAGGTCGAGCGCTGGGTCCAGTCGCAGGAACCGGGGGCCTCTTAGCCAGCCGCTGGCGCTGCGGGCAGGCGAAAGAAGCGTCGCGCCGTGGCTGTGGTGCTTGCCGCCAGCGTCGCGGGGTGTTCGCCTCGAGCCGCGGCCAGCGTGCCCAGAATCCAGGGCAGGTGGCGGGGTTCGTTGCGATGTGACTTGACGCGGGGTCGCAGGTTGCGCGGTTTGAGGTAGGGCGCATCCGTTTCAATCATCAGGCGTTCGGCGGGAATGTCGCCGAGATAGGCCTTCATATGCGTGCCTCGTCGTTCGTCGCAGATCCAGCCGGTGATGCCAATGTGGCAGTCCAGGTCCAGATAGGCATGCAACTCCTCCCGGCTGCCGGTGAAGCAGTGCACCACCACGTCACTGAGTTGATGGCGGAAGCTTTTAAGCAGCGCGTGAAAATCCGCATGCGCATCGCGCAGATGCAGGAACATGGGCAAGCCCGAGTCGGCGCCCATTTGCAGCTGTGCCTCAAAGGCCCGTGCCTGCGCATCGCGCGGTGAAAAATCCCGGAAGTAATCGAGCCCCGCCTCACCCACGGCCACCAGTTCCGGCGCCGCCAGCAGCTCGCGCAGCCGCGCTTCACCCTCCGTGCTCCAGTCGGCCGCCCGGTGCGGGTGAACCCCGGCGGTCGCGAACAGCGTGCCCGGCTGCGCCTGGGCCAGCGCCAGGGCCTGTTCGCTGCCCTCAAAACTGGCGCCGGTAACCACCAGTTGGGCCACGCCAGCGGCTTGAGCGCTCTGCAGCACCGCGTCGCGGTCCGCATCGAAGGACTCGTGGGTCAGGTTGGCGCCAATATCGATCAATTCCATGGCCGTGGGCTTCTGTGGCAAAGCGCAGCATTGTAGCGCCTTGATGCTCCGCCTGCCGCCGCTGGCACGTTAGAATAGGGCCATGAGTGACACGCAGCTGAAACTCCCGCAAAGCCGCCTGCGCGCCTGGTGGCAGCTCATGCGTTTTGACCGCCCCATCGGTATTCTGCTGCTGCTCTGGCCGACGCTCTGGGCCCTCTGGGCCGCAGCGGGCGGCCCGCCCAGTACGCAAAATCTTGTGATTTTTCTTGTCGGCGTCGTCGTCATGCGGGCGGCCGGCTGCGTCGCGAATGATCTGGCCGATCGTGATTTCGATCCGCATGTTGAGCGCACGCGGGAGCGGCCCCTGGCCGCGGGCACGCTCAGCCCGGCGGCGGCCCGTGCCGGTCTGGTGCTGTTGTTGTTACTGGCTTTTGGGCTGGTGTTGATGACCAACCGCCTGACCGTGCTGCTGGCTTTTGCTGGTGCCGGTTTGGCGCTCGTCTATCCGCTGTGCAAGCGCTTTATGGATTTGCCCCAGGCTGTCCTCGGTGTGGCTTTTGGCTGGAGTGTGCCCATGGCCTTTGCTGCCGAAACCGGCGCGGTGCCCGCCTTGGCCTGGTGGTTGCTGCTGTTCAATGTGCTCTATTCCATGATCTACGACACCTGGTATGCCATGGTTGACCGCGAAGACGACCTGGCCATCGGTGTGCGCTCCAGTGCGATCCTGTTCGGGCGCTATGACCGACAGGTCATTGCCGGCCTGCAGCTGGCCATGCTGG
This sequence comes from Lysobacterales bacterium, assembly GCA_029935455.1. Lineage (GTDB taxonomy): Bacteria > Pseudomonadota > Gammaproteobacteria > Xanthomonadales > SZUA-36 > Marinihelvus. Next base: position 90,947 of record JAOZKI010000001.1, on the reverse strand, counting down.
TGCTGGGCGGTTTTGTGGGCTGGCGCTACGGCTGGTCCTGGCCCTGGTTCCTGGCGCTGGCATCGTGCGCACTGCTGTTTGCACAGCAGCAATGGATCGCGCGCCGGCGCGACCGCTCGGGCTGTTTCCGTGCCTTTTTGCTGAACAACTGGATCGGAGCGGTCCTGTTTCTCGGTTTGCTCCTGAATTTCTCTCCGCCATGGCCATTCTGACCCGTAAACCCGAAGCCGCCCGGGTGCGGCTCGAACACCCGGCGCAGGCGGATGGCGAAGCGGTTACCCGGGTGCTGCAGGCCAGCCGCCATTTCCATCATCCCTGGGTGACAGCTCCCGGTGATCTGAGCTCCTGGCGTCGCTATTTGCAGCGCCTGGAGCGTGAGGACGAAGCGGGCTTTCTGATTCGGCGCCGTTCCGATGCGTCCCTGTGCGGCGTGGTCAACCTTAATCTGATTACCTATGAAGCCCTGTGTAGTGCCTATGTCAGCTACTACGCAGTTGCTGAGCATGCTGGCCGTGGCTATATGAAAGAGGGTTTGCAGTTGGTGATCCGCCATGCCTTTGAGACCCTGGAGTTGCATCGCCTTGAGGCGAACATCCAGCCGGACAATGAAAATTCCGTGCGCCTGGTGGAGAGTCTGGGTTTTGAGTGCGAGGGTTACTCACCACGATTTCTCCATATCAATGGCCGCTGGCGCGATCATGAACGCTGGGCCTTGCTGGCGGACTAGCGGTTCCAGTCCAGCGCGCGCGCGCTGACCCAAATGCCCAGCCAGCCCGCACCGTCCAGTGCGCTGGCGCAGGCGCGCAGGGTCGCCCCCGTGGTCATCACATCATCCACCAGCAGCAGGCTGCGACCCGCCAGCGCTGGCCCATGCCAGCGGAATGCGCGGCGCAAATTACGCTGTCGTTGCCGACGACCAAGGCCCGCCTGTGCGGGCGTGCGCCGGCTACGCAGCAGGCGCCCGGGCGCCAGTGGCCAGCCACAGTTCCGGCTGAGCAAAAGGGCGAGTTCCCGAGCCTGATTAAAGCCGCGCCAGCGCTCCCGCGTCCAGTGCAGCGGCACGGGTACCAGCCAGGGTCTGGATGGAGGGCGGGGCTGTGGGCCACGCAACATGGCCTGCGCCAGGGCGGCGCCGGCTACCAGGGAGCGCTGAAATTTAAAACGCACCACCAGGCGGTCAATTGGGAAGGCGTAGCGCAGGGGGATAGATGCGCTGGTCCACGCTGGCGGTTGTTGCAGGCAGCGCCCACACAGCGGGTCACCGGCCTTTAGCGGCAGGGCGCAATAGGCGCAGCCGGGCTCGAGGCCGGGCAGTCCCTTTACGCAGGGCTGGCACAGGGGCAAGGAAGTCGACGCCTGACAAAGTAGGCAGCAGCCTCTCACTCTATCGGTAAACCAGCGGCAAACCCATGAATTCGTCATGCGGCGAAATATTTTCCGCGGGCAGCGCTGTTAACCCAATTGCTGAGCCATGGTTGACATGCTCGGGGTGCCTGCCGATACTGCCTCGCTATCTGTTCACTGCCAGCGGGACTCTGCTCATGCCAACTGATGCTGCGCTTATTCGTCATAACTGGACCCAGGATGAGGTAGAGCGTCTTTTTGCGCTGCCGTTTAATGACCTGCTGTTTCGTGCGCAAACCGCGCATCGACAGCATTTTCCAGCCAATGAGGTGCAGATCAGCACCCTGCTGAGCATCAAGACTGGCGCCTGTCCTGAGGACTGCAAGTACTGTCCCCAGAGTATTCGCTACAACACCGGCCTTGAGCGCGAGCCGTTGATGGAGCTTGAAAACGTGCGACAGGCAGCGCGTGAGGCCAAGCAGAGCGGGGCCAGCCGTTTTTGTATGGGCGCGGCCTGGCGACGGCCGAAGGATCGCGATATGGACCGCGTGATCGACATGGTGATTGCCGTTCGCGAAGAGGGCCTGGAAACCTGCATGACGCTTGGTATGTTGACGGAAGCCCAGGCCCAGCGACTGGCAGAGGCCGGCCTCGACTATTACAACCACAATCTGGATTCCTCACGCGAGTATTACGCCAAGGTCATTACCACGCGCAGCTATGACGATCGTTTGGAAACGCTGGCGGCTGTGCGCGAGGCCGGAATGAAAGTCTGCTGTGGCGGTATCGTGGGTATGGGCGAAACGCAGACTGACCGCATCGGTCTGCTGTTGGAACTGGCCAACCTGCCGGACCATCCGCAGAGCGTGCCCATCAACCATCTGGTGCGCGTTGCGGGCACGCCGCTGGAAGACACGAAGGCACTGGATGCACTGGATTTTGTGCGGACCATCGCCGTCGCGCGCATCATGATGCCCGCTTCGGTGGTGCGGCTCTCCGCCGGTCGTATGGACATGACTGATGAGCAACAGGCCCTGTGTTTTCTGGCCGGCGCCAATTCCATTTTCTATGGTGATCAGTTGCTGACGACGGACAATCCCGAGGCCGCCCGTGATCGCCAGTTACTCGCCCGTCTGGGTTTGAAGCCCGCAGCCGGCGAGGGTGGCAAGGCGGTGCTTGATCGGGCCCGTGACCCGGCCGCCTGAGACGCTAGCAGAGCGCCTGGCGGCAGCCGAGCGCCAACGCCAGGGGCAGCATCGACAGCGCCGCCGCCGACTCTTTGAACGCTTGCCCGGTCAACGGGTGCGTACGGCGCAGGGTATGCTGCATGACTTCAGCAGTAACGACTATCTGGATCTGGCCCATGGTCCGGCCGCCGGTGCCGCAGGCAGTGGCGCTTCGGCGCTCGTCAGCGGTTATGGCCCCGCTCATGCCGCTCTGGAGGAGGCGTTAGCTGCATGGCTGGACCGCGAAGCAGTGCTGCTGACCACGTCCGGTTTTATGGCCAATCTGGCGGTGGCTACCAGCCTGAGTCAGCGTGGTGATTTGATCGTGCAGGACCGCCTCTGTCATGCCTCCCTTATCGACGCGGCGCGCCTGAGTGGCGCCCGGCTGCGCCGTTTTGCGCACGGCGACCTTGAGGCCGCCAAGCGGCAGTTGCACCGCCAGGTGGGTGGTCACTGTCTGCTGGTCACTGACGGCGTATTTTCCATGGATGGTGATCTTGCGCCGGTGGCCGAGCTGGCTACGCTGGCGGCGGCACAGGGCGCTACGCTGGTGGTCGATGACGCGCACGGGCTAGGCGTGCTGGGCACTGACGGGGGTGGGGTCTGCGAGCTGGCGGGCCTGAGCGCCAGCGAGGTTCCCGTGCTGGTTGGCACTTTGGGCAAATCCTTTGGTGTCGGTGGCGCCTTTATTGCCGGTGACCGAACGCTGATTCGCCATTTGGAAAACACCGCGCGCAGCATTATCTACAGCACGGCGCTGGCACCGGTGCTGGCAAGCACCGCGCTGCAACGTTTGGAGGCGGTCCGCGCACCGGAGCGACGCCAGCAGCTGCGATCCATGGTGTCCTATTTCCGCCGCCGCGCCAGGGAGCTTGCTATCCCTTTGCTGCCCTCCGCAACACCCATCCAGCCTCTGGTGCTTGGTGACGAGATGCGCACGCTGGCCATTGCGGAGGCGCTGGAGCAGGCCGGCTATCTGGTTGGTGCCATTCGACCTCCCACCGTGCCGGAGCACACCTCACGATTGCGTATTACCCTGTCCGCAGGCCATAGCGAGGCCTCCATCGACGGGCTGCTGATTGCGCTGCAGCAGGCTTTGGCAGACCTGCCGCCAGTCAACGCACCGGCGTGAGTGACTTTCCCGGACATGTGAATCTGATTCCCGGCTGGGGCATGGGGGGGCAGTGCTGGGGCCCCCTGGCCGGGCATCTGGAGACCCGTTACCGGCTTCAATACAGCAGCCTTCCGGGCCATGGCGTGGTCGCGCCCCAGCCGGCCTGGCAGCTGCGTGAGTTTGCCGCTCAGCTACTGATGGAACTGCCTGTCGGGGTGTGGCTGGGTTGGTCGCTGGGGGGGCAGCTGGCCTTGCAGGCTGCCGCTCTTGCGCCGGAGCGGGTGCGGGGGCTGGTGCTGATTGCAGCAACACCCCGATTTGTTGAGACTCCAGACTGGCCTCACGCCATGGACTCGGCCGTGTTTGAGTCCTTTCAAAGCAACTGTCGCCGGGATCCGATCAGGACCCTGCGCCGCTTTCAGTCGCTACAGGTCAAGGGCAGCGATCATGCGGCACCGGTGCTGCGCAGTCTGCGTCAGGCCCGTATCGCCGACCCCCAACGCGAGCCCCTGGAAGACGCGCTCGCGGTGCTGCAGAAGACCGATCTGCGACCGCTGCTTGCGGGGCTGCAGGTGCCCTGTCTGTGGTTGCATGGCAGTGCCGACCAACTGGTGCCAGCGGCGGCGGCTGAGGCGGCGGCGGCGCGCATGCCCGAGGCGCAGGCCGTGATCATTGAGGGTGCGGGCCATGCGCCGTTTCTTAGCCACCCGCAGGCCAGTGCGCAGGCGTTGGATACATTTCTGGCCGCTTTGCCTTGATGCGGACTGAACTTTCAGCGTCGCGCTGGGCGCTAATGTCGACCAAAAGGATGATCAAGAGTGAGGAAGTAATGAGCAGAGCATGGGAACAGCTTGGCGTTGCCGACCGGCTTATGGCGTTGCCGCCTGTCTCCGGTTACGGGAGTGTGTGGTCATGAGTCACGTGGATGAATATACGGATGCGATGCTCGAGGCCATGGATCTGATTTGGGGCGAGGGTTTTATGGCGCCCGGTGGCGAGGGCAATGTGGCGCAGATGGTACGCGGGCTGACGCTGCGGGATCATGAGGTGCTGGATATCGGCAGTGGTCAGGGCCGTCCGGCCTGTATCCTGGCCAGCGACTACGGTGCGCGGGTCACCGGTACGGATCTGGAAGCCCATCTGGTGGTTCGCGCTCGGGCGCGTGCCAAGCGCTCAGGCTTACAGGAGCGTGTGCAGTTTTTGCAGGTTGAGCCCGGGCCGCTGGCCTTTCCCGATCAGCACTTTGATGACGTGGTGTGCTCTGGTGCCATGACTCAGATCGAGGATAAGGCGTCCATGTACCGCGAGTGCTTGCGGGTCCTTAAACCCGGTGGTTCCCTGAGCTGCTATGACTGGATGAAGGCGCCTGGACCGCTCAGTGAACTGATGCTGGAGTGGTTTGAACTGGAAGGCCTGAGCTATGCGCTAAGAACGCCCGCCGCACACCGTGAGCTGCTGGAGCAGTCTGGCTTTGTGAAGGTCTCCGTGCGTGACAAGTCAGACTGGTACCGGCGTCAATCGGCACTGGAATACGAACGCCTGCAGGGGGCACTGCAAAATGATTTGCAGGTTCTGCTCGGTGCCGAGGAAACCGCCCACTTTGTCGAGGCCTGGCGCGTGTTGGCCCAGCTCTGTGCTAACGGGGAACTACTGCAGGTCTATACCCGTGCTGAAAAGCCCGCGTGACCGGGCTGGGCATGGCCTCCGATCCATTGTGCGGGTCTTTGGCGTGGGCCGGCCGGTGCCGCGAGAGGAATCACGACGTGCCGGTTGTGCCGGTGTATCATGCTCGCCTCAGCCACCTATAGCGCGTACTGGCAATGGCCGTCGCCATGATGCCGGCGCCAAGGCCCAGCGTTTGAAACCATGACTCTGACTGATCTAGACAGGAGCGCAGTTGCCCGCAGTTTTGATGCGGCGGCTGCGAATTATGATGATCACGCGGTGCTCCAGCGTGAGGTGGAAGACCGCCTGCTTGAGCGCGTGCCGTATTTCGAACTGGAGCCTGAGCGCATACTGGATCTTGGCTGCGGCACCGGGCGGGCTAGCGCCGCGCTGCGTGCGCTGTTTCCAACGGCTCAGGTCGTGTCCCTGGACCAGTCCCAGGCCATGCTGCAAGCCAGCATGCAGCGTAGTGGTCCGCGCCAGCTTCCCGAGCCACCCGAATCCGCCATGGTGCGGGCTGATATGCACGGGCTGCCTTTTGCGCCGCGCCGCTTTGATCTGGTTTTTTCCAGTCTGACGGTGCAGTGGAGTGCGCAGGAGCCGCAGCTGTTTCGTGAGATTCTGCGGGTACTCCGTCCCGGCGGCCTGTTGCTCTTTTCCAGTCTTGGTCCGGGCACGCTGCAGGAACTGCGTAGTGCCTGGGCCAGCGTTGATGACGCGCCCCACGTCAATGAATACGTGGATCTGCAGCAGTTGGGTGATGCGCTGGTCGCTGCCGGCTTTTCTGATCCCGTCATGGATATGGAAACCATCGTGCTGGAATACCGCGAGGTACTCACCTTAATGAAAGACCTCAAGGGGATCGGCGCTACCAATGCGGCCCTCGCGCGCCGCCAGGGACTAACCTCACCCAAAACGCTGCGAGCGGTTATCCGTGCCTATGAAGCGTTCCGCCAGGGCGAGCGCTACCCGGCCAGCTATGAGGTGCTTTACGGCGCGACCTTCGGGCCGCCGGAGGGTCAGCCGCAGCGCGTGCCGGGCGGTGAGATTGCCACCTTTTCTGTGGAGTCCCTGCGCTCCAGCCGTCGTTCACGATGAAACGCTGGTTTATCACCGGCACCGACACGGAGATCGGTAAAACGCGCGTAACTTGTGATCTGGCGCGCCATTTGGTGGCCCGGGGAGAGCGCGTTGCAGCCTTAAAACCCATCGCCTCCGGCTGCGAGGTGACGGCGGACGGCCTGCGTAATGAGGATGCCCTGGCGCTGATGGCGGCGGCCAACGTATCGCTGCCCTATGAGCAGGTGAATCCCTACGCCTTCGAACCGCCCATGGCGCCACATCTCGCGGCAGCCGAAGTGGGCGTTCACATTGATCCTGCGATAGCTGCCCATGCGGCCACTGAGATCGACGCGGACTGGCTTCTCATCGAAGGGGTGGGCGGCTGGAGTGTGCCCTTGAACGACGACCAACTCCTGGCAGACCTGGCTCGGGCCTACACCCGTCAGGTGTTACTGGTGGTGGGGCTGCGGCTGGGTTGTATCAATCATGCGCTGCTGACAGCGGCACAAATTGAACGGGATGGCTTTGAGCTCGTGGGCTGGGTCGCCAATCAGCTAGACCCGGACATGTTGGCTGCTGAAGGTAATTTTGACGCCCTGTTGAGGCGCATGCCGGTACCCTGTGTTGGAAGGTTGCAATTCCACCCGCAAGCAGGTGCAAAGAGTGCCGGTAACTGGCAAATCTAATTTGCGTATAGGGGAGGAATTATTTAAAAAAATAGACTATACTGTCTATAAGTAGGGGAAGTCGAACAAAGCGACCGACCTTATTGTTCGTTCTTGGCGTCCCCCTTGCGTCTCGAACGAAACGAGACCGGTGCCCCCCCTTGCGCCGGTTCTCACCCGAAAGGACCGGTTGACCCCTTACCGGTCCTTTCTTTTGTCCGCACGATTTTTCCTCTTCAGGTGCCTACGGCAGGTGGGGTCGCGCAAGGTAGTCATGACTTTGCATTTCATTTAATCGACTGCGCGTGCGTTCGAACTCGAAGGCCAGACGCTGGCCTGTGTAAAGTCCGTCAATTGGGACCTCCGCGCTGATCAACAGCTTGACGTTGTGGTCGTAAAATTCGTCCACCAGATTGATAAATCGCCGCGCTACATCGGGCATATCGACAGTCATGATCGGCACCTGGGAGAGCAGTACCGTATTGAAGGCCCGCGCCAGCACAATGTAGTCCAGCGTACTGCGTGGTTGCTTGCACAGCGTGTCGAAGTCAAACCAGATAATGCCTTTGCCGCGCCGGCGCGATCGCAGCTGGCGTTGGTTGACGGTAATGTCAGGCGGCATCTCGCAGCCGGCCGACATGCGCTCAAACGCTTCGTGCATCACTGTTTCGGCGCGCTGGTCCAGCGGCGTGTAATAGAGTTCCGAGCGACGCAATAGCCGCAGACGAAAATCCCGGTCGCCGCCAATTTCCAGCACCTGAGTGTGTTGCTCCAGTAACTCAATGGCCGGTAAGAATCGGCGCCTTTGCAGCCCCCCTTCATACAGTCGCTGGGGTGGAATATTAGAGGTTGCCACAAGCGTTACGCCGCGCTCAAACAGGGCTTCCAGCAGGCCCGCCAGCAACATGGCATCGGCGATATCAGAAACAAAAAACTCATCGAAGCACAGCACGCGAAACTCACGCGACCAGCGCCGTGCGATGGCTGCTAGCGGATCGACCTCATCGGCACGCTCGCGCAAGGCCTCATGCACGCGGGCCATAAAGCGATGGAAGTGAATGCGTAGCTTGTCCTCGAAGGGCAGGGCGTCGTGAAACAGATCCATCATCCAGGTCTTGCCGCGCCCCACGCCGCCCCAAATGTAAAGGCCTCTGGGGCCACTGGACCGGCGATGGAAGAAGGACCTTTTCTTTGCCGCCGTGAGCGTGTCATAGAGCTCATCAAGGGCCGTGATGACACGCCTCTGCTCGGCATCCTGCTTAAAGTCACCGCTTTGCAGCAGGGCCTCATAGCGGGCCAGGGGTGAGGTCATACCAAAAATGAAGTCATGGTGTAGGGCGGGTCTAGCGGCGGTCTGGCAAGGCGTTGGACACGCCATTTTTTATCAGGCCGCGCAGATCCATCAGGCGCCGATGGAAAAAATGCCCCGCCTGCTCCATCACCACAAAGTCCGGTGCGGGTGAGACGGTTTCGACCCAGGCGCGCACTTCGTCAAATGGCACCACTTCGTCTTCATCGCCCTGAATCACCAGCCAGGGGCAGTCCGGATGTTGCAGTTCTTCAAAGTTGAAGCGCGATACGGCGGGCGCCACGGAAACTAGCTGACCCAGTTTGAGATTCTGAGCCGCCCGCAAAGCCACATAGGCGCCGAAGGAAAAGCCGGCCAACCACAGCTGGTCCTGTGGCCGTACCCGCCGCACCCACTCGGTCACGGCACACAGATCATCGGTTTCGCCATAGCCATCGTCGTAGTGCCCTTCGCTGGCCCCGACCCCGCGAAAATTGAAGCGCACCGTATGCAAGCCCAGTTCCCGCGCCGAGCGCTCAAGAATGGTGACCACCTTGTTGTGCATGGTGCCACCATGCACCGGGTGTGGATGGCAGATAACCAGAGTGCCGGCGCGCGCTTCGTCGGCTTCGGGTAGATCAACCATGCATTCGAGTTGACCGGCAGGGCCATGTAAAAAGACCTCGCCCCGCTGCTGGGGAAATGATGGATTTTGCTCCGTAGCTGGACTGATGCTCATGCGCTGCTGGGGTTTGCTGCAATCGCAACATGATACCGTAGCGTCGGCCCGGGGAGCGAATCGTCCTGCTGCTGCGGTAGCGCAGGCGGGGTGGTAGCATGCGCCGCATGAATTATCTGGCGCATGCATTTCTGGCACGACAGGATGAAGGTCTGTTGCTGGGCGGCCTTATGGGCGACCACGTGCGTGGTCTGCGCGCGCTGCGGATTTATCCGGCTGCTATTCGCCGCGGCATCCGCTTGCACCGCTATATCGATCGTATTACGGATCAACATGAGGAAATCCGGACCCTGCTGCGCCGGTTTCCCCGGCCGTTCCGACGCTATGCGGGCATTATTGTTGACCTTGCCTTCGATCATGAGCTGGCTCGTGACTGGGGCCACTGGTGCGCAGTTCCTTTGCTTGATTTTGACCGCGAGGTGCGCGCTGTGCTCGCCCGCCATGCCAAGTGGGTTCCGCCGGGGCTTAGCCGCTTTATCGCCTATGCCGATCAGCGCGGGTTGCTCGCTAGCTATGCTGATGAGCAGGAAATGCTCCGCAGCCTGGCGGGGGTGGGAAAGCGTCTGCGGAGAAGCAATCCCCTGCACCAGGTGGACGAGATTTGGCCACAGCTTAAGGCGCCTTGCCGGGACACGTTCAGGCGCGTATTTCCCTTGCTTCAGTCGGACGTTGAAGACTGGATAAAGCGCACATCTATCAGCACCGGATCGTGATCGGAACTGCCTAACCAATGGGGTTCCATCCGTAGGTCCCGAGGCTGCCCGGCATTCACGTTCAGGATTTTGGCGCTTCGCACTTGATCGGCCAGTCGCGGACTGGCGAAGGCGTGATCCAGCGTGCCGCCGGCGCCGAAGTAGACGTGGCTGTAGTGAAAATTGCCATCCGCGCTGGCCGTCAGGTCCGTGTAGCCAGCGCTGCGCAGGTGTTGCACCGGGTCTTCCATGCGATAGGCGTTCAGATCACCAACAATCAGAACCCGCCCTTCTGCCGCTGCCTGCAGGTCACGTAACCAGTCGGTCAGCGCCCGTGCGGCTGCGACCCGGGCCGAATTCCAGCAGCCTTGGCCGTCGCCTCTATCGACGTTTGAACCCTGGTCCGGGCAGGAGCCCTTGGATTTGAAATGATTGACCACCACCAGAAACCGCTCGCCGCTGGCCCGATGCTCGAATAGCTGCGCGACCGGCAGGCGGTTCAGCAGGTCAAAGGCGGCTGCGTCAGGGCTTTGCGGTGCGCCAACGGTTGCTAGCAGATCGGTTCGGTAAAGGAGTCCGACGGCGATCTGGTCGCTGCCCAGCTTTTCATTGCGCGGCGCGGCGATGGCCCAGTCGGCGCCGGTGCCCGCGTTCAGGTCCGCGCGGAGGTCGTTGGCCGCGCTGTGCTTTTCGTTGCCGTCATTTTCCAATTCCATGACGGCCAGCAAGCCGGGTTGTAGGGCGCCCATGAGTCCTTCTAGCTGCGCGCGCTGCTGCCTGAATTCGGCGCTTGTCTCAGCCCCGCGGGGCGTAGGAAAGCCGCGTCCGCGACCGTTGCCATTGAAATAGTTCTCCAGGTTTAAGGCCACAATGCGAAGGCTATCGGGGGCTGTCGCGGTGACTTCCGGGAGCGATACCGGCCGTATCCGAACCGGCTCTTCCAGCAGCAGGCGCGCGTTATAGCCATCATGACCCAGCACGGCCCTATCCGGTAACCATTCAGTGCCCATGGCAAAGCGGGTTGTGTCGCCGGGCGCAAGGCGCACCCGCTGCTGGGCATCGCGATTTGCCCGTTCCTGCTGTTGCGCGGCTTTACCGGGGCGCGCGACCTCCGTAGGTGCTGGCAGAATGCCACCGGCTGCGACGGTGAAATCGCCGCGGTGCAGGTGGTAGACGTCGGTAACGACCAAATCGCCGCTGAAATCGACCCGCATATTTTCCAGCGCTTCGCGCTGACGGGCACCCAGGGGCAGTTGAACCGGGGTCACAGGGAGAGGCTGCGACTCGCCGCAGCGGGTAAGTTCACTGATGTCCCGTAAAGCGGTTTGCGTATCCCGGCGCTTGCCGAGTTCGTCGACGCGGCCATTCAGCGTCAGCTGCTGGCCTTTGTGCAAGTGCTTCGGCAGATCGGATAGCTGGATAAACAGGGCTTCAGAGCTGCGAGGGTCGTCGTCCGGTTCCAGGGACTCGAGATACAGGCCGCGGTCGTTGAGCGCGGTCACGACGCCATGCACGGATACGCGTTCGCCCTGTAAGTTTGAGCGCCAGTCAGTGCCCTGGATTTGGCCGATGGGGATGTGCGTTCCGTCGCAGGCGCTTGCGCCAAAAGGGGTGGGAAGCTCGCCACTACAGCCGGCTAGCAGCCCCAGCGTTAGCAGCTGGGGCAGCGTCTTTAAATGCCCCCTGATGGGTGCCGGCTTCACTGGCCGAGCATGTGCTCCACGGCGGCCGTGACTTCCGCATCGGACAGGTCCATGCGACCGCCCTTGGCTGGCATAGCGTTGATGCCATTAATGGCGTTAGCCGCCAGTTGTTCCAGCCCTTTCGTGGCCCGTTCGGCCCACAGATCGGTGCCGGGAACCGGAGCGCCTGCTGCGCCAGTCATGTGACAGGCCTGGCATACCTGCGCGTACACGGCGCCGCCATCGATGGTGGCTGGGTCGACCGGTGCTGCTGGCGCGGGTGGTGCCATTGCCGCCAGGTCCGCCGCGCTTAGCTCCGTACGCACGGCGCCCACCGGCAGGGTGCGCTCATCGGCCAGCGTCAGACGGCTGGGGTTGGCATTCGGATCAACGCCGCCGGGCGTGTTCACGGCGATCACAATGATGACCACGGTGATGGCTACCAGCACGGCAATCACCAGGCTGAAACGTTTTAGAAAAATGGTATCGCTGTCGCCCATCTGTGGCCTCGAAAAACTGGGTTTATCGGTGACGGATCAGTTACGGCTGACCCTGACAAGCCGCGTATTATAGCCATTCATAGCCGCTACAGAAAGCCATGCCGCGTTGTTTTGGTGTGCATTAGACCGTACACTACGCACCCCGCCGGTTTGCACACTGGCGGCGACCGTTTTTATCGGCGCCCGTAGCTCAGCTGGATAGAGTACTGCCCTCCGAAGGCAGGGGTCAGAGGTTCGAATCCTCTCGGGCGCGCCAATTGAGAAAACCCCGCGACGGCGGGGTTTTTTTATGGCCATGATCAGGCCGGCGCATCGGGTCGGCTGAGCACAAAAGCCGCATCAGGAATCATCACCACAGCCTGGGTTCGCAGCAGCCAGTCAGGCAGATCCATTAGCAGCCACTGGTCTGGGCCCGCTAGCGGCCCGGCACGTGTTCAACCGGTTCCGGCACCCTCCACAAACGATGGCTTTTGCGGTTGCGCTTCCGTTTTCGGGCTGGCTTCCTGTGGCAGCTGTTCCTCCGCGGGAGGATTGGTCACGGGTTCGTCGTTGCTGGTTTCGTGGGGCATAGCAGGTCTCCTTTTCTCTACCAGAAACTACGCATGACAAGCCAAAAAGTTGGTGGGTCGGCACGGTGCACGAATCAGGGCCGCCCGAGCGGGCTTGCCAGAACCGATCCAAATGAGTGATGAAATGCTATTGGGGCGACTCAACCGGGTCCCGTGCGGACTCTGGAAGCACGGCATTGAGGTAGGAGCCTGCTTCTTCCACCGCTTCCGGTGTTGGCCAGCCACCACCGAGCGCTTTGTAGAGATCGACCAGTGCGACCAGTTGCTGGCGCAGCGTGACCGAGGCCAGTAGTTCCGCGCGGAATAGGGAACGCTCAGACTCCAGCACTTCCAGATAACTGGTGACACCCCCGTCGTAGCGGGCCCGGGAGAGCGACGCGGCGCTGCGAGCGGCGGTTTTCTGCATTTGCCGTGCTTCTGCTTCCAGTCGGTAGGTGCGCAGCTCGATCAGGGCATCTTCCACCTCCCGAAAAGCCAGTAGTATGGTTTTCTCATAGCGGGCGATGGCCTGTTGCGTGCGTGCTTCTTCCACCTCCACCCGGGAGCGACTGCGACCGGCGTCGAAGATAGGGCCCAGCAGGGAGCCGCCGACGCTCCAGGCCTCCTTATCGCTGGAGATAAAGTCACTTAGATCATTGCTGACCAGTCCCAGCGTGCCGGTCAGGCTGAGGGTCGGGAAACGCAGCGCTTTGGCCACGCCGATTTGCGCGGTTTGCGCTGCCAAAGAGGCTTCCGCGCGTCGAATGTCGGGACGTCTTTCCAGCAGCTCTGAAGGCAGGCCGATCGGCACGATGGGCACACTCAGCTGTTCCAGGCTGGGCGCATCAACGCGCTCAATGGTGCCCGGGTTTTGGCCCAGAAGTACGCTCAGGAAATTTTCTGCCTGGCCACGCTCGCGCTCCAGCGATGCCAGTTCCGCTTGCGCATCGGCGAGTTCGATCTCGGCCTGATTGACATCCAGCAGAGCCACCGTGCCCTGGTCA
>JAOZKI010000001.1:0-77408 GCA_029935455.1 Lysobacterales bacterium | reverse complement strand
ACAGCGCCACGTCAATCCGGTTATCCAGATCCAGCAGGAACAGGTAGCCGGTAGCGACATCGGCCACCAGCTGCGAGGTAATGACGTTGCGCGCTTCTTCGCTGGCCAGCAGAGCGGCCCGCGCGGCTTCATTACTGCGCCGAACCCGGCCCCAGAGATCCAGTTCGTAGCTGAGGTTGCCCGCCAGTATGTACTGCTCCTGAATGCTGCCGGTGGTGCCCAGGCCGGGGATCAATGTGCCACGGCTGGCGCCGGCTTGACCGTTGAGGGTGGGGTAATAATCAGCCCGCACAAAACCGAGCTGTGCGCGCGCTTCCTCCAGCCGGGCCATGGCGATGGCCATGTCCCTGTTGTAGCGCAGCGCCGTTTCTATCAATTGTTCCAGCCGCGTGTCGTTGAAAACGGTCCACCAGCTGTCATAGGCAAAGGACTCGCCGGCCAGAACCGAGTTGACATAGTCTTCCGGCACCACCACGTCCGGTCGTTCATAGTCCGGACCGAGCATGCAGGCCCCCAGGAGCAAACTGCTACCCATAAGCGCGGCGCGGCGTGCCAGGCGCTTCATGAGACCTGCTCCGTCGTGGCGTTCTTCGAGCGCCCGGCCAGCTTTTCTACCAGCACATAGAGTGCCGGTACCACCAGCACACCGATCAGGGTCGCGGCCAGCATGCCGGAAAATACGGTCATGCCCATCACCTTGCGCGCTTCGGCACCAGCGCCGGTAGCGATCAGCAGCGGCAGCACGCCAAGAATGAAACTGAACGCGGTCATGAGAATGGGGCGGAAGCGCTCACGGGCCGCTTCCATGGCTGCTGCCAGCGTGTCCATGCCTTCCTCTTTCTTGAGCTTGGCAAATTCAACAATCAGGATGGCGTTCTTGGCTGCCATGCCAATCAGCATGACCAGTCCTATCTGGGCAAACACGTTGTTCTGATAGCCGGGCAGGAATTGGCCGGCGACGAACAGGCCAAGCATGGCGCCGAAGATCGCGATCGGCGTACCCAGCAGCACACCCAACGGCAGGGACCAGCTTTCATACTGGGCTGCCAGGATAAGGAACACGAAAAGCAGGGCGAGAATAAAGACCTGGGCACCGGAGCCGGCCGCGGCCCGTTCCTGATAGCTCATGGCATTCCAGGCGTAGCTCATATCGTTGGGCAAAACCTCGGCGGCCACTTCTTCCAGCGCGTCCAGGGCCTGGGCCGAGCTGTAGCCCGGCGCAGGTCCGCCGGTCAATTCCGCCGCCCGGGCCAGATTGAAACGGTTGGTGTACTCCGGTCCGTAGGTAGGCTCGGTACTGACCACGGTGGACAGCGGTATGGTCTCACCATTGGCGTTACGTACATAGAAATAGCGAATGTCGCTGGCTTCATCCCGATATTCCGGTTCCGCTTGCACATAAACCTTATAGAGGCGCCCAAAGCGGTTGAAGTCGTTGACATAGGCGCCACCCAGAAAGGCGCTCAGGGCGGTGTTGACGTCGGAGGGGGCCGCGCCGAGTTTGAGCACCGAGGCCTGATCGACGGCGGCAAAGATCTGCGGCACATTGGCCCGATAGGTGGAAATGACGTTGGCAATTTCCGGACGTTCCTTGGCCGCCTGCATGAACTTTTGTGTTTGTTCGGCCAGATACTGGGGCGTATTGCCGC
This sequence comes from Lysobacterales bacterium, assembly GCA_029935455.1. GTDB lineage: Bacteria > Pseudomonadota > Gammaproteobacteria > Xanthomonadales > SZUA-36 > Marinihelvus. The sequence goes on along the minus strand of JAOZKI010000001.1, from coordinate 75,759 downwards.
CGCGATCCTGCAGCATCATGCTGAAGCCGGAGCCGGTGCCCAGGCCGGGAATGGCCGGCGGCCCAAAGGCGAAGGTGATGCCCTGAGGTACCTCCATGGCGAAGCGCACATTGGCCTGGTAGATCAGGCGCTTGACGTGCAGTTTCAGGCCACGCTCGGACCAGTCTTCGAGTGATACGAAAAGGAACGCGTTGTTAGGCGCCAGCGCCGAGGTCAGCAGGCTGTAGCCCGCTACCGCGGTGACTGACTCGACGCCGGGCATGTCGCGCAGGATACCCTCTACCTTGGCCATGGCCTGATCCGTGCGCTCCAGCGAAGCAGCATCCGGTAGCTGCATGTTGACCAGAAAATAGCCCTGATCTTCTTCCGGGACGAAGCCGGCCGGAACCGCCTTAAACAAGCCGCCCATAAGCAGGGTGACGATGGCCAGTGTGCCAATGCTCAGGATCAGTTTGCGCGTAAACAGGCCGGCCACGCTCAGATAACCGCCGGTCGCGCGTTTAAATACGCGGTTAAAACCGTTGTAGAACGGCGTCAGTACGCTTTTCTTACGCTCCTGCGGCGGTCGCAGCAGCATGGCACTGAGCGCCGGGCTGAGTGTCAGTGCGTTGAGTGAGGAGATGGCGACCGAGATGGCGATGGTGATGGCGAACTGCTGATAGAGTCGCCCCGTGATGCCGCCCATGGCCGCCACGGGTACAAAGACCGCAATCAGGGACAGGGAGGTGGCTACGATGGGGCCGGAGACCTCCTTCATGGCAGCGATTGTTGCTGCTTTCGGGTCCAGGCCTTCCTCTTCCATCTTGGCGGTTACCGCCTCCACCACCACAATCGCGTCATCTACCACGATGCCAATGGCCAGCACCAGACCCAGCAGGGAGAGCGTATTGATGGAAAAGCCGAGCAAGGGGAAAACCGCAAAGGTGCCGATCAGCGACACGGGCACGGCCAGGGAAGGAATAATGGTGGCGCGCACGTTCTGCAGAAAGATAAATACCACCAGAATCACCAGGGCGATGGCCTGGAACAGGGTGGTAATGATTTCGTTGATGCCTTCCTCAATCGCCAGCGTGGTGTCCAGCGAGGTGAGGTAGTCCATGTCGCTGGGGAATTCCTGCGACATGCGCAGCATGGCCTCTTGAACATGCTTCGCGACCTGCAGGCCATTGGCGCCGGGCAGCTGATAGATGGCCAGCACCGCTGTCGGGGTCTCGTTCAGGCGCGTGACCGCATCGTAGCTTTGCGTGCCCAGCTCCACGCGGGCCACATCCTTAACCCGTACCTGTGAGCCGTCCGCGTTGGCGCGCACGATCACATCGCCGAACTGCTCCGCCGTGCTGAGCCGGTCCTGAGTACGCACCTGATAGGTGAACTGGGTGCCGGGCAGGGCGGGCGGACCGCCGATTTTGCCAGCGGGCGCAACCACATTCTGCTGCTGAATGGCGCTGGTAATGTCCGGCACCGTGAGCCCCAGCTTGGCCAGCTGGTCCGGCTTGACCCAGATGCGCATGGCATAGTCACTGCCGCCCAGCACGCTCACATCGCCGATGCCCTGGATACGGGCAATCTCATCCAGCACGTTGATGGTCAGGTAGTTGCTCAGGAAGTTCTGATCGTAGCTGCCGTCCGGGGAGTAGAGAGACACCAGCAGCAGGGGAAAGGACAGACGCTTTTTGACCGTAATGCCCAGCCGTTTTACTTCTTCGGGAATGCTGGCCTGGGCCTCGGAAACGCGGTTCTGAACGAGTACATTGGCCATGTCCAGATCCGAGCCGACCTCGAAGGAGACGGACAGATTCAGTGAGCCGTCGTTAGCATTGACGGACTTCATATACAGAGAATTTTCGACGCCGTTGATCTTTTGTTCCAGCGGCGTGGCGACCGACTGCTCCACCACCTCTGCGTTAGCGCCCGTGTAGAAAGCGGTGACGCCCACTTCCGGCGGCGTGATCTCCGGATACTGGGCAATGGGCAGCGAGCTCATGGATACCAGACCCACGATCACGATCAGGATCGCGATGACCATGGCGACGATGGGGCGGCGGATGAAGAACTGGGCCATGGCGCTTAGCTCTGCTGCGGCGCGGCAGGTGGGGTCCAGGGCTGCGTTTGCACGGTCATGCCTGGGCGCACCCGCTGAAGCCCCTCAACGATAATCGTCTCGCCGACCTCAAGACCAGATTCGATCACCACATCATTTCCGGTTTCCGGTCCCTTGCGGACTTCTTTGGCGACCACCAGACCGTCGCTGTTGACGGTATAGACCCGGAACAGACCCTGCATTTCGATGATGGCCTGACGCGGGATCACAACGGCGCCGCTCAAGGTTTCGTACTGGGCCCGGATGCGGGCAAACTGGCCGGGCAGAATCACCTTGTCCGGATTGGCGAAGGCGGCTTCCAATGAGAAAGTGCCCGTCTCCACATTGATGGACTGGGAGACGGCAACGACCTTGCCAGGCTGATCGTGGATTGACCCGTCTGCCAGAATTAACTGCAGTGGTGGGCCTTCGGGCGGCGCTTGCTCGCCGTTAGATACGGTGCTGCGGTCACCCAGAAAGCGGCGCGCAACGGTCAGGTACTCCTGCTCGGAGATGGCAAAACGAACCAGTATCGGGTCGATATTCGATAGCGTATTGAGCACCACCGGGTTTGGGTCCCGGCCAACAAACTCACCGGGTTTGGCCTTGCTGAGACCAATGAGACCGTCGATGGGTGCGCTAAGGCGCGTATAGCCCAGCTCAATTTCTGCCAGTTTTACCGCCGCCTCGGAGGCGCTCAGGCCGGCTCTGGCTGCGGCCTCTGCGGCGACTGCCGAGTCCAGCTCTTGGGCGCTGACCGCGTTGATTTCCGCCAGCGGCCGGATGCGTTCAAGGTCGGCTTGGGCCTTGACCAGGTCCGTGCTGGCACGGGCCTGTTGGCTCTGTGCCTCCACCACCTTGGCCTGAAACGGTTGCGGATCAATCGTGTACAGCAGGTCACCCTGCTTAACGAAAGAACCCTCGATGAAGTTCATGGTTTCCAGGAAGCCTTCGACGCGGGTCCGGATCGGCACATCCTGGGTGCCCAGGGTGGTTCCTACAATGTCCGCCGATAGGGGCACGTCGCGTTGTTCAACCTCCGCGACCAGAACCGTAAGCGTGGCGCCGCCCGGTTGCGGTCCGGCTGGTTTGCCGCAGGCGCTGAGCGCGAGGCTGCCGAGGGTGAGCCATAGAATTGAGCGAATGAGTTGATTTGTGGGGCGCATGCCATGCTCCGGCCGTGGGCGATGGGGCCTCTAGCGCCCCCTGCTTTGAGTGTAACTCAAGTTTAGCGATCCGGCTTGGCAGTGTCTGACTCGCCGCGATTTTCCAGCAGTAATCGCATCGCTTCCGACTGGCGGATGCGGTATCCACGGTCAACGCGTTCGATCAGATAAACCGCCAGCGCCCGCTGTTGGGCTACGGCCAACGCGTCCTCGGCATCGAGCACCATCAGCCAGGTGGCCAGTGCATCAGCCTGCATGGCGCTGGCTGCGACCACGGTGGCCGAGGCCAGGGTAGAGCGGGCCGGACGGCCATCGCGGGGATCCAGGATATGCGCATAGCGCTGTCCGTCCTGTTCAAAATACTGCTGGTAGTCACCAGAGGTGGCGATGGCTGCGTTGTCAAGCGGGACTGCCGGTGAGGCAGTGCGGCTCAGACCTGCGGGCCGGGCAATGGCTACCCGCCAGACGCGGCCGTCGACGCGACGTCCACGGGCACGCAGTTCGCCGCCGATCTCCACCAGGTGGTTGCTGGCGCCGGCCTCACGGAGCAGCTCGGACAGAGCATCCACCGCATAACCCTTGGCCAAGGCGGACAGGTCCAATTCCAGTTCGTCGATCGCCTTGCTCAGCTGCCGCTCGCGGCTGTCCCAGTGAAGCAAGGACAGATCGCTGCGAGGTAGCAGCGACTGGATTTCTGCATCTTGCGGGCGCCGTGGCCAGCCCGTCCCTTGAAAGCCCCAGGCCCGCATGAGCGGCGCCAGCGTAATGCTGAAGACCCCCTCGCTGTCCTCATGCGCTCGCTGGGCTGCGTCCAGTACCACCTGTAGATCGCTGGAAACGTGCGTGGGCTGATGGGCGCTGGCGCGATTAAAACGGCTGATCTCAGAGTCGTCGCGCCAGTTTGAAAGGCTCAAATTTAACTGTTCAAGCCTGGCCTCAATGGTTTCTGAGAGCCGTGCCGGATTCAGCGCCGCGCCGTGCCACTGGACTGACCAGGTGGTGCCCATGGTCTTGCCTTCGATGCGCTGGTGGGTCGGCGGTTCTGATCCGCAGCTGGCCAGCAACAGGGCAAGCCCCAGCAGCAGCGAGCGGGTGAGTCGGCGCTCTGGCGGCTGCCTGTGAGCCCCCTCTAGCAGGGTGCGTGGGGATCTGAGTGACATCTGAAGTTTCGGGATTGCGGGCTCTCAGCATACACAAGACAAGCGCCGTGGGTTAGCTGCACCAAAATAGTGCATTTGCGCAATCGTAGTGCGTGCGGGGTCTGTTTGGGGCGTCAGGCGGACGTGCGCACGCGGTTCCAGCCTTGGCCTGAATCCTGCATTACTGAAAGCAATCTTTTTCTTTTTGACGAACAAACAGGAGCAGCTCTTTATGCAATTGGTCACTGCAATCATCAAACCGTTCAAGCTCGACGAGGTCCGCGAAGCGCTGGCTGAAGCGGGTGTCACCGGCGTTACCGTGACCGAAGTCAAGGGTTTCGGTCGCCAGAAGGGCCATACGGAACTCTATCGGGGTGCCGAGTACGTGGTCGACCTGCTGCCCAAGATCAAGCTGGAAACAGCCGTGCGCGAGGAGCTGGTGGAGACGGTGGTAGAGGCCATCGTACAGGCGGCTGCCACCGGCAAAATTGGTGATGGCAAGGTATTTGTCACCCAGCTGGAACATGCGGTACGCATTCGTACCGGTGAGACCGGTGCTGATGCGGTCTAGCGCCACTCAGCCTTTCTGATCAACAACAAGTTTGCTAACGGGATAAGCAATGGAAAACCAAATCTTTGAATTACAGTATGCGCTAGACACCTTCATGTTTCTGATCTGTGGCGTGCTGGTCATGTGGATGGCAGCGGGCTTTACCATGCTGGAAGCAGGCCTCGTACGGGCCAAAAACACCACGGAAATCCTCACCAAAAACGTCGCCCTGTTCGCGGTGGCCTGCACCATGTATCTGGTCTGTGGCTACGCCATCATGTACGGCGGTGAGTTTTTCCTGAGCGGCATCGGTGACTTTGATCTTGCCGCAGTGCATAGCGATTCGGCTGAGGCTGGCTTTGATGGCAGCGCGGTCTATGCCACCGCCTCGGACTTTTTCTTCCAGGTCGTGTTCGTAGCCACCGCCATGTCGATTGTCTCCGGCGCAGTCGCCGAGCGCATGAAGCTGTGGAGCTTTCTGATCTTTGCCGTGGTGCTGACCGGGCTGATCTACCCGCTGGAGGGCAGCTGGACCTGGGGCGGCAAGGACGTGTTTGGCCTCTACAACCTCGGCGATCTGGGCTTCAGTGACTTTGCCGGGTCGGGCATTGTGCACATGGCAGGGGCGGCGGCCGCGCTGGCCGGTGTGCTATTGCTGGGCCCGCGCGCCGGTAAATACGGCAAGGACGGTCACGCAAAAGCCATCCCGGGTTGTAACCTGCCACTGGCCACGCTGGGTACGCTGATCCTGTGGATGGGCTGGTTTGGCTTTAATGGTGGCTCGGTGCTCAAGCTGGCCGACGCGGCCAATGCCAACAGCATGGCCATGGTGTTTCTAAACACCAATGCAGCGGCCTCCATGGGTCTGGTGGGCGCGCTGATTACCGCTCGCCTCATGTTTGGCAAGGTTGACCTGACCATGGCGCTGAATGGCGCGCTGGCCGGGCTGGTGGCCATCACCGCCGAGCCGTCCACGCCGACCGCATTGCAGGCCTGCCTGTTTGGCTTGGCGGGCGGCATCCTGGTGGTGTTCTCCATCGTCGCCCTGGATAAGTTCCGAATCGATGATCCGGTGGGTGCCATTTCCGTACATGGCGTGGTGGGTCTGCTGGGCCTGCTGCTGGTGCCACTCAGCAACGATGGGGCCAGCTTCTCAGGCCAGTTAATCGGCGCTGCCACCATTTTTGGCTGGGTATTTCTGGCCAGTCTGGCGGTCTGGTTCGCTTTGCGATTCACCATGGGCATTCGCGTTTCTGAAGAAGACGAGTTCCGCGGTCTGGATGCAGCGGACTGTGGCATGGAAGCGTATCCGGAGTTTGTGGCGGGCGTTAAGTAGGCACGCTGGAAGCTGCGTAGGGCGAAAAGGCCGGCATGCGCCGGCCTTTTCTTTGGGTGCTGCAAAAGCCTGGTTAGCCGGATCGCCGCTGCAGGCGAGCCACCATGATGAGGGCTGCTGCCAGGCCCAGGGCCATGGCATACCAGGTCAGTGCATAGCTCAGGTGGTTATTGCGAAAGCGCAATCGGGTCATGCCCCCCCGCGGCCAGCTGCCGGCTTCGCCCTGATGGTCCGCATCAATGAAAAACTGCTCGGGACCATAGAGTCCGCTGGCGGCTTGTAGTGCTTCAATATCCCGCGACACCCAGCGATCCAGTTCCGGCTGATTGTCTTCCAACAGCGTGCCGCCCGGCTCGCTCATGCGCAGCAGTCCCGTTATCTGCTGTACGCCTTGCGGCTGGGTCCAGTCGCTCACATCTGTGCCGGACGGTACAAAGCCCCGGTTGATCCAAACATAGCCGCGTTCACTTTCTAGCGGCGTGAGCAGCCAGCTGCCGCCGCCCAGTTCCGTGAGGGCTTTCACGCGCTGACTGTGCTGATGGCGATAGCTGCCGCTCAGGGCAACGCGCAGATAGGCGTGTTCTTCAGCGGTGATGGGTTCGGGCGGCAGGGTGACCGGTGCCTGAAAGGCCCGGGTTTCAACCGCATCCATGAGGTTGAGTTTCCAGTCCAACCTTCGTAGCTGCCAGTTACCCAGCACAATGAACGTCACCAGGGCGCAGCCCGCCAGGACCAGAGCAGACAGCCGCAGCCAGCGCGGTGGACGTGCCCCGGTTACGGGCTCCTTCACGGCAGTTGGCGCACCTGCTCAATCTGTTCATGCGCCGGCATCATATTTTCTTCCAGGTGCAGCATGACCCAGATGGAACCGGCCAGCACGATCACCAGCAGCACCGCGGTGAATAGCAGGGACATGGCCTGCCAGCCGTGCTCGGCTTTTAAGGTGACGTGCAGAAAGTAGTGCACATGCACAAGAATCTGGGCCGCGCCGAGGGTGAAGATGATGGTCAGCGCCAGCGCCACATTGCTGGTGGCGTCGGTCATGACCAGCCAGAACGGAATCACTGTAAGCACTACGGACAGGACGAACCCTACGATGTAGGAACGCAGACTTCCCGGTGCAGCGTGTGCATCGCTCATAGCAATACCCCGGCCAGGTAAACGAAGGAAAATACACCGATCCAGATCAGATCCAGAAAGTGCCAAAACAGACTCAGGCAGAGCACCCGGCGCTGGTTGGCTGCGGTCAGGCCTTTCATATGCAGCTGGGCGATCAGGACACACAGCCAGATGGTGCCAGCGGTCACGTGTAAGCCATGGGTGCCAACCAGGACGAAGAAGGAGGACAGAAAGGCGCTGGAACTGGGCCCGGCGCCGATATGAACCAAATGGCTGAATTCTTTAATTTCCAGGCCCAGAAAGCCCAGCCCAAACAGGCCCGTGACCACCAGCCAAATGGTCATGCCGCGCAGATCATTGGCGAACATGCGCAGCACGGCAAAGCCGAAGGTGATGGACGAGAACAGCAGCATAAAAGTGGCGACCAGAATCAGGTCCAGCTCGAACAGGTCGGCTGGCGCCGGCCCGGCTGCGTATTTCTGCCCCACCACCGCGTGCACGGCGAAGAGAATGCCGAAGATCAAGCAATCGCTCATGAGGTAGAGCCAGAAGCCCAGCATGCTGCCACTGTCATGCGCCTCGTGGTGCTCGTGGTCCTCTACGATTTCATACTCGTAGACCGCTTCCGGCAGCTTGTTTTCCGGCGCCAGCGTCGTGCTGCTCATGGCTGTGCTCCTGCGGCCTCGGGGCTTTCCAGGGCGGCCAGCTCTCGATGGCGCTGGGCTTCGATTTCCTGCACCTCATGCACCGGGATGTGGTAATCACGGTTGTAGTTGAAGGTGTGTGCGATGCCGTAGGCAAGGCAGGCCAGGAACGAGCCGGTAGCCAGCCACCAGATGTGCCAGACCAGCGCGAAGCCCATGACGGTGGCGAGGGCGGACAGCACCACGCCGGTGGCCGTGTTGTGCGGCATATGAATGGGCGCGTAGCCGTCGCTGCGGGGCTTGAAGCCGTGGCGCTTCATATGGTCCCAGGCATCCAGTGCATAGACCCGCGGGGTGAAGGCAAAGTTGTAATAGGGTGGCGGCGACGAGGTCGACCATTCCAGCGTGCGGCCGCCCCAGGGGTCGCCGGTCGTATCTTTCAGCGCTTCCCGGTTGCGGATGGAAACGGCGATCTGAATGATGAAGGCGGCGATGCCGAGGGCGATCAGCAGCGAGCCAATCATGGCGGTAAAGAAATAGCCCGCGTAGATCGTGTCCTCGAACTGGCTCAGGCGTCGTGTGACCCCCATGAGCCCCAGCACATACAGCGGCATGAAGGCGAAATAGAAGCCCAGGAACCAGGACCAGAAGCTGATTCGGCCCCAGCGGTCATCCAGTTTGAAGCCGAAGGCCTTGGGCCACCAGTAGTTGATACCGGCGAAGATGCCGAAGACCACCCCGCCGATGATGACATTGTGGAAATGCGCCACCAGGAACAGGCTGTTGTGCAGCACATAGTCGGCCGGGGGTACCGCCAACAGGACGCCGGTCATGCCGCCGATGACGAAGGTGAGCATGAAGCCGATGACCCATAGCATGGGCACCTCAAAGCGTATGCGCCCCTTGTACATGGTGAATAGCCAGTTGAACAGCTTGGCCCCGGTGGGAATGGAAATAATCATGGTGGTGATGCCGAAAAACGAGTTCACATCGGCACCGGCACCCATGGTGAAGAAATGATGCAGCCACACGAGATAGCTGAGGATCATAATTACACAGGTGGCATAGACCATGGAGGTGTAGCCGAACAAACGTTTCTTGCTGAAGGTCGGAACCACCTCGGAAAAAATACCGAAAATCGGCAAGGTGAGGATGTACACCTCGGGGTGACCCCAGATCCAGATTAGGTTCACGTACATCATGGGGTTGCCGCCCATATCGGCGGTGAAGAAATTGGTGCCGAGATAGCGATCAGCCGTCAGCAGTGCCAGCGTTGCGGTCAGTACCGGGAAGGTCGCCACGATCAGCACATTGGTGCACAGGGTCGTCCAGCAGAAGATAGGCATCTTCATCCAGCTCATGCCCGGCGCCCGCATCTTCACCAGCGTGACGATGAGGTTGATGCCGGACAAGGTGGTGCCAATGCCGGCGATGTTCAGCGCCCAGAGGTAATAATCCATGCCCACCCCGGGACTGAAACTCAATCCGGACAGGGGTGGATAGGCCAGCCAACCGGTGGCAGCGAATTCGCCCACAAACAGCGACAGCATAATCAGTATGGCGCCGGATACGGTTAGCCAGAAGCTGAAGTTATTCAGAAACGGAAAGGCCACATCCCGGGCGCCGATCTGCAGCGGCATGATGTAATTCATAAAGCCGGTGATCAGCGGCATGGCCACGAAAAAGATCATAATCACACCGTGGGCGGTGAAGATTTGATCGTAGTGATAGGGCGGCAGGTAGCCCACAAAGCCCGCTGAGGCCAGGGCCTGGTGACTGCGCATCAGCAGCGCGTCCGAAAAGCCCCGCAACAGCATCACAATGCCGAGCACCATGTACATGATGCCGATCTTCTTGTGGTCAATGGAGGTAAACCATTCGTTCCACAGATAGCCCCAGAGGCGGAAATAGCTGATCAGTCCGACAACGGTTGCCGCCACTACGCAGGTGCCGATAAAGGTCACCAGCAACAGCGGGTCATAGAAAGGGAAGATATCCCAGGTCAGTTTGCCCCAGAACGGGTCGGCCACCGCCGCACCCATGGTGCCCCGGGCCATGGTTTCAACGTCAGACATAACTCACCTCGCCTCCAGCAGCGGGCTCTGCACCACCGGGCTGGCCAGTGGTTGCGGCCCTTCCGGCAGCATGTCCGGATGGAGCAGTTGGTACAGCGTTAGCGCGTCGTCTGCCGCGCAGATACCGGCAAAAATTTCCCGGTTCATCAGGCCCAGCAGGCCACCGCCGCCCAGGGCGTCAACCATCATCATGTCATCCATACACAGCACGCCAGGAGCGACGCAGAGGTTGAGCGCCCGGCGCCACAAATCGTCGGCCACGCCATCGTAGTAGGTCACCGGATTTCCGGTGGTGGGTTGGGCCAAGGCCAGATAGCTTTCGCGACTCAGGCTGGTCTCGCTGCCGTCCCGCACCTGCTGCACCCAGTCCTCAAAGCCCGGCTCGTCCATGCCGTGGAAGCGGAAACGCATTTTTGAGAAGCCGTTACCGCTGTAGTTGGCGGAAAAACCCTCAAAATCTCCCGCGCGGTTGATCACCGCGTTCAGTTCCGTTTCCATGCCGGGCATGGCATAGATCTGGCCGGCCAGCGCGGGAATGTAGAAGGAGTTCATCACCGTATCGGAGGTCAGCTTGAACTCAATGGGCCGGTTCACCACCGCGGCAACCTCGTTGACCGTTGCAATGCCCTGTTCCGGATAGATAAACAGCCACTTCCAGTCCAGTGCCACCACTTGAATGGTCAGGGGCTGCACCGCAGGGTCAATGGGCTGCGTTGCAGAAATCCGGTCCAGATCGTTGTAGGGCTCCAGCCGATGGGTGGCGACCCAGGTGAGACCGGCCAGACAAATGATGATGGCCAGCGGTAAGGTCCAGACGACAATTTCCAGACTCACCGAATGACTCCACTCGGGCGCGTAGGAAGATTTGCCGTTCGAGGCGCGGTAATGAAATGCAAAAAACGCCGTTAATGCCATGACCGGAACGATGACAATCAGCATCAGAACCGTGGCGTAGATAATCAGCTTGCCTTGCTGTGCAGCAATGTCTCCGGCTGGCTCAAGGACTACAAGATCACAGCCGGTCAGGAAGGCAAGGAGCATCAGCGGCGCTGCTAAGCGCAAAAGCTTCACCGAAGAAGTCCTCAAAAAAGTGTCTCGCTAGTGCATAATTATAGAACACTAGCCTGTGGCTAACTAGCCAATGCGGCGGGTCGACGGCCCCGACGAGGCCTGTGCATGTGTTGGTAAGCCATTCATGCAAGCTTCCCGAACAGCCACTAAGATAAGGCTTCAAACGAGGCAATTCAACGTGTCAGACACGACTTTATCGACGCAATCATCAGCCACCGTTGACGAGGTGATCACCACGGTGATCATGGCGCGCGTCACGGATTATTTCGGGTTCTTTGTCTACGCCATCGCCTCGGCGCTGGTGTTCCCGCGGTTGTTTTTTCCCAATTTTGAGCCGGTGCAGGGCACCATGCTGTCTTTCGCAGTTTTCGCGCTGGCGTTTCTGGCACGTCCCGTGGCCAGTCTGCTGGCCCGTAAAATCCAACGGAAAATCGGCCTGCAGGCCAAGGTTGCCATCGCCATGATCATGTTTGGCACCTGCACGGTAGCCATCGGCCTGTTGCCTGGTTACGCCGAGCTTGGATGGTTGGCGCCGGTGCTGCTGGCGCTCTTACGCATCGGTCAGGGGCTGGGTTTGGGCGGTTCCTGGGATGGCATCACGCTGCAGTTGCAGAATGCCGCTCCGAAGGAGCGCGAGGGCATCTATGCCATGGTGCCGCAACTTGGCAGCCCCATTGGTTTTTGTGTCGCCGCCGCGCTGTTTTATGTGCTGACTGGCTTCCTGACTGACGAAGAATTTATTACCTACGGCTGGCGCTTCGCCTTTTTTGCGGTGATGGCGGTTAACGTGGTGTCCCTCTTCGCCCGCATTCGTCTGTTGAACACGGATTTTGGCGCCGATGCGAAGGTGACGCGCCTGAGCCCCATTCGCGACATGCTTCGCTCCCAGTGGCGTCCTATTCTGCTGTCCACCTTCGCGCCGTTGGCCAGCTATGCCCTACTGCATATGGTGACCGTATTCCCGCTCGGCTACGCGCTGCTATACACGGATTGGCCCATTCCCCACATTTTGCTGTTGCAGCTCCTGGGCGGTGGCCTGGCGATCCTGATGGTGGTGCTGTCAGGCTGGATGGCAGACCATTTCAGCCGCCGCTGGGTGGTGGGTATGGGTACGCTGATGATTTCCCTGCTCTGCCTGACCATCGGCACACTGGATAGCCACCCGGCCATCTTTATCCTGCTGGGCTTCATGTTGCTGGGCTTTGCTCACGGCCAGTCCGGTGCCATCGTGCCCAAACGTTTCAAACCCAAATACGCTTACTCTGCCAGCGCGCTTTCGACCAACCTGTCGTGGATTTTCGGCGCGGCTTTTGCGCCGCTGGTCGGATTGTTTCTGACCGACCGTTTCGGTCTCTGGGCCGCGTCCCTCTACCTGTTGTCCGGCGTTATCGTGACCGCCATCGCGCTCTATCTGCTGCACATTCGCGAGCAGTTACTGGCCGAGCACGGGCTGGACGCACGCTCTAGCGGCTAGTTCCGGCCCTCAGGGCTGACAGCGCGGGCACCAGTAGGTGCCCCGATGGTGCTGCCCCAGCCGGGCGTATTCGATCGGATGCTCGCAGCGCAGACAGGGCGCGCCTTGACGGGCATAGACCCACAGCCTGCCGGCGCCATCATTTTCCCGGCGCGTGACTCGCTTACCGCCGCCCAGATTGCTGGCCAGCAGTTCGGCCGCCAGCGCAAAGCTGGCCGCCAGGTCCGCGTCACTGATCGCCATAAGCGGCAGCAAGGGTCGATGTCGCTGAATAAACAGCAGTTCCGACTTGTAAACGTTGCCGATGCCGCAGGCCACGCGCTGATCCAGAAGTACGTCGATCAACGGCGTCGCGGGCTCAAGCAGGTCCCGCGCGCGGCGCACAACAGCGCGGGTGTCCACTTGTCCCGTGGTCAGATCCGGGCCCAGACGCTGGTCAAGAATACGCCCCCGGACGCTGGGTCTACGCACCCATTCCACCTCTTTGGCATTGAAGCACACATAGTCCGTGTGCTCTGTTGCCAGTATCAGCGAGGCCTGGTTGGCGGGTTTCTGCCAGTGCGCATCGGGCGCGTAGAAATGCCAGGAGCCATACATGCCCAGGTGGCTGCGCAGGGCTGGGCCGCCGGCGAAGCCGATGTAGAGATGCTTGCCGTGGGCCTCCACGCTGCGCACCGTATCACCGGCAAAGGGGCGCCTAGGGAAGCGCGGAGCCAGGGTGATCTTGTGAACCCGCTCGCCGACCATGCGCGGGGCAAGGAAGTTGGCAATTTTGTGAATCGTGTCGCCTTCAGGCACTGCCTTCACTCGCGCTTCGACGATCGGGTGCGGCGCGCATGCTGTCCCGGCGCCCCTGCATGAGTCCCTTGTAATCGCGGTTAAAACCGGCCGCAAGGAACTGATCCAGCAGTACGCTTTCGCGCGCCGATTCGCCATCGATGGTTTCAATGGTCAGGCTGCCCCGGTAGGCGCTTTTGGGCAGGCTGCGCAGGGCTTCAAGCGCGGCCGCCAGAGCACCTTCCTCATCGCGCAGCGTAGCCGGGAATGTGAGCAGCTTGCGGCCGCCGCCGGACAGATAGAGCGCGGGCCTGCCACGGGTCAGCACCACCCAGCAACCGGCGGCACGACGGGGCGTACGTGGTTCCTGTTCGCCCGTATCCGGCCAGGGCGCAATGGCCCCGTAGGGATTGGCCGGATCCAGCGCGGCCAGCAGCTGCGTGTCTTCAGCGCTCACCACATGGTCGCGCTCTTCCACGGCGCTGCGTCCGCTGCGCAACCGGTCAATGGCGCCGGCGTAGGCAAACTGGGCGCCAGCCAGGCCCTCCACAAAATAGCCGCGGCGCACGCGGCCCTGTTCTTCCAGCTCGCGCAACACCTTGTACACGGGGCCAAAGCCACCGCTCATCTGCTCGCCCGCCAGGCAGGGGCGACTAACGATGCCGTAGCGGTCCAGCAGCAGCCGAGTGCGTGCAACGGCCCGCTGGGTGGGTGCGACGGAGGCCGGTGCCAGCCGCGCTACACGAGTCCAGCGACCGTTATGGACCGGCGTGTCAGCGCTGCGTCCCGCGCCGGTCAGCCGTCGCCGTCGTCGATGGCGCGCCGGGCCCCTGGTCAGTTCGCGCAGCGGCCCGAAGGTATCGTTGGTGATCTGTCCGGCCCACACCAAATCCCACAAGGCTTCACGAAAATCTCGGGCCGAGGGGGGCTGTTCCTGACGTGCAGCCACATCCAGCTCCAGTTCCAGTTGGAACGAGGCCCCCTGGTCTTGCAGCGAGTCCAAAATGGCCCCGTGTAGCGCGCCGGGCGCCTCGTAGTCATGATCATGTTCGATCAGCTCATGGGCCTGTTCGCGCAGATACAGAGCCACCCGCCCGTCCCGGGCGCTGCTCGCGCCGCGTCCGATCCAGAGCACGCTGCCATTCGCTGCCAGCATGTCCAGCATGGGCAGGGAAAAGCCCTGCACGCGGCTGGGCAGAATCACATCACGCCACAGGGACCAGGGCAGGGCGAGGCCCTGTAGCTGGCCGATCACCTCCCGCAGCCGTTCCGGTCCGCCGGCGCTGTCTCCGATGCCGTGCCAGCGCGGCAGAAAGCTCGCCAGCGTGGCCGTATCCACCGCCGCCGCCTCATCCCGCAGCTGGGCGAGATTGCGGCGCTTGAGCTGCCGCAGTACTTCTGCATCGCACCAGTCCAGTTCGGCGCCGCCAGGCCGGATCTCGCCGCGCAGCAGCAGGCCTTCCCGTTCCAGGGCCCGGAGTACGGGCACCACCTGTGCATCCCGCAGGGCATAGCGCTGTGCCAGTTGCCCCGCCAGAAATGGCCCCTGATGACGGGCAAAGCGTCGAAACAGCTGTCGCAGGGGATCGCTGACTTCGCCAAGAAACGCGTCGGGTATTCCGGGGGGTGTCGCCACGCCCAGTGCATCGCGATAGAGCCCCGCATCTTCCGCGGCGATCCACCGGATCTCACCGGCGATTTTGACGCTTACAGCGCGTCGCTGTGCGCGCAGCGTCTCTAGCCAGGGTTCCGGCGCTGTCTGGCTGCGCGCCGCCAGCTCTTCCGGGCTGAGATCGCCGAGCCGGCGCAGCAAATCATGGGCCTCATCGGCGTCCCGCGCCTGCCGTTCCGGGGTCAGGAATTGCAGTTCCTGCTCCAGCGCAGCCAGTACCTCCCGGTCAATCAATTCGCGCAGTTCGGCCTGTCCCAGCAACTCGCTCAGCAGGCCGCGGTCCAGCGTAAGGGCCTGCGCCTTGCGCTCCGCCAGGGGCGCATCCTGCTCATAGAGATAGGCGGCCACATAGGCAAACACCAGGGAGCGGGCGAAGGGTGATGCGCTGGGCGTTTCCACGTCATCAACCCGAATCGCGCGACTGTTGAGGTCCCGTAAGAGCTGTTTGAAACCCGGCAGATCAAAGACATCGGCCAGGGCCTGACGATAGGTTTCCATGACCATGGGGAAGCTGGGGTATTGCTGCACCGTGGCGAGCAGATTTTGCGACTTCAGGCGCTGGGCCCAGAGCGGTGAGCGCTGGCCCGGTCGCCGCCGGCGCAGCAGCAGGGAGCGCACGGCGTTTTCCCGGAACAGGCCGGCAAAAAGTGAGGTGCCGGCAAGTTGCTCGGTGATCAGCTCCTCCACCTCATCCGCGTCCGGCAGCAGCAGGTCCAGCGCGGGCAGTTCCTCGGCATCCGCAAAGCGCAGCACGATGCCATCGTCCGTATACATGACCTGCATTTCATAGCCGCTGATGCTGCCCAGAGTGCGCTGCAGTGCCATGGCCCAGGGCGCGTGAATGCGGGCCCCGAAGGGCGTCAGAATGCACACGCGCCAGTCACCCAGCTCGTCACGGAATCGTTCCACGGTAATGGCACGATCCGTGGGCAGTGTGCCTGTGCTGGCTTTCTGCTCCAGCAGATAGTCGCGCAGATTGCCGGCGCCAAACTCATCCAGTGGCGTCTCCTCCTGCAGCCAGCCCTGCAGCTGGCCCGGAGGCAGGTCGCCAGCACGGCGCAGAAACGCGCCCATGGCCTGGCCCAGCTCAATGGGCCGTCCCGGCCCATCGCCACGCCAGAAGGGTAAGCGGCCCGGCTCACCGGGCGCGGGCGTGACCAGTACCCGGTCGCGGGTAATCTGCTCCACGCGCCAGGTGCTGGCGCCCAGGGTGATGTTGTCACCCGGACGAATCTCGAACACCATTTCTTCATCCAGCTCGCCCACGCGCGGCCCGTCCTCGCCCAGGTGCACACCGTAGGCGCCACGGTCCGGAATCGTGCCGGCATTCATGCGCGTGACCAGGGCCGAGCCGCGGCGTGCACTGAGCGTATCCGTGGCCCGATCCCAGCTCAGCAGGGGTTTCAATTCCGCGAAGTCCGAGGAGGGATAGTTGCCACTGAGCATGTCCAGCACCGATTCCAGAGCTGCGCGGGACAGCTGCCGGTAAGACCAGGCGCGGCGCACCAGCTGCTCCAGCTCATCCACGCTGCTGGGCGCCTGACAGCAGCAAGCCACCAGCTGCTGAGACAGCACGTCCAGGGGGTTCTCGGGTACGCGGATACTTTCCAGGGCCGCGTCCTGCATGCGGCTCGCCACCACGGTGCTTTCCAGCAGATCGCCGCGAAATTTCGGATAGATGCGCCCTTCGCTGGTCTCGCCGACGCCATGGCCCGCCCGCCCAACCCGCTGCAGTCCGCGTGCCACCGAGCCCGGTGATTCAACCAGAAGCACCAGGTCAACGGCACCCATGTCCACACCCAGCTCCAGCGAGCTGGTGGCAACAATGCCGCGAATATCGCCGGCCTTGAGTCCCTCCTCTATTTCTGCGCGCTTGCTGTGCGAGATGCTGCCGTGGTGGGCGCGTACCAGTTCCTCTTCTGCCAGCTCATTAAGCTTGTGAGCCAGTCGCTCGCAGAGGCCGCGGCTGTTCACAAAAATGATGGTGGCCCGATGGTCGCGGATCGCGGTCAGCAGCTGCGGGTAAATGGCGGGCCAGATACCCCGTTCCGGCTGCGGTGTACCGACCTCGCGGGCATAGAGTTCACCCAGTACGGAACCGCCCTCTGGTGTGGGTGTGCTGGGCGGATTTTGCATATCCGGTACGGGCACGCTGACGGTCAGATCAATGGCCGGCGGCGCAGAGCAATCAACGATCTCTACCGCGCGCTGACCGCCGAGGTAGCTGGCGATGGTGCTCAGCGGGCGCACCGTTGCGGACAAACCGATGCGTTGCGGCTCACGCTCGCAGGCGGCCGCCAGCCGTTCCAGCGACAGGGCCAGGTGAGCGCCGCGCTTGCTCGGCGCCAGCGCGTGTATCTCATCGATGATGACCGTTTCCACCGTGCGCAAGGTGGCGGCTACCTTCGAACCCAGCATGAGATACAGGGATTCCGGCGTGGTCACCAGGATGTCTGCTGGCTGGCGCAGCTGGCGCTGGCGTTCACGCTGAGGCGTATCACCGGTGCGCACGGCCACGGAGGCGCTGCGGAACGGTAGATCAAGTCGCTCCGCAACGCGCCCGATGCCGACCAGGGGGGCGCGCAGGTTGCGCTCGATGTCATAAACCAGCGCCTTGAGCGGTGAGATATACAACACCCGTACGCCAGCCTCATGCTCATGAGGCTGGCTGCCCAGCCGATCAATACCGGCCAGGAAGGCGGCCAGGGTTTTGCCGCTGCCCGTCGGTGCGACCAGCAGGGAATGCGCGCCACTGCGGATCTTTTCCCAGCCGGCCTGCTGCACCTCGGTAGGGGCCGAGAAGTTCTCTTCGAACCAGCTTTGCGTGGCGGGATGAAAAGCCATAGCTGCCTCAGGCGCTCCGTTTCATGACGGGTGCGGTCTGGCCCGTTTGCCATTCATAAAGCTGTTGCACGGTGGCCAGCGTATCGGCCTGGGCTGGTGTTTTATCTGCCCGGTAGGCCTTGACCCGCGCGAAACGCAAGGCCAGGCCGGCAGGGTAGTGCGGGCTGGCCTGAATGTCATTCAGGGCGATTTCCACCACCAGTTGCGGATGGACGTAAACCGTCTGCTCGTCGCGCGCTTGCTCCAACTCGAGCAGGGCCTTTGTTTGCCAGCGCAATAGCTTGTCGGTCAGCCCTTTGAAGGTTTTGCCCAGCATGATGAAGTCGCCATTTGCATCCCGTGCACCCAGATGCAGGTTCGACAGCCAGCCAGAGCGCCGGCCGCTGCCCCATTCCGCGCCGAGCACAACCAGATCCAGCGTGTGCGCCTGCTTGATTTTCAGCCAGTCGCCGCCCCGGTTGCCCGCCATATAGGTGCTGGCCGGATTTTTCGCCATCAGGCCTTCGTGGCCCTGTTCCAAAGCCTGCGTCAGGAAATCCCGCGCCTGCTCCGGCGCCCCGGTGAGCAGTCCGGGAACCACCGCCTGTGCACCGACCAGCTGCTCCAGCTGCTCGCGTCGTTCATTCAGGGGACGGTCGATCAGCGACTCCCGCCAATAGAGGCAATCAAAGAAATAGCAGCTCAGCGGAATGCGCCGGCGCATTTCCTCCAGCTGGCTACGTCGCCCAAAACGTCGCATGGTGACCTGAAAGGGCCGGGGTCTGCCGTTCCCTTGCAGGGCCAGCACCTCGCCATCAAGAATGAAATCGCCCGGTTGCATGCGCTGCACAGCCTCGTGCACTTCCGGCAGGCTCCAGCCCACTTCGTTGAGCTGGCGCGAGTAGACGCGCACCGTGTCGCCGGCACGATGTACCTGAATGCGTGCGCCGTCCAGCTTCACGTCCAGCTGGGTCATAGGAAATTGCGCCAGCGCATCATCTACCCGGGCCGCCGGTTGCGCTAGCATGGGGCGGACCGGTTGCAGGGGTGTGAGTTGGAATTGATCCAGGCCCTGCTGGCCTTGCTGCCGGGCAGCGACGGCGACCGGGGCCGCGCTGCCGGCCAGCATGACTGCCCGACGCACGGCGGCTTCCGGTAAGGCATTGGCGGCGGCAATCCCGTCAATGAGGGCGGCCTCCAGAGCGCCCTGGCGCAGGGTGCCCAGTACCAGACGTTGCAGAAAATCACGTTCAGCGGTGGTGGCCTGGGCAAACAGGTCTTCCAGCAGGCCTAGGCGGGTCTTTTGTGAACCCGGTCCTGTGCTGTCGCCAATAGCGCTGAAGCAGCGATCCACGGTCTTTAGCTCCAGTTGGGCCTGGCTTGGGGCATCCGCCGGATTTAATTGTTTGAAAATGGCTGGTCCGAGTCCAATTTTGCCCTGTGGCAGGATGCCGGACAGGTAATCCACTAGCAGCGCTAGCTCGCTCTGCTCACAGCCCCGGAGGCACGCGCACAGGCGTTCACGCTTGGTGGTTCGGCTGCGTGTGCGAGCCAGGTCGCGGGAGCAGGAGACAAGAACGTTAAGCAGCATGCGAAAGCTCAGCAAAAAGAGCAAGAACGGTAGCAGTTAGCGCCTCAAAAACGCGTGGAGGTGAGCATTCGCTTAGCGCATGGATTCCCCCGTGTGCCAGGGCGAGTCAGAGATGGGAACGTCCTGCACCGTCTCCAGAAAGGCCCGCGCGGGTAGCGGCAAATGGCGCCCGCGCCGGGCGACGACACCATAGGTGCGTTTCGGAAAGTAATTGCTCATATTGCGGGCGACCAGCCGGTCTTCCTCGCGCAGGCAGATGCTGGTCACGATCGAGAGACCGAAATTGGCCTCGACGTAACGTTTGATGACCTCCCAGCCACCCACTTCCAGCACCACGTTGAAAGGCACCTGGTGCTGTTGAAACACCCGGTCCACCAGACGCCAGGTGGTCAAGCGTCGCGGTGGCAGGATCAGTCCATAGGGCGCGATGTCTTCCAGGTGAATATCGTCGCGTTCGCCCAGTTCATGGCCCTCGGGCATGATCAGGGCCGGATCGAAGGTGTACATGGGGGTATAGGAAATGTCGGTCGGGACGTCCAGCATGGAGCCGATGGCGAAATCCACCTGATCCTCACGAATCATGGCCAGGCCATCGCGGCCGGTCACGTTGCGCATTTGCACATGGATGTTCGGAAAGCGTTCACGAAAACGTGCCACCAGCCGTGGCAGGATATAAATAATGGTGGATTCACCGGCGGCTATCACCACTTCGCCCGTATCCATGTTGCCATGGACTTCCTTGGCAAAGCGACCGGGCAAAGCGTCAACGCCTTCCACCAGCGGCCGTGCCATATCCAGCAGTTTGCGGCCTTCCGGCGTGAGCTGAATATTGGGTCCGCGGCGTTCAAACAGCACGGTTTCCAGCGCACTTTCCAGCGCTTTCACCTGCAGGCTGACGGCCGACTGGCTCAGAAACAGTTCATTGGCTGCATCCGTCATCTTGCCCGTGCGGGCCACGGCACAGAAGGCCCTTAATTGCTTGAGCGGATTGCCCTTGTAATAGAAGCGTTCGTTTTTTTGCATAGAAATCAGCGCGTTATATCTTTAACAAAATTAATGAAACATATTGAAATATTTATATTGTCAATTATAGCCCGGCGCACCATGCTAATTGCACGTTAACCCCCACGCAGGAGCACACGAACCATGACCCTGGCAGCGATGAAGAGACCCATACCGACTCTCGAAATTACCCATCCTGATACGCCGGCCTCTCTTCGTGTGCTTACGCCTGGCGCCAACGCTTTTCTGGCGCATCTGGCCGATGAATTTACCGAACGCCAAAGAAATCTGCTGGCCGCGCGTGAGCAGCGCCAGGCCGCCTACGACGCCGGTTCCCTGCCAGACTTTGACCCACAAACCCGGAATATTCGCGAGGGCGAATGGTGCGTTGCGCCGATCCCCGCGGAGGTGCAGGACCGACGCACGGAGATAACGGGCCCTGTTACCCGGAAGATGATGATCAACGCGCTGAATTCCGGTGCGCAGTGCTACATGGCGGATTTCGAGGATTCCACCTCGCCCACCTGGCAGTCCATCATGGAAGGGCAGGCCAACCTGTATGACGCTTGCCGGGGCCAGCTGGAACACACCACCCCCGGCGGCCGCCATTACCGGCAGAACGAGGATAGCGCGGTGCTCATGGTGCGCCCGCGTGGCCTACACCTGCCCACGCGACACTTGCGCATGCACGGGCGTCCCATACCCGGCTCCCTGGTCGATTTCGGTCTGTACCTGTTCCACAACCACGACGCGCTGCAGAAGCGCGGCAAGCAACCCTATTTCTACCTGCCCAAGCTCGAACACTGGGAAGAGGCCGCTTACTGGGAGGATGTGATCGCCTGGTCAGAGCAGCAACTGGGCCTGCCGCACGGCACCGTTAAAGTGTCCGTGCTGATCGAAACGCTGCCAGCGGTATTCCAGATGCATGAAATCATGCACGCGCTGAAGGACCGCTTGCTGGCACTGAACTGCGGTCACTGGGATTACATCTCCAGCTACATCAAGACGCTGCGCGCCCACCCCGAACGGGTGCTGCCGGATCGGGCCGAGGTCACCACCTCGGTGCCTTTTATTGAGGCCTACTCGCGGCTGCTGGTAAACACCTGTCACCGCCGCGGTGCGCTGGCCATGGGTGGGGTCTCGGCGGAGATTCCCGTGCGGGGTGACGCGCAAGCGGACGCCGCTGCCATGGCCGCAGTGATCGCCGACAAGCGGCGGGAGGCTGAGCGCGGTCACGACGGCACCTGGATTGCGCATCCAGCGCTGGAGCCGCTGGCCCGCGCCGAGTTTGACGCGGTGATGGATGGCCCCAACCAGCTGCAGCAAGAGATCGAGCCGGTACAGATCTCCGCTGAGGAGCTGCTGGCCCCTTGCGCGGGTGCCATCACGGAAGCGGGTGTACGCAGCAATATTCGCGTGGCGATCATCTACCTGGCCGGATGGATGGAGGGTAAGGGTGCACTGCCCATCGATAACCTGATGGAAGACGTGGCGACCGCAGAGATTGCCCGTACCCAGCTGTGGCAATGGGGTACGCACGGTGCCCAGACGGACAGCGGCCAGACCATTAGCAAGGCCTGGCTCATGCAGCTGTTCGATGAAGAACAGGCCAAGCTGCTGGCGGCCGGTGCCAATGGAAAAACGCCGGCGGTTAACAAATCTGCAGCGCTGTTGCGCGAGATGACGCGCCAGCAGGAGCTGGAAACCTTTTTAACCCTGCCGGCTTATCCCCAGCTGGTGGACTGAACTTTGTTCGATTGTTTGAGTGAGACAACCCCATGAGCTATAGCGACGAAATCAATAAAATCTCCGCCCTGCGCGATCAGGCCGGTCAGCCCTGGAACGACATCAGCCCGGAATCGGCAGCGCGCATGCGTTTGCAGAACCGTTTCAAAACCGGACTTGATATCGCCCGTTACACGGCCGCCATCATGCGCAAGGATATGGCGGACTATGATGCCGACCCCGGCCAGTACACCCAGTCGCTAGGTTGCTGGCACGGCTTTATCGGGCAGCAGAAGATGATTGCCGTGAAAAAGCACTTCGGTAGCACGGACAAGCGCTACCTGTACCTCTCCGGTTGGATGATCGCGGCCCTGCGCTCCGAATTCGGCCCCCTGCCGGATCAGTCCATGCACGAGAAAACCTCCGTGCCGGCCTTGATTGAAGAGCTGTACACCTTCCTGCGTCAGGCGGATGCCCGTGAGCTCGGCGGTTTATTCCGTGCGCTGGACGATGCGCGTGAAGCGGGTGATGAAGTGAAAGCCCGGGATCTGCAAAACCAGATCGACACCTTTGAGACGCACGTAGTGCCCATCATTGCGGATATCGATGCCGGTTTCGGTAACGCCGAGGCGACCTATCTGCTGGCCAAGAAGATGATTGAAGCGGGCGCCTGCGCGATCCAGTTGGAGAACCAGGTCTCGGACGAGAAGCAATGCGGCCATCAGGACGGCAAGGTCACCGTGCCGCACGAAGACTTCCTGGCCAAGATCCGGGCCGTGCGCTACGCCTTCCTGGAGCTGGGTGTGGATGACGGTGTCATCGTGGCCCGTACCGACTCCCTGGGTGCCGGTCTGACCAAGCAGATCGCTGTTACCCAGGCGCCGGGTGATCTCGGCGACCAGTACAACAGCTTCCTGGACTGCGAAGAGGTCGCGCTGGCGGACATGAGCAACGGTGACGTGGTGATCAACCGCGAAGGCAAGCTGCTGCGTCCCAAGCGCCTGCCGTCCAACCTGTTCCAGTTCCGCAGCGGCACCGGTGAAGACCGCTGCGTGCTGGACTGCATCACATCGCTGCAAAATGGTGCGGACCTGCTATGGATTGAAACCGAGAAGCCGCACATCGGCCAGATCGGTGGCATGGTATCGCGCATTCGCGAGGTCATTCCCAACGCCAAGCTGGTCTACAACAACAGCCCGTCCTTCAACTGGACGCTGAACTTCCGCCAGCAGGTGTTCGACGCCTGGGCCGAGGCTGGCAAAGACGTTTCTGCCTACAGCCGTGATCAGCTTATGAGTGCCGATTACGACGACTCAGAGCTGGCGGCTGCGGCCGATGAGAAGATTCGTACCTTCCAGGCCGATGCGGCCCGTGAAGCCGGCATCTTCCATCACCTGATTACCCTTCCCACCTATCACACGGCTGCGCTGTCCACGGACAATCTGGCCAAGGAATACTTCGGTGAACAGGGCATGCTGGGCTACGTGGCCGGCGTGCAGCGGAAGGAAATCCGTCAGGGCATTGCCTGCGTTAAGCACCAGAATATGGCGGGCTCGGACATGGGTGATGACCACAAAGAGTACTTTGCCGGTGACGCAGCCCTGAAAGCGGCAGGTGAAGACAACACCATGAACCAGTTCGGCTAAGCCGGCTGGCACTTCGGGTGCTAAAAGGCGGCCTTCGGGCCGCCTTTTTCATGCTTGCGCCCAGGTTTCCGCCTCAGATGGGCACCATCGTCCTTGACAGGCAAAACCTGCGGGCGGTAGCGTTCCTGACCTCTGGCGTCGCCAGCCTTAATTTCC
Organism: Lysobacterales bacterium; assembly: GCA_029935455.1. Lineage (GTDB taxonomy): Bacteria > Pseudomonadota > Gammaproteobacteria > Xanthomonadales > SZUA-36 > Marinihelvus. The sequence goes on along the minus strand of JAOZKI010000001.1, from coordinate 51,713 downwards.
GCATCACCCTAAAGGAATGCCTCTCATGCTCCCAACCCGACTTGTACAAACCCTTGGCCTGACTGCCCTGGCCGGCACGCTTGTGAGTGCCTGCGGCACGGAGCCGGCTTCCGAGCCCGCTGCGCCGATCGCTGTTGAACCGCCGGTGGTGATGGAGGTGCCGCCGCCCGCCAGTGGCGATCTGGTGCAAACCGCAGTGGATACCATGACGGAAGAAAACTACCGTCGGCATGTAGAGACCCTGTCCTCGGATGCCTTTGGTGGCCGTGCTCCGGGTACGAAGGGGGAAGAGCTCACCGTGGCCTATCTCATCAATCATTTCGAGGAGATCGGGCTGGAGCCGGCCAACGCCGGGGTCTATACGCAGGATGTGCCGCTGGTCAGCGTTGAAGTGGTGAACCAGCCCGAACTGACCTTTAAGGGTCCGGACGGCGACACGGTGCTGGCCTATGGTCCGGATCAGGTCATTGGCACGCGCCGTCAGGTAGACGCGGTGGCTCTGGAAGACTCGGAACTGGTCTTTGTAGGCTATGGCATCAGCGCTCCGGAGCGGGGCTGGGACGATTACGCGGGCGTCGACGTGAAGGGCAAGACCGTGGTCATACTGGTGAACGATCCGGGCTATGCGACGCAGGATCCGGCTCTGTTTAACGGCAATGCCATGACCTACTACGGTCGCTGGACCTACAAATATGATGAAGCCGCGCGCCAGGGGGCAGCCGGTGCCATCATTATTCACGACACCAAACCCGCGGCTTACGGCTGGCCCACGGTGGAGAACAGCTGGACCGGACCGCAGTTCAATATGGCGCTCTCGGATCAGGGCGCCCGGCTGTCGCAGCTGGAGGGTTGGATCACGAAAGACCAGGCGCGGGCGCTGGTGGCGCGCGCAGGCCAGGATCTGGATGCGCTCTATGCGGCCGCCGCGAAGCCGGGCTTCCAGGCCGTGCCGCTCACGGGCCTGACCGCCAGCGCCAGCATGGAGCTGGAGATGCAGCGTATCGTTTCGCAAAACGTGGCGGGCCTGATTCGCGGCAGTGAAGCACCGGAAGAGGTCTTCATTTACATGGCGCACTGGGACCACCTGGGCACGGACGAAAGCCTGGAAGGCGATCAGATCTACAACGGCGCGCTGGACAACGCCAGCGGCACGGCGGCGCTGATGGAAATCGCCCGCGCCTTTAAAACCCTGGGCCAGGCGCCCCGTCGCAGCGTGCTGTTTCTGGCGCTGGCGGCTGAGGAGCAGGGTCTGCTGGGCTCGCGGTTCTACGCCAGCGAGCCGCTGTTTCCCCTGGAGCAAACGGCCGGCGGCCTGAATATGGACGGCATGAACAACTTTGGTGAAACGCGCGACATCACCGTGGTGGGGCTGGGCATGAGCGATCTGGACGATTACCTCGCGGCGGCGGCGGCGGAGCAGGAACGGTTCCTGGCGGCTGATCGCGAGGCAGAAAAAGGCTACTACTTCCGCTCAGATCATTTTGAGCTGGCCAAGGAGGGCGTGCCCATGCTGTACCCCAACAAGGGCTACGAGCACCGGGAAAAGGGTGTGGCCTACGGCATGGAGAAAGCCAATGAGTACACGGAGGACCACTATCACCGAGTCTCTGACGAGTACGATCTGAGCTGGGAGGTGTCAGGGGCGCTGGAAGATATGGAGACCTTTTTCCGCACCGGCCTGGATGTGGCCAACAGTGACGCCTGGCCGAACTGGAAAGAGGGTACCGAGTTCCGCGGCAAGCGGGATGAGCAGCGTGCAGGTCTCGACTGAGGCAGCGCCGATCCGGATAAGAAAAAAGGCGGCCCGCAGGCCGCCTTTTTTTGTGCTGTGAAAGGGGCCTAGGGCGCCGCTTCAGCCCCGGTCTGGCCGGGGTCGTAGCGTTGGAATCAACCCATATCGTATTGTTTGCGAGCGTACTAAACTCGCTCCAGAACGGCCGCTGGTCCGTTCTGGTCGGCGCGCAGAGAAAGACGTCAGCTGAGCGTCTGCATTCCTCCTGTAGCAGTTCAACGGGGCGCAAGATGTTTTGACGTCCGTTGGTGATCTAACTGTCTCCGAACGGAGACTATTCATCCTCGTTTTTGCTGAGATCGTTCAAAACCCAGTTCTCGGGTGCGTTCGCGAGCTGTTCGGCGATTGCTTCGCGCCGCTGCCTCAAAATCTCTTCGATACGGGCAACATCGGTGGCGTAACTTGGAAGCGCTTCAAGCTCTTTCCATAGCGGGATTGGCACTGGCGCCGAGACGTGATTGAGTTCAAACAACCGATCACGCCACAATACTGCAGCGCTTGGCTCATCTTTGAGTAATTGCAACGTGAGGCCAGCCAACAGAACGCCCTGAGTTGAAAATTCAGATGCTGTCTTGCCGCTGAAATACTTGTCCAGCTTCAGGCGCAGAGGTTCAGCTTTCGACTTATCAAACCGATGGTAGGCTATGGCAAAAAAAGCCGCATCGGCGGCGTTCTGCTCAGTCACCAGATCACCGCTGGGAAGAATGAATGGCAGCAGCGGTTCGAACATCTGCATGGCGCGTTCGGGGTCACCTTGAAAATACGCCATGGTCGCTCGTTCAGGCCCAAACACTCCTTCCATAAGGCGCTCAGCTGATTCCAGGTCGCCTTCTTGCAGATAGGTTAGTACTTCAGAAGAAAGCGTGTCTGCATAGTTCCGTGCCAAATCAAATAGCCCGGAATACAGATACAGCTCGTACAAAGCATAACGGACCGGCCTGTTTGTCGGGTTGCGGGCTTCGGCTTCCTTTAAATTGAAATGATAGGGTTCATATTGTCCGAGTTCATACAGGGTGTCGGCGAGTGCCCAATAGCCCGAATAGGAGTCGGGTTGTGCGCGAATGAGCGCCTCAGCTGTAGCCCGGGCTTCAGTGTGATTGCCTAGCGCCAAGTGCGTATGTGAGATATTGCCCTGAAGAGCCGCTGAGGCAGGATCGAGAAACAAGCCTCGTTGAAACGACTCCAGCGCCTTGGCAAATTCGCCCTTGCTTTCGTATGCCAATCCCTGACGATGATAGGCTACGGAATAATTTGGATTGGATGCTATCGCTCGGGTGGCGAGGTCGAGGGCTTCGTCGGGTCGGCCAGCGGCGCGTGCCAGCAATGATGCGCTGGTCAGGGCCTCAGCCGAATTGGGATCGAGTGCCAAGGCCCGTTCAACATTTGGGGTGGCAAGACGCTGGGCCTGCTCCCGATCCATTCCGGCATATTCCTGCATCAATAAATAGGTGTCGGCTAACCCGGAATAAGCCGGAGCGAATTCAGGGTCGAGTTCCGTCACTTTTCTGAACCCGGCTTCTGCTGCAGCCAACGGACCGGGCAACCGCTTGTTGTGATCTTCTCGTGCCTGCAGGTAGAGCTCATATGCTTCGAGCGACACAGCGCGCCCGGACGCAACCGGCGGCTTCATCGTCAGCTGGCCTTTCAGTGACGACACAATGGCGTCGGCAATTTCGTCTTGAATCTGAAACAGGTTTTCCGCCGTCAGAGGGCGGTCATATGATTGCGACCAGAGATGTTCGTCGTTTGATGTGTCGATCAGCTGTGCGGTGATGCGTAAAGTGTCACCGGATTTGCGAACCGAGCCCTCAAGAATATGGGCGACTTTGAGCGCCGCGGCGATATCGCTAATGCTTTTGCCTTCATCCTTGTAGGCAAAGGCGGACGTTCGCGATGCAACGCGTAGTCCGTCCACGCGCGCCAAAAAGTTGAGTAATTCCTCGGAGATTCCGCGCGCAAAATAGTCCTCCGATCCGTCTTGCGAGAAATCGTCAAATGGCAACACAGCGATTGATTGCTTGCCGTCATCAACTCTCAACGGCTCTGACGTCAGTGCTGTGTCCTCAATATCGGCGAGCGCCGGGTCAGAATTATCGCTGTCGGATGGAGCAAAGTTCTGCGAGATGAGAATAGCAATAATGAGCGTGAGCAGGACGATAATGACCCGATCCAGGCGCCGTCGTGTCTGCGGTGTGATGGAGTGCTCCCGGGACACATCGCGCTCACGTTTTATGCCTTCGGGGGTAACCTCGAAAACCCAGGCGCCCAGCAGGGTCAGTGGTAGCCCGATGGTCGCCAACAGAAACAGGGACTGAACAATCCAGTTAGGCGCATCGATAAGGTCTAGGCCGAAATCAGCGGCCTGCAGTACCACCCAGGCGATAAGCAGATAGGCGAGGCCGGCTCGGAAAACATTCCGGCGCTTGAGTTCTTGAATGAAGGACATCTTTCCCCCTGTCGCATGCATTGATCTGGCCGTTGCACCGTCAATGCGTCCCCAGCACTTAGTCTAACCCAAATGTCTACTAGGGGTCGCAGTTCCCGCCCGTTAAGCAGTTGCTCGTTGCAGTAGGGTGCACGGCGTGCGGTACCATAGGCGCATGAAAAAACTCTCCCTGTACTGGTTCTTGGGTCTGTGTGTGCCGCTGTCGGCGCATGCGGAATATGATCTGGACCTGATCTCCCTGCCGGAAGGTTTCGAGATCAGCGTCTACGCCGACGAAGTCGACAATGCGCGCCAGCTGGCCCTGGGCGATCAGGGCACCCTGTTTGTGGGGTCCCGGCGGGCCGGCAAGGTGCATGCGGTGATCGATGATGATGGCGATCAGAAGGCCGATCGCGTGCTGCTGCTGGCCGAAGGGCTGGAAATGCCGTCAGGCATCGCCTTTCATGACGGTTCGCTCTATGTGGCGGCGGTTAGCCGGGTGCTGCGCTATGACCATATTGAATCGCGGCTGGACCATCCGCCGGAGCCAGTGCTGGTGAGTGATGCGTTGCCAACGGACCGTCATCATGGCTGGAAGTACATCCGTTTTGGGCCCGCTGGCGATCTTTGGTTGCCTGTCGGGGCACCGTGCAATGTCTGTGATGAGGCCGGCTACGCGGAAATCCGGCGCATGGACATCAGTGACGGCAGCATGGAAACCTGGGCCTATGGTGTGCGCAATAGCGTGGGGCTGGCCTTCCACCCGGAAACCGATGAGCTCTGGTTCACGGACAATGGTCGCGACATGATGGGCGATGATATGCCGCAGTGTGAACTGAACCATGCACCAAAACAGGGCATGCATTTCGGCTTTCCTTACTGTCATCAGGGCGACACGCTGGATCCGGAGTTTGGGGCCGGTCGCGCCTGTGCCGATTACACACCGCCAGAAATCGGCCTCGGACCGCATGTGGCGCCCCTGGGGTTGGCCTTCTACACCGGCGATATGTTCCCGGCGCGCTATAGGAACCAGATATTTATTGCGGAGCATGGCAGCTGGAACCGTACCAACAAGATCGGCTATCGGGTGAAGATGGTTGAGCTGGATGCGGCCGGTGCGGTCACTGGGCAACAGGTATTTGCTGAGGGCTGGCTGCAGGGTGAGGAAAGCTGGGGACGCCCGAATGATGTGCTGGTCATGCCGGACGGAGCGCTGCTGATTTCTGATGACCAGGCCGGTGTGATCTACCGTATCAGCCACGCGGGAAGCCCGGAGGCGCAGCGGGCACCATGACCCTGCTGCAAATCGCGGTGCTGGCGCTGATTCAGGGCCTGACCGAGTTTCTGCCGGTATCCAGTTCGGCCCATCTGATTCTGGTCAGTCGTCTGTTTCACTGGCCCGATCAGGGGCTGGAATTGGACGTGGCGGTGCATTTAGGGACGCTGATCGCCGTCCTGGTCTATTTTCGCCATGATTTCCGTGGCTTAATCTCTGCCTGGCGGGAGCCTGCGGACCATCCGGTCACGCGTCAGCGTCGGCGCGTCGGTCTGTGCCTGGTGCTGGGAACGGTGCCGGTGGTGCTGGTGGGCGGATTGTTCTACGAACAGATTGCAGGCAACCTGCGCAATGTCCGTGTTATTGCCGTGGCCACGGTACTGTTTGGCCTGCTGCTGCTGGTGGTGGACCGCTACCGCCCGCGGGCCCGGGCGCTACGCGAGCTCACGCTGCGCGATGGCATGCTTATCGGTCTGGCGCAGACCCTGGCGCTCATCCCCGGTGTATCCCGCTCCGGTGCCACCTTGACCATGGGCCGCTGGCTGCAGCTCACCCCAGAAGCGGCGGCGCGTTTTTCCTTTTTATTGTCCGTGCCGGTCATCGCCCTGGCCGGAGTGCGCGGTGGCTGGGCGCTCGCCATGCACGGCTCGCCCCTGGCCTGGAGTCAATTCCTTACCGCTATTGTGCTGGCCGCGCTGGCCGGCTGGTTCTGTATCGCTGCCTTTCTGTCGTTGCTGCGTCGTGTGGGGCTGCTACCTTTCATTGTTTACCGCCTCGCTCTGGGGCTGGTGCTGCTCGGTCTTGCCATCTAAGCACCAAAAGGGTGCATAAAAACGACGGCTGTGCCAAAATGGTGCATTCGTTGGAGTCGGCGTGGGTCAGTTGCGGCTGCATGTTTTCTCTGGCGCTTTGATCGTCGGTAAAAAACCATTGAAAAGCGTCGAAAACCAGCATTTATCCCTCGATGACTGCGGGTGCTTTCTTGGTACGAATCCTGCATTACCATACCGAACCAGTTTGGGTCGCCCGGCGACCATCACTGCAACAAGAACGCTTGACGCTACACAATGAGGAATCAAGAGCAATGAGCAGCAAAGACATCCTGAAGACCATGAAGGAAGAAGACGTCGAGTTCATCGACCTCCGCTTCGTTGACACGAAAGGTAAAGAGCAGCACGTTTCCCTGCCGAGCACGGCGGTCGATGATGACTTCTTCGAAGAGGGCAAAATGTTTGACGGCTCCTCCATCGCGGGCTGGAAAGGCATTAACGAGTCGGACATGGTTTTGATGCCGGATCTGGATTCAGCAGTGATGGACCCGTTTTCCGAGCACCGCACGCTGCTGCTGCGTTGCGATGTGCTGGAGCCGGATACCATGGAAGGTTACGATCGTTGCCCGCGCTCGCTGGCCAAGCGCGCGGAAGCCTACCTGAAGTCTACGGGTATTGCGGACACGGCCCTGTTTGGTCCGGAGCCGGAATTCTTTGTCTTCGATGACGTGCGCTTCGGCGACGACATCAGTGGTGCCTTCTATCAGATTGATTCGGAAGAGGCAGGCTGGAACACGGGTTCTGAGTACGAAGGCGGTAACCTCGGTCACCGCACCCGCGTGAAGGGTGGTTATTTCCCGGTTCCGCCGGTGGATTCCCTGCACAACCTGCGCGCTGATATGTGTCAGGTCATCGAAGCGCTGGGCGTGGAAGTGGAAGTGCATCACCACGAAGTGGGCACGGCGGGCCAGTGTGAGATCGGCACCAAGTTCAGCACCCTGACGCGCAAGGCTGACGAGATGCTGCTGCTGAAATATGCGGTGCACAATGTCGCCGCCGCCAACGGCCAGACGGCCACTTTCATGCCCAAGCCGCTGGTGGGGGACAATGGATCAGGCATGCACGTGCACCAGTCTCTGGTGAAGGACGGCGTCAACCTGTTCAGTGGTGAAGAGTATGGCGGCCTGTCGCAGATGGCGCTCTGGTACATCGGCGGTATTTTCAAGCATGCGCGCGCCATTAACGCCTTCGCAAACGCCTCTACCAACAGCTACAAGCGGCTGGTGCCAGGCTTCGAAGCGCCGGTTATGCTGGCCTATTCAGCCCGTAACCGCTCCGCTTCCATCCGTATCCCGCACGTGGGCAGCCCCAAGGCCCGTCGTATCGAGGTTCGCTTCGGTGACCCGGCTGGAAACGCCTACTTCACCTTTGCCGCCATGATGATGGCCGGTCTGGATGGGATCCAGAACAAGATCGATCCGGGCTCGGCCATGGACAAGGATCTATACGACCTGCCGGCCGAAGAACAGCAGGAAATCCCCACCGTGTGTCACAGCCTGGATCAGGCGCTGGAAGCGCTGGATAAGGATCGCGCTTTCCTGACGGCGGGTGGAGTGTTCAGCGATGACATGATCGATGCCTATATCGAGCTGAAGATGGAGGAAGTGCAGCGGTTCCGCATGACCACCCATCCGATCGAATTCGACATGTACTATTCTTGCTAGTAAGCGGTATGTGATCGGGTCGTCGCGCTGGCGGCGGCCCGGTCATTACAAGGCCACCCATGCTGGGTCGGGCGAGCATACCGACAGGCAGGGAGTGGGGACCATGAACGTTTGCATCAAAAAAAGTCTGATCATCATGTTAGTGACCGGGGCGCTGGCTGTTTCCGCTTCCGCCGACAACATCTACCGGACCGTCGACAAGGATGGCAATACGGTCTATACGGACCGCCAGCCCACGCCGGACGCCAAGCCGATCAGGCTGCGTGAACTGTCCGTTGTGGAGGCAGTAACTTACGCGCCCCCCGTGAGTGCAGCAGCTGCACAGACTGGCCCGCAAGATGGCATGACTGTTGATCAGATGCGTCGTCGCTATCGTGCCTTTCGCCTGGTCAGCCCGGCCCCCAATCAGGACTACTGGGGTACGGGTAACATTGCCACGCTGGCCTGGGATGCCGGTGAGCCACTGATGGACGGTATGCAGGTCGTGTTTTATGTCGATGATGTACCCAGTGCGCCGTCGCGAGCGGCCACCTACACCACGGAACGGCTGGATCGCGGTCTGCATCAGGCCCGTGCCGAATTACTGGACAGTGAGAACCGCGTCATCGCCACTACGGATGCCGTGCCCTTCAATATTCACCAGCAGAGCGTTCGGCAGCAGCGCGCCGTACCCCTGGGCGGCGGCTAGACGCCGACAAGCAATGAAAAGGCGTCCATGATCCAACTCGATGAGCTCGATACTGCTGTTCTGGAACTGGACGCCGCGCAACGCATCACAGCCGCTAACGCGGCCGCCGAAGAATGCCTGGGCGCAAGCCGGGAGCGTCTCTTGGGCTTGTCTTTGCCCGCCCTGTCCGGTGTGGCCGATGCATTGCCTGCTGCACTGGACGCCACCGGCGCAGACGACCGCCCCCGCCGACTGCACGATTGTCCGCTTCCCGGAGGGCGCTACGACTGCACCATTCGCCGCTTAACAGATCAACGCTTCCTGCTGGAGTTTCATTCCCAGCGCTGGAACCGCCAGCAGCGTCAGTTACAGCAGGTTGAGGTGCAAACGGGTCTGATGGATCTGCTGCGACGTAATCTCGGTCACGAAATCCGTAACCCCCTGGGTGGCATTCGCGGTGCCGCCCAAATGATGGCTGATGAGTTGGGCAATCAGGAACTGGGCACCCTGGCGCACATGATCATGCGGGAGGTGGACCGGATCGATGAGTTGATCAAGCGCTTCTGGCAGCCGGAAACGCAGCCCCAGGATTTCGACGTACACCGATGCCTGCAGGAGGCGCTTGAGTTGCTGGCTTCTGAGGATGCCACGCTGCGTATCGAGCGCGATTACGACCCGAGCATTCCCGCGTTGCGGGGTGATGAAGCAGCGCTGCGCCAGCTGTTCCTGAATCTGCTGCGCAATGCGCTGCAATCTGGCGCCCGAACGCTAAGGATTCGTACCCGCATAGAGTTAGGATCGGCGCTGTTGGATGCCGCGCACGGTACGGTCATGCGCATGGACATCAGCGACGATGGACCCGGCGTGCCTGAAAAGCTACGCCCGCTACTGTTTTTGCCCATGGTCACCAGCCGACGAGATGGAACGGGTTTGGGTTTAGCCCTGGTGCAGCAGATCGCTGCGGATCATGGTGGTCTGGTGACCTATGAAGCCCTGTCCCGGGGCAGTCGCTTTTCCCTGCACTTGCCGGTGCCCGCGCAACATCAGGCCGCGCCTGAGGAGAATGCCGCATGACTCAGCAAGCGCGGGCCTGGATCACGGATGATGATGATTCCATTCGCTTCGTGCTCGAGCGGGCGCTGTCGAAAGCCGGCTACGCGGTCGCCAGCTATGCCAGCGTCGGCGCGCTGCATGAGGCGCTGGCAGAGGACTCGCCCGATGTGATTCTGACCGATATTCGCCTGCCAGACGCTGACGGCCTGTCCGTGCTGGATACACTGCGCGAGGAGCAGCGCAATATTCCCGTGATCGCCATGACCGGTTTCTCGGATCTGGATCAGGCCGTCAGTGCCTTCCAGCAGGGGGTCTTTGACTACCTGCCCAAGCCTTTCGATCTGGAGCAGGTCTTGTCGGTGGTGGCCAGTGCGGTGGCTGATCGGCAGGCGCCGGCAGCCGTAGAGCGGCTGCCAGATGAGAACCAGATGATTGGTGAGTCGGCCGCCATGCAGGAGATCTTTCGCACCATCGGCCGCCTGTCGAAATCTACCATCAGCGTACTGATCACGGGCGAGACCGGTGCTGGTAAGGAAGTGGTGGCCCGGGCCCTGCATGACCACAGTCCGCGCGCCAATGGTCCTTTCGTGGCCATCAACACGGCCGCTATTCCCAATGAACTGCTGGAATCTGAGCTCTTCGGTCACGAGCGTGGCGCTTTTACCGGGGCGCACAGTAAACGTGCCGGGCGTTTTGAAGAAGCGGCCGGCGGCACGCTGTTTCTGGATGAAATTGGCGATATGCCGCTACCGCTGCAAACGCGGCTCTTGCGTGTGCTGGCTGAGGGCGATTACTACCGCGTAGGTGGGCGCGATCTGTTACAGGCTGATGTGCGCATTATTGCTGCGACCCATCAGGAGCTGGACAAGCACATTGCCGCAGGTACCTTTCGGGAAGACCTCTACCACCGCCTGAATGTGATCAATCTGGAATTGCCGCCCCTGCGCGAACGGCTGGATGATATCGAGCCTTTGGCGCGGTACTTTCTGAACCAGTCAGCACGAGAAATGGGTCTGGAACGTAAACATCTGCGGCCGGAAACGGTGCGGGCCCTGCGCACCCGGCGCTGGCCCGGTAACGTTCGTCAGCTGCAAAATCTGTGTCGCCAGCTGTGCGTGATGGCACCTGGGGAGCAAATCTTCCCGGAAGACCTGCCGCCTGAAGAATCTGATGAACTGGCTGATGGCGTGGCGTCCGGCGACTGGCGCAGCGCTCTGCGTGACTGGGCCGGTGCAGCGGTGCGTAACGGTTCGCCTGATCTCTTGCCCGCGGCCCGTGATGCCATGGAGCAGGTGCTGTTTGAGGTGGCGCTGGAGCATACGGGCGGCAAACGCATCGAGGCCGCCCGCTTGTTGGGCGTGGGGCGCAACACGTTGACCCGTAAGCTCAAGGAGCTCGAAGGCTAGCCGGTCTGCCTATGGTTCGATCTGCTCCAGTAGCCGGCTGTCAATGCGTTCCTGCAGCGCTTTGAATTCTTTCATCTGATCCTTGCTGAGAAAGCGCTTCATGCGCTGCTCGGCAAACTTGCGGCTGCTTTTGATTTCGCGCTTCAATGCCCGCTTTTCCTTGCCTTCCAGAGCCTCGACGCCCCCGTCTTCGAGTCCATAGCGCTTGGCGATGGCCACGCGCTCACGGATGCTGCTCTTGAGAATCATCTCTACCTGGGTCCACTGATAGTCGCTCAGGGTGAGTTGGGTCTTGATGTCAGCGAGCTCTTGCTCGACCTGCTCACGGGTGCTGACTGGAGACGGGTCTTCCTGGGCGGCTGCGGGCACAGCCACCAGTGACAGGAGCAGCATAAGCAGCAGGCTGGTTGATCGAAACATGATTCACTTCACTCCGTCGACGACTGGTCCTCGGGGGACCTGGTTCTGATGGCCGGTAGTCGAATTTTCCTGACGATGGCGATGATGCGCAGGCTGGCAATGCAGCCGATGCCGGCCACCGTGGCCCAATTATCATCTGCGCCGATTTCACGCAGTCCCAGGTAGCACAGAATACCTGCAACGCAGGCTGTGGAATAGATGGTTTCCGTAGGGCGAAAGATCATGGGTATCTCGCCCACCAGTGTATCGCGTATGGCGCCGCCGGCCACGCCGGTGATGACGCCCATGGTCACGACAATCATCGGCGATGCGCCAGCATCCTCAGCCACTTTGGCGCCAAGAATGGCGAACAGCGCAAGTCCGAGCGCATCGGCTACCCGCAGCAGCCCGTGGGGTGGACTGAAGCGGCGCAGATAAATGATGGTCAGCGTCGTGGTGACGAGGATTACCCACAGGTTCGAGGTGTCACTGAGCCAGAACACGTTGCGGTCCAGCAGCAGGTCGCGGATCGTCCCGCCACCGATGGCTGTCATGGCAGCCAGCACCAGCGCGCCCACCCAGTCGAGACCATGGCGGCTGGCGACCAGCACACCGGATACGGCAAAAACCGAGATCCCCAGCCAGCCCAAAAGGGTTTGAATCATGTTGCCGCCCCGGGCGGTGGAACCCGCAGATGAAAAGTCACGGGCCCGTCATTGGTCAGTCGCACCAGCATATCCGCTCCGAACTCGCCCGCGGCGCAGTGCCCCAGCGCCTGCCGCGCCTGCGCGAGCAGGTAGTCGAAAAGTTCCTCGCCCAGCGCGGGCTCGGCAGCTGTGGAAAAGCCGGGTCGGTTGCCGCTGCGCGTATCGGCCGCGAGGGTGAACTGGGGTACCAGCAGCAATTCGCCTCCGGCTTGCTGGAGATTGAGGTTCATGCGTCCCTGGGCGTCACCAAATACGCGGTAAGCCAGCAGCCGTTGCAGCAAACGATCCGCCTGGGCGGGGCCGTCACCGCGCTCGACGCCGAGCAACACCAGCAGGCCTGAATGGATCGCGCCCAGGGGCCGTTCACCGGCGGCGGCTTTCACACTGACGCTGGCTTCCGATACTCTTTGCAGCAATGCAATCATCATGCACCCCAAATTCGTTCTTATCACCGTCGCTGCGGCCGCTCATTCTAGCAGTCAGTCGGTGTGAGCCCCAGCGCTGGCGTGCGCCCTCATGAGCGCGCGACTGCTGGCGTTTTTTGCCTGGCTGACCAGCCTGTGGCCGCCGCGCGTTAGCGGCTGGCTGGCGCGGCCGCTGGCCTGGCTGATTTGGCACCTGTCCGGCCGTCTGCGAGGGGTGGCGCGCGTCAATGTAGGCCTCTGCGCCCCAGAACTGAGTCAGTCTGAGCAGGAGCAACGTGCGCGTCGTTCTCTGTACCACTATGCCTGTAACGCGCTGGAAGTGGGCGTTAGCTGGTACTGGTCACGACCGCGCTTTGAGAGCGTGTTTGAGCCACCTGTGGGTATGGAACTGCTGGATGAGGCCATGGCCGGGGGGCAGGGCGTGCTGTTTCTGGCCCCTCACTATGGCGCCTGGGAACTGCTGGGTCTGGCCATGTCTGACAGGCTCGGCGCCACACTCTACAAGCCGGGCAGCAACGCGGCGCTGAACCAGTTGCTGGCCGAGCGCCGCAGCCGCTTTGGCGCGCAGCTGGTGCCGGCTAACCGGCGCGGCCTGAAAGCCCTGATGGATCAGCTGCGCGCAGGGCAGGCCGTGGGGGTGTTGCCGGATCAGGAGCCGCGCGCCGGCGACGGCCGCTTTGCACCCTTCTTCGGGGTGGCGGCTCTGACCGGGGTGATCGTGCCGCGGCTGCTTCAGCGCACCGGCGCCAAAGCCGTATTTGCAGGCTGCGTGCGCTTGCCCGGCGGGCGCTTTCAAACCCATATTCTGCCGGCGCCGGAGGCCATCTACAGCGATGATCTGGACACGGCCATAGCGGCCGTTAATCGGGGTGTCGAGCAGATTGTTGCCCTCGACCCGGAGCAATATCTATGGCCCTACAAGCGCTTTCGTGCGCGTCCTGAAGGCGAGTGTTCAGTTTACTGATGAACGATCCGGCGTGCTGTCTTCGTCCCTAGTCGCCGCTGGCCCAAGTGACTCCAGGCAGTCAGTGCGCTGCCGATTGTCGGCGATCTTGACGCATTCGTTCTGTTTCCAGCTGCTGTTGAACAGGGCGTCGGGGCTGACCGACATCCCGGCGCAGGCCACCAGCAGCAGGCTGGCGGCAAGGGAAGCGATCGGAGTTTTGCGCATGTTGCTAGTCCTTCCAGAAAGTGGGTGTGAGCAACACCAGCAGCGTATAGATTTCCAGACGACCGGCCAGCATGGCCATGCTCAGCACCAGCTTGGCGCTGTCATTCAAAACCGCATAGTTGCTGCTGACTTCGCCCAGTCCCGGGCCAAGATTGGTGATACAGGCGGCCACGGCGGAAAATGCCGTCAGCAGGTCCAGTCCCGTGGCGTGCAGGAGCAAGGTCATGAGTATCGTGCTGGCGATAAACAAGAAGAAAAAGCCCATAACCGCTTCCAGGACGGAGGGTGCGGCCTTTTGGCCGCCAAACTTTACCGGTAGCACCGCGTGCGGGTGAACGAGCCGTCGAATCTCGCGCATGGCGTGGCGGAACAGCAGCATGACGCGAATGACCTTTATGCCGCCAGCGGTACTGCCGGCGCAACCGCCGATAAATGCCAGCGCGATGAGCAGCAGCGGTAAGGGCGCTGGCCAGCTGGAAAATTCCGTGCTGGTAAAGCCGGTGGTAGTAAGGGCGGAGACCACCTGAAAGAGGGCGAAACGGGCAGCAGAAAAACTGTTGTCATAGACGCTGTCCAGCACCAGCACCAGGGTCGCCAGCAGGGCAAAAACGGCCGCCAGTAGGCCGTAGGCGCGCAGTTCCGGATCGCTGAAGTACGGCTGGGCGCTGGCCTTGCGCCAGGCTGAAAAGTGCAGCGCAAAGTTCATGCCGGCCAGTAACATGAACACCACCGCGATCATTTCCAGCGTGGGGTTGTTATAGAAAGCAAAGCTCTGGTCGTGGGTCGAGAAACCCCCAATAGCGACGGTGGAGAAAGCGTGGCCAATGGCATCAAACATGCGCATGCCACCCAGCCAGTAGCACAGGGCGCAGGTAATCGTGATGCCCAGGTAAATCAGCCACAGCGCTTTGGCTGTTTCCGTTATGCGTGGCGTGAGTTTGGTGTCCTTCAACGGCCCCGGGGTTTCGGCCCGATAGAGCTGCATGCCGCCAACTCGCAACATGGGCAAAATCGCGACCGCAAGCACAATAATGCCCATGCCGCCCAGCCACTGCAGCTGCTGCCGGTAGAACAGAATGCCGCGTGGCAGATCGTCAATACGGGTGATGATGGTGGCGCCCGTGGTTGTCAGTCCTGACATGGATTCAAAAAATGCATCCACGTAGGACAGGGAAGGATCTTCCAGAAGCAGAAAAGGGATAGCGCCGACCAACGCCAGGGACAGCCAGCAGGCCACCACGATCAGGAAACCGTCGCGCAGGCGCAGATCTCGTGAGGCATGTCGCACGGGCAGGTAAATCAGCCCGCCCAAAAGCACCAGTACCGCGGCGCTCAGCCCGAACAGGCTGGTGACACCGTCGTCGTAAAGCCAGCTGACCAGCGCCGGTGGCAACATCATGAGACTGGACCAGGCGACCAGAGCGCCGACCACCCGCTGTACAGAGGCCAGCTTCACAGGCGGCTTGCTCGGGCTTCGCTATGCGGGTCTGGGTGCATCAATCAAACAAAAGTTGCGCTGACCTGGAACAGGGACTCGATGACGGGAATTTGGCGCTTGTCCGGCACAAACAGAATGACATGGTCAAACTCCTGAATCATGGTGTCGTGATGCGCGATGATCACTTCCTCCCCACGCACGATGGCACCAATGGTCGCGCCTGCTGGCAGGCTTAGATCTTCCACCGCGCGCCCTACCACGCGCGAGGAGTGTTTGTCGCCCAGGGCGATGGCCTCGATGGCTTCGGCGGCGCCCCGCCGAAGTGAGTGCACGCGCACAATATTGCCACGCCGGATGTGCGTGAGTACGTCGCCAATGGTGATTTGCTGTGGTGACACGGCGATATCAATCACGCTGGATTCGACCAGGTCGACATAGGAGGCGCGGTTGATAATGGCCAGTACCTTCCCGGCGCCCAGCCGTTTAGCCAGCATGGAAGAGAGGATATTGGCTTCGTCGTCGTTGGTGAGGACGCAGTAGACATCGGTGGTTTCGATGGCTTCCTCGCGCAACAGGTTTTCATCCGCACAGTCGCCCACCAGCACAATGGCGGTCTCCAGTTCCTCGGCAATGGCCTCGGCCCGCGCCGGATCGCGTTCGATCACCTTCACGTGATGGTCCCGTTCCAGTTGCCTGGCCAGGCTGCCGCCGATGTGCCCGCCGCCGGCGAGCACAATGCGCCGGATGGGGCCGTCCAGTGGTCGCAGCTCCTTCATCATGGCTTCGATGTGGCGCCGCGCCGCGAGGAAGAAAACCGTGTCATTTTCCTCGATGACCGTGTTGCCGTCCGGCTGCACCAGTTGCCCCTGACGGTAGATGGCTGCCACCCGTGCATCACCGCCCGCCGGCAGGTGTTCCTTCAGGGTTTTCAGCTGCTGGCCGACGAGCAGTCCCCCCGCATCGGCCCGAGTCGCCACCAGTTGCACCCGCCCATCGGCGAAATCCAGTACCTGCAGGGCCCCTGGGTTTTTGATCAAGCCGGCAATGTGCTGGGTGATCAGCTGTTCCGGGCTGATCAGCACGTCGATAGGAGAATGTTCACGGGCGAACAGCTCCGGATAGTCCGTGTAGGCGGCGGAGCGCACCCGGGCCACGCGCGTCGGCGTATTAAAGAGCGTATAGGCCACCTGGCAAGCCGCCATGTTGACCTCGTCGGAATTGGTGACAGCGATCGCCAGGTCCGCATCCTCGATGCCGGCGCGTATCAGGGTCTTCGGGTACGAAGCGTGGCCGTTGACGGCGCGAATATCCAGCGTGTCCTGCAGGGCCTTCAAGCGCACGGTATCCGTATCAACGACGGTAATGTCATTGTCTTCCGTGGACAGGCTGTGCGCCACGGTTGAGCCCACCTGGCCAGCGCCAAGAATCAGGATCTTCATCGCTAGCCTCCACCTACCTTTTTCGGATCAATGCCCAGTGACCGCAGCTTGCGGTACAAGTGCGTGCGTTCCATGCCCACGGCGCTCGAGAGTTTGCCGACACTGCCGCCGGCTTTGCGCAGTTGGTAGGTCAGATAGTCGCGCTCAAATGCTTCACGCGCTTCGCGCAGGGGCAGATCAAAAGAGCTGGGGCGCACGGTGACGCCAGCGGGAATGGCCTCACTGCCAGCCTGGCGCAGTAGCTCATCGACTTCGTCAACAGAAATTTCGCCCTCGGCGCCCAGCACCAGCAGACGCTTCATGAGGTTCTCAAGTTCCCGTTCGTTGCCCGGCCAGTCATGATTGCGCATGCGGTTCAGGGCAGCGGTGGCGATGAGCCGGTAACTCATGCCCTCGTCAGCTGACAGACGTTCGAGATAGTGATTGGCCAGCTCGGGAATATCCTGGGGGCGATCCCGCAGCGCTGGAAGGTGCAGTGGCAAGCCACCGAGCTGCAGCATTAGCGTCGGTATCACCCGCGCATCCTCCGCCGCTTGCTCAAGCGTGCCGGAGAGACCGGCGATCAAACGACAGGCCAGCGGCTGGTTGCCGTGAGCGACTGACGTAAAGCGCCCGGCTTCCAGCACCGCGGCCAGCAGCTTTTGCGTGTCGACGGTAAGATCCTGCAGCTCGGGCAGGTACACCGTCCCGGTGCCGGCGGCTTCCAGAGCGCCCGCTGATTCGCCGTCACCGAGCAAGTAGTTTGCCGCGTCATTGCCCGCCAGTCGCGTGCGGTCAAGCACGTGAAAACCGGCCCGGTTACCAGACTGCTCGTGAAGCCAGGCGGCCAGCGCTTCTTTGCCGGTACCGTGCTCGCCGCTGATCAGAATCGCACCGCTGCTGGCGGCAGCCTGTTGGCCGGCCCGCCGTAGCAGTTGCATATCGGAACTGTTACCCAGCGGCGCCCGGGCCACGCGTATTGCTGCCGGTTGTTGTTGCGACGTTGCGCCGGCGTTCAGCGCCTGCTTGACCGTAGCCAGAAGTTTGGCCAGTGACAGGGGTTTCTGCACAAAGTCATGGGCGCCGAGTCGCGTCGCCTCAACGGCTGTCTCCAACGTTCCATGACCTGAAATCATGACCACCGGGCAGTTTAGCCGGCCGCTTTCCGACCACTCTTTCAGCAGGCTGATGCCATCAATATCGGGCATCCAGATATCCAACAGAACGAGATCAGGCGCATGAGCGCTGAAGGCCTGCCGGGCGCTTTCGCCATCCTCGGCGCTGCGGACCTGATAGCCTTCATCTTCGAGAATTTCGCAGACGAGCGCGCGGATGTCCTGCTCATCGTCTACGACCAGTATGCTGGCCTGAGTCATGGTGCTTGGGCCCTCTCAAACCCGATCGGCTCACGAGGTGGCCGGCAGCTGCGCGATTGCTGCGAAATATACCCCAATTAGAAACCGCCTGCTGCGCCGCCGTCAGTGCCGGACGCCGTTTCTAAGGCGCTGGCGGATGCCTGCGGTGCCGTATCCAGTGGCAAGGTAATGCGTGTGCTAGCGCCGCCTTCGGGGCTGTTGCTAATCACGATATCGCCATCATGCTCCTTGATAATCTTG
Source organism: Lysobacterales bacterium (assembly GCA_029935455.1). Lineage (GTDB taxonomy): Bacteria > Pseudomonadota > Gammaproteobacteria > Xanthomonadales > SZUA-36 > Marinihelvus. The sequence goes on along the minus strand of JAOZKI010000001.1, from coordinate 33,426 downwards.
CGGCAGATGGCCAGTCCCAGGCCGCTGCCCGTGGGTTTGCTGGTCACATAAGGTTCAAAGGGTCGCTCCAGTACCGCATCCGGATAGCCAGGTCCATGATCACTGACGATTAATTCCAGCGCCCGGTTGTCTCCCTCGCCAACGATCTGGCTGGCCATGCGGATAGTGGCCGGCTCGGGCGCGCTGGCTTCGACAGCGTTGCTCAGCAGGTTATGTAATAGCTGCCGCAAGCGCCCTTCATCGGCGACGAGTCCCTCCGGGCCAGGGCAGAGCTGCCGTTGAATGAGCGGTGGCGGGTCTGCCTGCTCATAGAGGTGGGCCAATTCCTCAATCAGTCGATCCAGGCGCAGGGTGCTGCGTTCAAGCTTGGGCTCCTGCGCGTAATCGCCAAAAGCATCTACCAAACGCCGTAAGGCCTCCACCTGAGCCACGATAGTGCTGGTGGAACGCTCCAGCAGTTCCGCGTCCTGCGCGACCAGTCTCTCGCCGAGCTTCATATGCAGGCGTTCGGCCGCCAAGCGAATGGGTGTCAGGGGGTTTTTCACCTCGTGCGCGAGACGCCGCGCTACTTCGGACCAGGCCGCTTCCCGTTGCGCCTGGTTGAGCACGGTTACATCGTCGAAAACCACCACGTAGCCGCTCTCAGGGGATGCGGGCCCGGACAGATCGGAGCCGCGCACCAGTAGCACCGTGGTGGGATTCTGCGCGTCCAGGCGAACCTCTTCCTGCCATTGTTTCCGCGTGCGTTCAATGTGCCGGCGGATGGTATCTGCAAGTGGCTGCAGGTGCCTGTGTGTCGCGCCCAATTGGTCCAGCGACTGGCCGGTCAGAGCGTCGGCCTGGATTTGCAGAATTCGGTCTGCGGCCGCATTGACACGAACGATGTGGCCGGAGCGGTCCAGAGTCATGACGCCGGAAGAAAGACTGCCGAGTACCGTCTCCAGATAGATGCCCTGGGCCCGCAGGCGGCTCTTGCCCTCAGCTTCTGCCGCGCTGGTGGCGACCAGCGCTTTACTCATGTCATTGAACGCTTCGGACAGGAAGCCAATCTCATCGCGGCCCTGTAGCTCCACGGCCTGATCCAGTTCCCCACCGGCCACGCGCTGGGTGGCTGCGGCCAGCGAACTCAATGGCGTCACCATGCGCCGCGCCGCGCTCAGGGCGGCCAGGATGGCCAGCTGTACGGTCAGGAGCATGACCAGCGTGAGGATCAGTAGAAAACTCTGCTTCAGGGAGGTACGCAGATAGGCAACGTTCTGATAGCGATAGTATTCTGCTTCGATGTTGCCGGTCAGGGCGGCCACATCGCCCGGAAGGGGATACATGGCCTGCAGCAGGAAGCTCTGGTTTGAGGAGGGGCCAGGCAGTTTTTGCAGCACGCGGACTCGGAGTTGGCCGTCGGCGGCAGGTTCCGCCGCTGCATACTCGCCACGCTCCATGGCCTGCAGCCAGGCATAGTCGCCCGGTCGTTCCGGCAAGGCGCCAGTCACATCGCTGCTGGCCGTATTAATGGTGGCACCGCTCTGGTCAAAGAGGGTTAGCTCCGTTGGCCCGCTGGCACGGATATTGGCCAGCAGGGTACGCCGGAGCTGCTCCGAACTGTCCTGCGCGTCCAGCTGATCGGCCACGCGACGTGACTGGTTGCGTACCTCCATGGTGCGTTGATCTACAAACTCCTGACCCAGCGCCAGTGAATCGGCCAGTGCATTCTCAACCCGTACATCAAACCAGCTATCGATAGTTTGGGTCAGAAACCATGCTGAGAAAACGTAGACAATCAGCGCGGGAGGCAAGGAAAAAACCAGGAAATTGCGCACCCAGCGCGCCGCCAGCCGCGCGCCTGGCTCTTCATTGCGCACCTTGCGCAGCAGCGAGGCTACGCGGGAGAAAATGGCCATAACCAGCACGGCGGTGGCCAGTAGTGTTACTGCTACCACCACCACAAAACCCCGGTTGGCGGCGCTGCCGCCGCGTTGCACGTCGGTGACGAGGATGAGCGCGACCAGCAGAACCAGCAGCACCGCCAGAATCGGTATCACTCGAAAGAGGATATGCTTCAGGCGTTTACTTGGAACGGCCATTGGGTCCACAAAGAGTCGTGTCGCCAGCGCATCAGCACCAGCGCAGGCAGTTGCATAGGCGCAGGCAGATCAGCTCGATCAAGGCGCACTCGCGCGCGCATCTGATAGGTGCCGGGTGTCAGGGGAATGCCCTCCATAATGATTTGTAGCTGGTTCATGGCTCGCAGCGCATGCCGGAGTCGTGGGTAGCTCTGGGTTGCGCCGTTGTCCATTTGTTCCAGCTGGAAGCGCTCACTCAGCGGAAGATAGCGCAGCGTCGCCCGGCGCTCGCGGGTGGTTATCAGGGACAAATTGTCGGCGTCCCGCAGTTCCAGATCCCACTGCATGACCAGCGGCACGCCATTGTAGAGGGCTTCAATGGCCGCTGGGCTAAAATTGATTTGTTGCTGTAGCTGCACATTCAGGGTGCTGCCCACGGCGTTCACGCGTGCCCCCTCCAACACGAAACGCTCCCTGGCTGCCTGACTTTGGCAGCCGAAGAGCAGGCTAAGAATCAGCGCAGCGGTGCAGAATCGCGTAGTAAAAGCCATCGCTGTCGACAGCGCCCGGAAGGAGTTGCTGCCCGGGCGCCGCAGGCAACCCCGGAATGTCCGCCGCACGGCAGCGCGCATCGCGATGGGTGTCAAGAAAAGCCTGAATTTGCTGGTTGTTTTCACGCCTCAATACCGAGCAGGTGGCATAGACAAGAATACCGCCCGGCCGCAGCAGGGGCCAGAGTGCGGTCAACAGACGCTGTTGCGTTGGCAGCAGCGTGTCCACCTGCCTCTGGTCACGCAACCACTTAATTTCCGGGTGGCGGCGGATCACGCCGGTGGCGCTGCAGGGCGCGTCCAGTAAGATGCGGTCAAAGGGCTGGCCATCCCACCACTGCTCTGGTTGTGCCGCGTCTGCTGCGCGCAGATCAGCCCTGAGCCCCAGGCGCTGGAGATTATCACCAACGCGCTTCAGTCGTTGCGCGGACAGGTCCAGTGCGGTCAATTCAATATCCGGTGTGCGCTCCAGAAGATGACCGGTCTTGCCGCCCGGCGCGGCGCAGGCATCCAGCACCCGGTGGCCGCTGTGCGCATCCAGCAGTGGGGCAGCCAGTTGCGCAGCATAATCCTGCACTGAAAACATTCCCTCTTGGAAGCCAGGTAACTGCTCCACCGGGAGTGCTGAGTCAAGGGCGATGCCGCTGGCGCAAAGCTCGCTGGCCGTGGCCTTGATGCCTGCTGAGTTCAGCTTCTGCAGGGCTTCTTCACGGCTTGTACGGCTCAGGTTGACCCGCAGCTGCAGCGGTGCCTGCCGGTTATTCGCTGCTGTGATCGAGGCCCAGTGCTCCGGCCAGTCTGCTTGCAGTTGCCTTAACAGCCAGTCCGGGTGAGCACGGGCGGCAGGATGGGTCGCTAGCTGGGATAGCAATGCATGCTGCTCCCGGAAGAAGCGCCGCAACACCGCGTTCAACAGGCCTACGGCCCAGGGTTTGCGCAGACGGCGAGCCGTTTCTGCAGTGGCATGAACCGCCGCGTGTGCGGCTGTGCTGTCCTTCCAGGCCTGAAATAGGCCGATCAACAGCAGCCGATGGACGTCTCGATCCTTGTGCTTCAGCGGCCGCTCCAGTAGCGCTTGCGACAGCCAGTCCAGCGCGCTGTACCAGCGCAGCACGCCATAGCTCAGATGACGCGCGAAGCCCTGGTCACGGGCCTCGCTCAGGCCATCGAAGGCGGTGGTTTCTGCCAGCGAGCGTTGCTGGTCCAGCACATCACTCAGGGCCTTGATTGCAACGACTCGGGCGTCAGCAGGTTTTTTCACGAGCCTTGCTGCGCGTTCAAGTAGTCACTGACCGACATGCGCCGTCGTCCTTCTGGCTGAACTTCCAGTAGGTGAAGACAGCCCGCGCCGGTGGCGATGGTAATGCGCTCAGGCCCGCTGGCGAGCACTTGTCCCGGTGGTGCCTGATGTGCGCTGGAATCAGCCTCCGCGTGCCAAACGCGCAGCCGCTTGCCTCGCAGTTCGCACCAGGCGACCGGCCAGGGATTAAACGCGCGTATCCGGCGCTCCAGCACGGCAGCGGGCTCGCGCCAGTTCAGTGCCGCTTCGGCCTTGGTGAGTTTGGGGGCGTAAAGCGCGTCCGGCTCATGCTGCCGCTCGGGTTTAGGCAGCGTACCCTGAGCTGCCTGCCGGAGGCAGTATGCCAACGCATCAGCGCCAAGCTCGGCCAGCCGGTCATGCACGGTGCCGGCCGTATCGTCGGCACTGATGGCAGTCGTTAAGCGATGCAGTACTGGCCCCGTGTCCAGTCCGGCTTCCATCTGCATCACGCAGAGTCCCGTATGTTCATCGCCGGCCTCGATAGCGCGCTGGATCGGTGCCGCACCCCGCCAACGCGGTAACAGCGAGGCATGCAGGTTCCAGCAGCCAAAGGTTGGCGTAGCGAGCACCTCCGGGGGCAGGATCAGTCCGTAGGCAGCCACCACCATCAGGTCCGGTTGCAGGTCAGCCAGTTCAGTCTGGCTGACCGGGTCACGCAGACCAGTGGGTTGCATGACGGGCAGTTCGTGCTCGAGCGCAGCGCGCTTCACCGGGCTGGCGGTGAGCTTGCGTCCGCGCCCGGCTGGTCGGTCGGGCTGGCTGTAAACGCCCACGACCTCAGCGCCCATGTGCAACAGTCGACGCAGGGCGGGAACGGCAAAATCTGGCGTGCCGGCATAGACGATGCGGGGCGCCACCATGCGGGGCAGATGTGCGGTCATTCGGCCGCCGTTGGCTGCGGCTCTTCCTGGCGCGCATGGCGTCGGTTTTTCGCCAAACGCTTGCGCACCATATTGCGCTTAAGTGGCGACAGATAGTCCACAAACATTTTGCCCGCGAGATGGTCCATTTCGTGCTGCAGGCAGACCGCATCAAGGCCGTCCAACTGCGTTTCGAAGTGGCTGCCATCGGCGCGCTGGGCGCGCACCGTAATGGTCTCTGCACGCTCCACCTTGGCATAGATGCCAGGTACAGACAGGCAGCCTTCCTCATAGGTTTGGCTGCCCTCCTGCTGGATGATTTCCGGATTGATGAAGGCGCGGGGCTGATTACGCTGCTCACTGGTGTCCATCACCAGCACGCGCTGATGCACGTTAATCTGGGTCGCCGCCAGCCCGATACCCTGTTCCTCGTACATGGTTTCGTAGAGGTCCTCAACGAGCTTTGCCAGGGTCTCATCAAAGGTTTCCACAGTGTCGGCTACGGTTCGCAACCGCGGGTCAGGAAACTCGAGAATTTCGCGTAATGCCATAAAACCGTTCCACGTAAACAATTTAGGTGAACTTTTTTACAAGTTTAATTATGATAACTTGAGTCGAACTTTGTTCGCTATACCAACAACGGCCTGCAGGCCAGTCTGGCTGGAAGCCAGTTTTAATGGGGAAAAGGACAGTGAAAACGAAACTATTGGGTTTCATCCTATCGGCTTTTCTATGCAGTTTTGCTGCGGCGCAGGACGTGTCTCTGCGCGACGGCCATCCGGATGAGTACATTGTAGTCGAGGGGGACACACTGTGGGATATTTCGGGGCGTTTTCTCGAGCATCCCTGGCAGTGGCCTGCCATTTGGCACGCAAATCAACAGATTGAGAATCCGCATTTGATCTACCCGGGCGATCGCGTTTCCCTGGTGTATATCGATGGTCAGCCGCGTTTAATGGTCGACCGTGGCAAGCCCACGGTGCGCCTGTCACCGGGCGCGCGGGCCACCAGTCGCCAGCCGATTCCGCCCATTGCGCACGCGGAAATTGATGGTCTGATCCGCAATATGCGCCTGGTGGAAAGCCAGGAGGCCCTGGACGCGCTGCCATACGTGGTGGCCAACGCAGAGCGTCGTCTGAACGCTGCCGTCGAGGACAATGCCTATGTGCGCAATATCAGCGGTGAGGAAGGCGAGTTTTTTGCCGTGGTGCGTCTCGGCAGCGTCTACTACCGCAAGGATGGAGAAGTACGCCGTGCGGTGGAGCCGGGTTATGGACTGCATGCGCCCTACACGAAGGAATGGCATCCTACCTGGTGGGAGCGTGCCGGCAATCTCAAGCCGCAGAACTACGGTGAAGTGGTGGGTTTTGAGCTGTATCAGGTGGCGGTGGGCATGCTGGCCAAAAAAGGCGACCCGGCCATTCTGACCATTGGCAGTGCCCAGGATACTGTTCGTGAGGGCGACTTCGTGGTGCCTCTGGATGATATCGGTTATGAGTCCGAGTACCAGCCGCGAGCCATGGCCTCCGTGCCGGAGGGCATGCGTGTGCTGGCTGTGCAGGGCGACAACCGGCTCGTCGGGCACCTGAAGATGGTCTCGATTTCCGGCGGTAGCCGCCAGGGTGTGCAGCCGGGTCACGTGTTTTCTACCTTCCGTGAGGGTGATCTCATTCGCGACCGTGTCAAATATCCTGCAGGCAGCCTGGCAGATGCGCGCACGTGGAATGGTGACAAAGTCACCTTGCCGGATGAGTTTGGCGGCCACATTATGGTGTTCCGCGTTTTTGATGAGGTCAGCTACGCGCTAATCATGGACGGCCAGCGGCCGGTTCGTGAGTTCGATGTGCTCAAGCATCCGAGTGAAACGCTGTAAAAGGCAGCATTCACCAGAAAAGGGTGCCGAGTGCACCCTTTTTTTTGCCTTCTGAACAGGGGAGGCGGGCACGGGCCGCTTGGCCGGATGAGATGTTATGCATGAGGCCTGGCTAAAAGTCGCGCGCGCGCCAGCTCTGGATGGGCAGCGCTTGCTGGAACTGCTGCCCACCGTGACGGGCATTGATGCGCTGCTGGCCCTGTCCGCGGCGGAGCTGGCCGCCTTGGGATTGGGCGAGGCGACCATACGCGCGCTCAAGCAGCCCGATCCGGGTTTGCTGGAACAGGATCGTGCCTGGCTCTCGGCCTCCGGCGCGCACCTGGTCGCGATTGACCATGAAGATTATCCGCCGCTATTGCGACGCATTTCAGATCCGCCGCCGGTGCTCTTCGTGCGGGGCGATCCTACCAGCCTCTGGTTGCCACAGCTGGCCGTTGTGGGCAGCCGCAATCCCACGGCGGCCGGGCGAGAGCATGCCGGTGATTTTGCCGCCAGCCTGGCCAGGGCCGGGCTGGCCATAACCAGCGGTCTGGCAGCGGGTATTGATGCGGCGGCCCATCGCGGAGCGCTGGCCGCCGGTGGGGTCACCATCGCCGTACTTGGCTGCGGGCCGGATCAGGTCTATCCGGCTCAGCATGAGCGCCTCGTGGAGACGATTGCCGAAGCAGGCGCCGTTGTCAGCGAGTTCCCCCCTGGCACGCCGCCACGACGCGCCAATTTTCCACGCCGAAACCGCATTATCTCAGGGCTGGCACTTGGCGTGCTGGTGGTGGAGGCGGCGCTCGCCAGCGGCTCCCTGATTACCGCCCGGCTGGCTGGTGAGCAGGGTCGCGAGGTTTTCGCGCTCCCCGGTTCTTTGCACAATCCGCTCGCCAAGGGTTGCCACCGGCTGATCAAACAAGGCGCGCGCCTGGTGGAGACAACCGCTGAAATCGGTGCCGAACTGGCGCCGCTGGCGAGTGAGTTGGCTGCGGCGCTGACCCGTCGCATCGCGGCAGCAGATGATGCGTCCGAGAGGGCGGCCGCATCGACAGAAGCGGAACTGTTGCAGGATCCGGATTATGCCCGCCTCTGGGACGCCTTGGGCTATGACCCGGTGAGCCAAGAGCGACTGCTCGAACGCACGGGCCTTTCTGCCCGCAGTCTGTCCTCCATGTTGCTGATGTTGGAGCTCCATGGACTGGTCCAGAGCCTTGCCGGCGGTCACGTGCTGCGAACCAGCGATGCGCCCCCGAAGGCTTGAATCAGCACAGCACGGACGCATCTAAAAGGGCCGTGGGTTGATGAAGAAGACAACGGTTTTTCATTTTTCATTGACCCTGTGCAGATTCTGTTAGATGCTCAGGGTTCTGGAGCTGAGAGGACAGGTGGTCCGGGTCGTTGACGGATACCTGAAAGACCAGAGGTAAATAATGAAAGAAAACGTACTCGACGTTTTGATGTTTTTGTTCGAGAAGTACTTCTATGACGAGCCTGAGCAAGAGCCAGACCGGGCCGACATGGAGGCAAACCTGCACGAGGCGGGCTTTACCAACGCCGAGATCGACAAAGCCTTTCGCTGGCTGGACGGTCTTGCCGAGCAACGTCACCAGCCTGAGGTCATCCCCCTGGCCGATCGGCCCATTCGGGTGTACGTCGCCTCGGAGGTGAACCGTCTCGACCTGGAATGCCGCGATTTCATCATGTATCTGGAGAACATCGGTATTCTCGACGCGCAGCGTCGTGAGCTGGTGCTCGACCGTCTGATGGCGCTGGATGCAGAAGAAATCACCCTGGAAGACATGAAGTGGGTGGTACTGATGGTGCTGTTCAATCAGCCGGGTCAGGAAGCCAACTATGCCTGGATGGAAGACTTCATGTTTGACAGCGAACAGGAATATCGGCACTAATAAAAAGGCGTCCAAGAGGTTCGCCGCTTGGCCGACAGGATCGGCCAGGGTGGCTTCACCTCCGCTTTCCTGAATTCGTGGTTCGCTGGGGCGAACTGATTCTGCCGCGCTGGTCTGAGCCCGCCCGCGGCCCTGACTGCTCGGATTGGAATGGCAAAAAACCTTCTCATTGTTGAGTCGCCGGCCAAGGCGACAACCATCAATCGCTACCTGGGCGACGACTTCGTCGTGCTCGCTTCCTACGGGCACATCCGCGATCTGTCCGGCCGGGAGGACGCGGTTGATACGGACAACGGCTTTGCCATGCAGTACGAGCTCTCGCCCGACAGCGAGAAGCACGTCAACAAGATCATTCGGGCTGCCAAAAAGGCTGAAAACGTCTATCTGGCTACGGACCTTGACCGCGAAGGAGAGGCCATCTCCTGGCATGTCTATGAGGTGCTGGCCGAAAACGGGCTGGTGGACGGTAAGCACTACTACCGGGTCGAGTTCTCCGAGATTACGCCCAAGGCCATCCGCGCGGCCGTTGCCAGTCCCCGCGAGCTGTCCATGAACCTCGTTAACGCGCAACAGGCGCGACGGGCACTCGATTATCTGGTGGGCTACAACCTGTCGCCGCTGCTATGGCGCAAGATCAAGACCGGCTTGTCCGCGGGGCGCGTACAAAGCCCGGCCCTGCGCCTGGTAGTGGAGCGTGAGCGTGAGCGTGAACGTTTCAAGCCGCAGGAATACTGGTCTATCGAGGCGGATCTGAAGAAGGAAGACAAAGCTTTTACCGGCCGTCTCGCGCTGCTGGATGGGGACACATTCCGCAAGTTCGATATCGATAATGAGGCCCGCGCCAGCGCTGTGCGCGAGGCGCTGCTGGAGCATGCCCAGGGCAAACTGCGCGTGGATCGCGTCAAAAAGAGCCAGCGCCAACGGCGCCCGGCTCCGCCGTTCATTACCTCAACGCTGCAGATGGACGCGTCGCGCAAGCTGGGCTTTTCGGCCCAGCGCACCATGCGCGCGGCCCAACAGCTTTACGAAGGCGTCGAAATAGACGGTGAGAACCAGGGCCTGATCACCTATATGCGTACCGATTCGGTGACCCTGTCCAACGACGCGCTGAGCGATCTGCGCGCGCAGATCAAGCAGCAGTTCGGAGCTGACCATCTGCCGGAGGCACCGAACCACTACAAGAACAAGTCCAAAAACGCCCAGGAGGCGCACGAGGCCATTCGCCCCACCAGCGCCGCCCTGACTCCCGCTCGGGCGCGGGCCTATCTGGCCGATGATCAGGCACGGCTCTACGAGCTGATCTGGCGGCGCACGGTGGCGTCGCAGATGGTGCCGGCGCGGCTGGATCAGGTGGCCGTGGAGTTCGATTGCGGCCCCGGCACCTTCCGCGCCAATGGCTCCGTGGTGACCTTCCCCGGGTTTCTTGCCGCCTACGAGGAAGCACAGCCTCAGGGCAAGGAAGATGCGGATAAGGAAGTGCGCCTGCCGCCCCTGAAAGAGGGCGACCGGGTGACCCTGGTGGATGTGCGTGCAGGTCAGCATTTCACGGAGCCGCCCCCGCGCTATTCTGAGGCGACGCTGGTGAAGGCGCTGGAGGATTATGGCATTGGCCGGCCTTCCACCTACGCGAGCATCATTCAGACGCTGAAAAATCGCTACTACGTAGAAGTTGATGCGCGTCGATTGATCCCTACCGATACGGGGCGCGTGGTGGAGCGCTTTTTGGAGCGCCACTTCGCCGATTATGTGGACTATGAGTTCACGGCCCGGCTGGAAGACGAGTTGGATGAGGTGTCGCGCGGCGAACGGGATTGGGTGCCGCTGCTGGAGCAGTTCTGGACGCCTTTTATCAACCTGGTCGAAGAAAAAGCGGAAACCGTTGACCGTGATGAAGCCCGTCAGACGCGGGTTCTGGGCACGGACCCCAAGTCCGGCCGGCCGATTTCCGTCCGCCTGGGCCGTTACGGACCCATGGCCATGATTGGTACCCGCGATGACGAGGAGAAACCCGTCTTCGCCGGCCTGCGACCGGGTCAGAGTCTGGAGACCATTGAGCTTGATGAGGCACTGGAACTGTTCAAGCTGCCACGCGCGCTGGGTGAAACGGATGAGGGCGAGACGATTGCCGCCGGCATCGGCCGCTTCGGGCCCTACATCCGCTATGGCAGCAAGTTTGTATCGCTCAAGGACATTGATCCGCATGAGGTAACGCTGGACCAGGCCAAGGAGTTGATCGCGGCCAAAATTCAGGCGGATCTGGATAAAATCATCCGCGAGTTCGAAGGCACGGATATCCAGATTCTCAAAGGTCGCTGGGGTCCGTTTATCACCGACGGCAATAAGAACGCCCGCATTCCCAAAGACCGTGATCCGCTGAGCTACGGTCAGGAAGAATGTGAAGCGCTGTTGGCCGCGGCCCCGGAGAAGAAAAAGCGCGGGCGCAAGAAGACCGCCAAGAAAAAGGCCACGCGCAAGCGCGCTGCCAGCAAGAAAAAGACCAGTAAGAAGAAGACCAGCAAGAAAAAGGCGACTGCCAAAGCCTCTGCGGCAGCCGCCGGAGGCTAGGCCATGAAACACTCGCTGCTGACGCCGCAGGAAGCGGCGGCGCACATGCACGCCGGCGGCGTTGTCGCCTATCCCACGGAGGCGGTCTTCGGCCTCGGCTGTGACCCCAGCAATGAGCAGGCGGTGCAGCGCATTCTCTCCCTCAAACAGCGTCCGGCCAGCATGGGCCTGATTCTCATCGCCAGCAGCCTGTGCCAGTTTGATGGTTTCGTTGCACCGGTTGATACCGCCGCTGCCGAGGCCACCTGGCCCGGGCCGGTGACCTGGCTGTTCCCGCGCGGGCCGCGCACGCCGGACTGGATTGCCGGTGAGCACGCGACCGTTGCCATTCGGGTCACGGCCCACCCGGTGGCCCGGCAATTGGCGGATGCTTTTGGCGGTCCGCTGGTGTCCACCAGCGCCAATCCCCATTCCGCGCCGCCGGCCCAGGCAGCCGGTACCGTGGAGGATTACTTCGGTCATTACATTGAGGGCACGGTGGCCGGTGCCCTGGGTGCCCGGGAGTCGGTCAGTGAAATCCGCGATCTTGCCAGCGGTAAGGTATTGCGTGGCGCATGAGTGATACGCCCGCCAATAAGCCGCCCATGGAGCAGGTTCGCAGCTATCTGCTGGACTTGCAGGAGCGTATCTGCCTCGCCCTGGAGGCAGCCGACGGCGAGGCTCGCTTCGTCGAAGATGCCTGGTCCCGTGCCGGTGGCGGTGGTGGCCGTACCCGCGTGCTCAGCGGTGGTGCGCTGCTGGAGCAGGGCGGTGTTAATTTCTCCCATGTGCACGGCGATCAGTTGCCACCGGCGGCCACCAAAGCGCGGCCGGAATTGGCGGGCCGTGCCTTTCAGGCGCTGGGTGTGTCCCTGGTCATGCATCCCATGAATCCGCACGTGCCCACGGCCCACGCCAACGTTCGCTATTTTGAGGCCGCTGCCCCCGGCGCCGAAACGGTCTGGTGGTTCGGCGGCGGTTTTGATCTGACGCCCTACTACCCGGTGACGGAAGATGTGGTGCACTGGCATCAGGTAGCGTCCGATATTTGCTGGCCCTACGGCGAGGCTGTGTATCCCCGCTACAAGGAATGGTGCGATGACTATTTCTATAACCGCCACCGGCAGGAGGCGCGTGGCGTGGGTGGCCTGTTCTTCGACGATCTGAATGAATGGGGTTTTGAGCGCAGCTTTGGCTTTATGAAGGCAGTCGGCAATGGGTTTCTCGACGCTTACCTGCCCATTGTGGAGCGCCGCAAAACCACGGCCTGGACCGAGGCGCAGCGTGATTTTCAACTTTATCGTCGCGGCCGCTACGTGGAGTTTAATCTGGTTTACGATCGCGGCACGCTGTTTGGTCTGCAGTCCGGCGGGCGCACAGAATCGATCTTAATGTCGCTGCCGCCACAGGTGCATTGGCGCTATAACTGGCAGCCTGAACCTAATTCGCCAGAAGCCGAATTGACCGATTATTTTCTGCAGCCGAAAAACTGGCTGGCTCTTGCCTAGCCGCCTAGTGCGCTGCGTCCCAATCGGGTCCGTGGCCTGCTTCCACCAGTAGCGGTACATCCAGTTCCGCCGCCTGGCTCATGCGCTCGCACACGCCCGCCTTGATGAGGTCGAGCTTCTCCGCCGGCACATCCAGCACCAGTTCATCATGCACCTGCATGGTCAGATGCGTATCCGCATGCTGCTCGTGTAACCATCGGTCTACGCTGATCATGGCGCGTTTGATGATATCTGCGGCCGTGCCCTGCATGGGGGCATTGATGGCGGCCCGCTCCGCTGCCTGCCGGCGCTGCATATTGCTGGCCTTGATATCGGGCAAGTAGAGACGGCGCCCAAACAGGGTCTCCACATAGCCCTGTTCCCGGGCCTGCTCGCGCGTCCGCTCCATAAAGTCATGCACACCGGGATAGCGCGCGAAGTAGGTATCCATGTACTCCTGCGCTTCGCCGCGGCTGACGTCCAGTTGACGCGCCAGGCCGAAGGCGGACATGCCGTACATGAGGCCAAAGTTAATGGCCTTGGCGGCGCGCCGCTGCGCGTCGGCCACGTCTTCATAGGCGGTGGCGAAAACCTCGCCGGCGGTGGCCCGATGCACATCGATATCGTCCCGGAACGCCCGCAGCAGTCCTTCATCACCGGAGATGTGCGCCATGATGCGCAGCTCAATCTGCGAGTAGTCCGCCGCCAGCACTACCATGCCGGGTGGCGCGACGAAGGCTTTGCGGATGCGCCGTCCCTGGGCGGTGCGAATGGGAATGTTCTGCAGGTTCGGGCCGCTGGAGGACAGGCGGCCGGTGGCAGTGACTGCCTGATGGTAAGAAGTGTGCACCCGCCCTGTATGGGGATTGATTTCCGCTGGCAGCTTGTCCGTGTAGGTGCTTTTAAGCTTCGACAGGGAGCGGTAATCCAGAATCAATCGGGGCAGCTCGTAATCGCCGGACAGTTCCTGCAGTACGTCTTCTGCGGTTGATGGCTGCCCTTTCGGTGTTTTGCGAATTACGGGCAGCTCCAGCTGTTCAAACAGAATCTGCTGCAGCTGTTTCGGTGAGCCCAGATTGAAGGGCTGTCCGGCCACAGCGTAGGCCTGTTCCTGCAGCGCATGAATTTCTGCCGCCAGTTCCTGGCTCTGACGCTGCAAAATGTCACCGTCAATCAACACACCCTTCTGTTCCATGCGCGCCAGCACCGGTACCAGCGGCATCTCAAGTTCTTCGAAGACCCGGCGCAGCGCCGGGTCCGTGGACAACTCGGGCCACAGGCGTTCATGCAGTTGCAGCGTGATGTCCGCATCCTCCGCCGCGTAGGGTGCTGCCTCCGCAAGATCAATCTGGTTAAAGGGGATTTGCTTCGCGCCTTTGCCGGCGATGTCTTCATAGTGCACGGTCTGGCGGCCGAGATATTTCAGCGCCAGGGAATCCATATCGTGGCGCGTGCCGGTGGCATTGAAGACATAGGATTCCAGCATGGTGTCATAGCGCACGCCCTGACAGTGGATGCCGTAGCGGGACAGGACATTCATGTCATATTTGAAGTGCTGACCGACCAGCGCTTGCTGCGGATCTTCCAGCAGCGGCCGCAGCTGCTCAAGTACCGTATCGCGCGCCAGCTGAGGCGGGGCGCCTGGATAATCATGCGCCAGCGGCAGGTAGGCAGCCCGGCCTGCCTCCAGGGCAAAGCTCAAACCCACCAGCTCGGCTTGCATGGGGTCCAGTGCCGTGGTCTCCGTATCCACGGCAATCAGCTCCGCCGCTGCCAGTGCTACCAGCCACCTATCGAGCTGTTCCTGGGTCAGGATGACCTCATAGTCAACTGGCGCCGGCGCCTGTTCGGGCGTCCCCAGTTCCTGCAGCCAGCTGCTGAACTCATAGCGTTCAAGAAAAGCGCGCAGGGCCGCTTCATCGCCGGGGGTGACGGTTAGTTCTGCCGGCGCTACCTCCAACTCCAGTGCATCCCGGATCGTGGCCAGGTCCCGTGAGAGGGGGAGCTGGGGCAGTGCTTCGCGCAGATAGCCACCGATCTTGCCGCCCACCTCGTCCGCATGGGCCATGACGCCATCCAGATCCCCATAGGCGGCGAGCCATTTGGCCGCGGTCTTCGGGCCGCATTTCTCCACGCCGGGAATATTGTCAGCCTTGTCGCCGGTCAGGGCCAGATAATCGATGATCTGATCAGGCCGTACGCCAAATTTCTTTTGCACATAGGCTTCATCCATGAGCGTATCGGTCATGGTGTTCATGCAGCGTATGCGGGGCGAGACCAGCTGTGCCATGTCCTTGTCGCCGGTGGAAATCAGGCAGTCCATGCCAGCCGCTTCAGCCTGACGTGCCAGGGTGCCGATCACATCATCGGCCTCCACACCGGCGACCTGAATCAGGGGCAGCCCCATAAGCCCGACCAGCTCAAAGATGGCGTCGACCTGGCTGCGCAGCTCTGCCGGCATGGGCGGGCGGTTGGCCTTGTACTCGGCGAACAGCTCATTGCGAAAGGTCGGCCCCTTGGCGTCGAAGACCACGCCGATCAAGCCATCGCCCGCTTCCTTCATAAGACGCCGCAGCATGTTGGCGACCCCCAGCAGGGCGCCGGTCGGCTCGCCGGCAGAATTGGTCAGATTGGGCAGGGCATGGAAGGCGCGGTAGAGGTAGGAGGAGCCATCTACCAGCGTCAGGGTTTGCGTCTTGTCGGTCATGTGGGCAACGGGAAATTGGTGGCGGGTCTGTTATGCTGAGAATACTGAAACATGGCCTTCGGGGACAGCGGCCCGTGTGCTGGTCGCCCCTTTGAGCCCGGAATGTCCTGCGTTTGCAATGAGGCGGAACCTGACCATGCCCAAATACCTGATTCTTGGTCTGCTGATGGCGACCGTGCCCGCTACGGCGCAGCAAAAAGATCCGGCCGCGCCACCGCCCATTCCCCCCATAGACGCAGACGCCCGCAGCGCCAAGGGTGAGCCTGATGTGCCGATTCCGCCGAAGGTGGAAGATGAGCGCTCCCGGCTTGAGCCGACGGTGGAAATCCGCCGCGATGATGAGGACAACATTATCGAGGAATACAGCCTTGAAGGCCGTGTTTACATGGTGCGCGTGGTGCCGAAAAAAGGTCTGCCCTATTACTACATGGATGATGATGGCGATGGCCAACTGGAGCTGTCGGAACGTGACCGCGCCGCCTACCCCGTGAAACCGGTCTACTGGAAGATCAAGGAGTGGTAGCCTCTCTGGGGCACTGGGCAGAAGCGCTGGTGCGACGGGTGGGGCAGGGGGCTTCCTGGCTCATACTGGCCATGGTGCTGGTTACCTTTACCATCGTGATTCTGCGCTACGGCTTTAATCTGGGGTGGATCTGGCTGCAGGAGTCCGTGAGCTATCTGCACGCGGCGGTATTTATGCTCGGCGCGGCCTGGTGCTGGCAGGACGACGGCCATGTGCGGGTCGACATTCTCTATCGTGACCGGTCCGCCCGCCATCAGGCCCGTATCAACGCGCTGGGCACGCTGCTGTTTCTGCTGCCGGTCTGCGGCTTCATGCTCTGGATCGGCTGGGACTATGTGGCCGCTTCCTGGCGCCTGCTGGAAGGCTCGCGACAAGCGGGGGGGCTGCCCGCCGTGTTCCTGCTCAAATCCCTGGTGCTTGCCCTGCCGGCGCTGCTGCTACTGCAGGCCGTCTGCACGTTGCCAGCCACGGTCCGTCAGGCGCTGGCACCGGCTGCAGTGGATACGGCGTGACGCCGGAGCGTCGTCAGCGGCTGGATCAGGTCCTGGACCGGCGCCAGCCAGATTTGACCGTACTGGCCGAGAACCTGCACAAGCCACGCAATCTGTCTGCCGTGGTGCGCACCTGTGATGCGGTGGGTATCACGGAACTGCACGTGGTGCCCGGCGAGGACAATCCGCGACGTCACTGGCATACCTCCCAGGGCGCGGAAAAGTGGGTAGAACTGGTCACCCACGAATCCACGCGCAGCGCCTGCGACACCTTGCGTGCCCAGGGTTTTCGCGTGGTAGCCGCACATCTTTCCGACACGGCCTGCGATTATCGCGAGGTGGACTACACCCGCCCGACGGCCCTGTTGATTGGCACCGAGGCCTTTGGCGTGAGTGATGAAGGTTTGCGTTGGGCGGATGAGGAAATCGTGGTGCCCATGATGGGTATGAGCCAGTCCCTGAATGTTTCCGTTGCGACCGCCGTGGTGCTCTATGAAGCGCTGGCTCAGCGGCGGGCGGCTGGCGCCTACACGCACAGCCGTCTGGACCCGGAGCGCCACGCGCGCATGCGTTTTGAGTGGCTGCATCCGGTGGTTGCCCGTTACTGTCGTGAACGGGGTTTGCCCTATCCGGAACTGGATGCGGAAGGCGAGCTGACCCGGGATCCGCGAAGGCCCTGACTAGTCGGCCCTTTGCGCCTGCAGCCGCTCCAGCACCGGCTGGAATTCGGGTCGCACGCCGGTCCAGCGATAAAAGCTCTCCGCTGCCTGAGCCACCAACATGCCCAGGCCATCATGGGCAGGCACGGCATGCTGCTCGCACCAGGACAACAGTCCTGTGGCCGCGGACCCGTAATTGAGATCGTAGACCGCGCTATCAGCGCTCAGCTGCTCAGGTAGTGGGGGCAGGTCCCCGCGGTGCCCGTGCGAGGTGGCGTTGATCAGCAGATCAATGCCATCAACGGTGGGTAAATGCTGCAGGGCGGCGGCCCTGAGTGCGGCAGGGGCGCCATGGCGCTTCAGCAGCGCCTCGGCGCTGGCCAGCGTGCGATTGAAAATGGTGAGTTCTGCAGGTCCGGTGGCCAGCAGCGCACCCAGCACGCCGGCCGCCGCACCGCCCGCTCCGATCAAGGCGATCCGCTGGCCGGCCGGGTTCAGTCCCAGGCGTTGCAAATCAGCGACCAGTCCCAGTCCGTCCGTGTTATCCGCGTGCCAGCCACCGTCCTGCCAGAGCAGCGTGTTGGCAGCACCGGCCAGCTGTACCCGTTCGCTAATCGTCTGTGCCAGCTGGGCCGCCTCCGCCTTCAGCGGCAGGGTAACGTTGCAGCCTGTACCGCCTTCCTGGTGAAAATGCGCCAGCGCCGCGCGTAGGGTGCCCGGCCCGGTCTCATGGGCCCGGTAATCAACGTCCAGCCCCGTTTGCGCACCAAACAGGGCATGAATCAGGGGTGATAGGGAATGGGCGATGGGCTGTCCGAAGACCGCCAGGCGCAGCGAATCGGCGCTCATCCGTGCTCGCGCAGCCAGCGCGCCGCGCGCGGAGCGAAGTAGCTCAAGATCGCATCCGCGCCAGCGCGTTTGAAGGCCAGCAGCGATTCCAGCATGACCGCCTCCTCGTCCAGCCAGCCCTGAGCACCAGCCGCGCACAGCATGGCGTACTCGCCGGAGACTTGATAGGCCAGCGTTGGCACACCAAACTCAGCTTTCACCCGGCTGACAATATCGAGGTAGGGCATGCCCGGTTTCACCATCACCATGTCCGCACCTTCTTCCAGGTCCAGCGCCACCTCGTGGATCGCTTCATCTGTATTCGCGGGGTCCATCTGATAGCTGTACTTATTGCCGCCAGCCAGATTGCCCGCCGAGCCTACCGCGTCCCGAAAAGGGCCGTAGAAGCTCGAGGCATACTTGGCCGAGTAGGCGAGAATACGCGTATTAACCGCGCCCGCGTCCTCCAGCGCGTCCCGGATGGCGCCGATGCGGCCGTCCATCATGTCGGAGGGAGCCACCACGTCCGCGCCGGCTTCCGCGTGGGACAGGGCCTGGCGCACCAGTGCTGCCACCGTGCGGTCGTTGGTCACATAGCCCCGGTCATCGAGTAAGCCGTCCTGACCGTGGCTGGTAAAGGGATCCAGGGCCACGTCGGTGATCACGCCCAGTTCTGGAAACCGGGCTTTCAGTGCACGCACGGCACGCTGCGCCAGGCCGTCCGCATTCCAGGCCTCGGCCGCATCCTCACTTTTTGCCTCCGTGGGTGTTACCGGAAACAGGGCCAGAGCCGGGATGCCGAGTTCCTGACACTGCTCCGCCTGGGGTAGCAGGCGATCGATGCTCAAACGCTCCACGCCGGGCATGGACGGCACGGGCTCTGACCGGTCCTGTCCGTCCAGTACGAACACGGGCCAGATCAGATCGTCAGCGCAGAGCTTGGTTTCCCGCATCAGGCGGCGGGAAAAGTCGTCGGCGCGCATGCGCCGCAGGCGGGTACTGGGATAGCTCATGACAGAAATTACTCTGAAGCAGGTCTGGAGTCAGTGTAAAGCAGGCCCCGTGTGCTGTCAGTCGTACGCATACCAGCGCTTCATCACTTCCAGCCACTGCTCGAGCCCCTGGCGCTTGAGCGAGGAGAAAACCTGGGCACTGGCACCGGCGGGAAGGCTTTTGCGCAGTTTGAGCAGCGCCGCCTGGGCTGGGCCGCGTTTAAGCTTGTCGGCCTTGGTCATGAGAATATGGCAGGGCAGGCCGGCAGCCACGCACCAGTCCATCATTTGCTGGTCATAGGGCTTCATGGGATGGCGGATGTCCATGACCAGCACCACACCCTTGAGGCACTCGCGCGTCTCGAAGTACTGTTGCATCACGCCTTGCCAGTGCGCTTTCAGCTCCAGTGGCACTTTTGCGTAGCCATAGCCGGGCAGGTCCGCGATCCGGCGCTGTTCGTCCAGTTGAAAAATCACGATTTGCTGCGTGCGACCCGGTGTCTTACTGGTTCGGGCCAGAGATTTTTGTCCAGTCAAAACATTGATGGCGCTGGACTTTCCGGCGTTGGAGCGGCCGGCAATCGCCACTTCGAAGCCTGCATCAAAGGGCAGTTGGCGCAGGTGATGGGCCGCCAACAGATACTCGGCCTGACGGAAAGGGTTGGGGTTGCTTTTCGCAGCTGCGGCGCTGTCATTCATTGAGATCGTCCCTAAAGGCGTCTATGGCTGGATTGCCGGGGTCGAAATCGGGATAATAGCGCACCGTTACACCGATTGTTTACAGCACCAAGCGCCCTGCCGGGGCCCGGAGACACCATAATGAAAGCTTTAATTGGCGCCTTTGCAGGCCTTTGCCTGTTCCTGGCTCCCACCGTGTATGCCCAGGGCGACGCCGCTGCCGGCGAACAAAAATCAGCAACCTGTGCGGCCTGTCATGGCGCTGACGGTAACAGTGCCGTGGCCATGTGGCCCAAAATCGCAGGTCAGCACGAGGCCTATTTGAACCGCCACATTACGCTGATTCGTGATGGTCAGCGCCCGGTGCCGGAGATGATGGGCATTGTGGCGAACCTGACCGATGAAGATATTGCGGACCTGTCGGCCTACTTTGCGGGTCAGACCATCAGCCCAGGAGCGGCTGACGAGGCGCTGGTGGCTCGTGGTGAAAGGCTCTACCGCGCAGGTGATGCGAAAGAAGGCATTCCAGCCTGCATGGCCTGCCACGGTCCGGCCGGAGAGGGCAATCCGCTGGCCGGCTACCCCTGGGTCGCAGGGCAGCACGCTACCTACACCGCCAGCATGCTCACCAAGTACCGCGCCGGCGACAACTGGGGCGAGGACGATGCAGCCAGCGCCGTTATGGTGGGGGTAGCCCGCCGGCTAACGGATGAAGACATCAACGCCGTATCCAGCTATCTGCAAGGCCTGTACCGCGCGCAGTGAACCCTGCGCGCCGTTCGCGGTCGGACTGCTTGCTTTTCAGGAGAATCTTATGAAGAAAATGATGCTCGCCCTGGCGCTGCTGGGGACACCGCTATTGGGTTTTGCCCAGGGGCAGATCGGCGCCTATCAGGAAGGTGTTCACTATCACAAGATCGCAGGCCCGGAGGTGACACCGGTGGATGGCGTGCGTGTCACCGAGGTATTTTCCTATCTCTGCAACCATTGCGCGACCTTTGAGCCCTATGTGCAGGCCTGGAAAACTCGCAAGCCCGAGAATGTCGAGCTGACCCGAATTCCGGTGGAATTTGGGCGCTCCATCTGGAGCCTTTACGCGCGTGCTTACGTGACCGCCAGCATGCTGGGTGTGGCCGAAGAAGCGCATGTGGCCATGATGGACACCCTGTGGAAAGAGCGCCGGCAGATGCGCAGCATGGAACAGATCGCCGATTTTTACGCCAACTATGGGGTGGCGCCGGACAAGTTCCTCGCGACCTCCAAGTCCTTCGCCGTGGACATGCGCATGAAGAACGAACAAAAGGTCGTGCGCGAAGCCGGTATCTCCGGTACGCCGAGCATGCTGGTTAATGACCGCTATCGCGTATCAGCCGGTGGTGCCGTCAACAGCTTCGATACCATGCTGGCGATCGTGGACGCGCTGGTGGCTGATGAGCAGGCGCGTATGGCCGCTGCCGCCGCCGTGCCGGAAGCCATCGCCGAATAAGCGCCAGCAGCGCACGCGTCAGGCGCCGGCCAGCAGTAGCCGCGCGCCCACCAGTAACAACAGGCCGCCAAACACCTGCCGCACCCGCTGCGGCGGTGTTTTGTGCACCGCCCAGGCCCCCAGCGGCGCTGCCGCCACGCCAGCCACGGCGATACCCGCCAGCGCCGGCAAATGTACATAGCCCAGCACCGCACCACCATCCATTGCCGCTCCCGGGCCCAGCCACAGATAGCTGGCCGTGGCCACCAGTGCGATGGGGTATCCGCAGGCGGCTGCCGTTGCCACCGCATGCTGCGCCCGCAGTCCATGCCACATGCACCAGGGCCCGGTCATGCTGCCGCCACCAATGCCGACCAGACTGGAGATAGCGCCAATAACGCCACCGACCATTCCGGTACGGGCCGGGCCGGGCCAGGGGCGCTGCCGCTCGCTGCTGCGGCCCAGAACCAACTGGAGCCCAGCCAGTAGAGCAAACAGCGCAAAGACCCTGGTCAGTTGGGGCGAGGAAAGTTGATCTGCCAGGGCGGCACCCAGCGCGGCGCCCAGCCCCAGACCCGGTGCCAATTGTCTGAACAGGTCCCAGCGCACGGCCCCGCGGCGATGGTGCGCGACGATGGAGCTTAAGGATGTGGCCAGCATGGTCGCCATGGAGGTGGCGACCGCGAGGTGACTGGCCTGGCTGGCTGTGGCGCTGTCGCGGCTGAACAGCCAGATCAGGCCCGGCACGATAATCAGTCCGCCGCCGATGCCGAGGAAGCCGGCCGCAAAACCTGCCGCCAGTCCTATCAAGAGGAATTCGATCATTTGTCATCCACCCGTCCATGCCGTCGCGCTTGAATTCTGCCACAGGCCTTGCCGCTGTCGGCAGCTTTGCCTATCGTGATCCTATGAAATGGCGGGGGACATGCGGGCGTTTCTTGAAGCTGCAAACCATGGCGGGCGCCGGTCTGTGCCTGCTGTTCACCGTGTTGCAACCCGCTGGGTCCGCACTGGCTGGGCCGGACGAACAACTGCGCCCCCTGTTCCAGGAAGCCTGGGCCTCGGCCCGATCCGGATCGCGGGATCGCTTTAATGCGCTGGGTCCCCAGCTGCGTGACTACTCCCTGTTTCCTTACTGGCAATACGAAGACCTGCGGTACCGTCGGGCCTCTGCGGCCCCGGAGGAGATGGCGACCTTTCTCCAGGCCTATGAGAACTGGGCGTTTACGCCGGGTTTGCGCGCGGCCTGGCTGAAAACACTGGGTCAACAGCGGCGCTGGGAGCCGCTGCTGCAGTACGGTGCCGCAGACAGCAACAACACGGAACTGCGTTGTTACACGGCGCGGGCCCGGCTGGCCGGCGGTGAGACTGAGTCCGTACTGGCCGCGGCAAAGTCTCTGTGGCTCGTGGGGAAAAGCCAGCCCAAGGCCTGTGATCCCCTGTTTGCCTGGCTGCAGTCGCAGGGTGCCATTGACCGGGACCAGGCCTGGCAGCGCATTCGACTGGCCATGGAAGCCGGTAATGTAGATCTCACGCGCTATTTGGCCCGCTTCGTGCCCGCCGCCGAACAGGTTTGGCTGGAACGCTGGCAGCGACTTGCCACCAGTGGCTATGCGCGTCTCGATCGGGCACTCAACTGGCGCGTGGATGCCTTGACCTCCATGATCGCTGCGGTGTCCCTGCAGCGGCTGGCGCGCCGGGATGGAGAGCGCGCGCTGTCTCTGTATGCGCCGCTGGAAGCGCATTTCAACTGGCTGTCGCCGCTGCGCGAGGAAACCATGCGCGAAGTGGCACTGATGGCAGCCGTCGCCCTGGAGCCTGCAGCACCGGCGTTGATTCAACAGGTGCCAGCCGCTTATCGGGATGACCAGCTGCATGAATGGTGGGCCCGCGTGGCGCTGGCTGAGCAGGACTGGGCCGGTTTGGAGCAGGCGCTTGCGGGGCTGTCTGCGGATAGCGCTGATAAGGACCGCTGGCGCTACTGGCGGGCATGGGCCCAGGCGCAGGAGGGGCATCAGGCAGCAGCGCAGGCCACACTGACAGCGCTCGCTGACAAGGCCAACTACTATGGTTTTCTGGCCGCTGATGCGCTGGAGTTGCCCTATTCGATCTGCCCCCTGGTGCCGCCCGTGCAGGCGGACGAAATCGATGCGCTGGCGCGGTCCGAGCGCTTCGCGCGCGCCCTGGAGCTGGAGCGGGCCGGTCTCGATGACTGGGGCCGCAGCGAGTGGTTTGCTGCCACCCGGGACCTGCCCGTGGCCCAGCTCAAGGTGGCCGCCGGTTTGGCCCGGCGAGAGGGCTGGCATGATCGTGTGGTTTACGCCCTGGGTGATAGCGGTGAGCTGCAGTTTTACGACTGGCGTTTTCCCGTGGTCTATGAAACCGAGATCATGACCGCGGCCAGTGATAATAATCTGGAGCCGGCTTTTTTACTGGGTCTTATGCGTTCGGAAAGTGCGCTGAATCCGCGTGCGCGGTCCTCTGCCAACGCGCGCGGCCTCATGCAGGTGACACCGGCCACGGCGCGCGCCCTGGCCGCCCGCCATGGCTTGTCCTATGGCGGCCCTGCAGCCCTTTATGATCCGGCCACCAGCATTCGTTTCGGGGCTCGCTATCTGCGCGAACTGATGGATGCCAACAAGAACAATCCGGTCGCCGTAGCGGCGGCCTACAACGCCGGGCCGAGGGTGCTGGAGCGATGGTTGACCACGCGCCCGCAGCCGGACGCCGCCAGTTGGGCAGAGACCCTGTCCTATCATGAGACGCGGGACTACATTCCGCGCGTATTGGCCTTCACGACTTTGTACGACTGGCGCCTGCAAAATCCCGTAACGCGAGTCAGTAGCCGTATGCCGGCCATGGATTCGGTTACCATGCAACAGATAGAGACCACGGAGGTTGTGTGTCGGACTGGGCCCAGCGCGGCACCGGCTGACACCCCATAGAACCATGCGCATCATTACCGTTGGCGGCACCGGCTTTCTCGGTCGGCATGTGGCCCAGGCCTTTGGCGAGGCGGGTCATGAAAATCTCTTGCTCACGCGGCACAAGGCGGGTCTCGAAGACCTGCAGCTGATCCCCGGCGTGCGCCTGCAGCAAACCAATGTTTACGATAAAGACGCCTTGGCGCGCCATTTTTCCGGTGCTGACGTGGTGGTCAGCATGGCCGGTATCCTGAATGAATCCGGTTTTGATGGCGCCGGTTTCCGGCGCGTACATGTGGAACTGGTGGCCGCAGTGATCGAGGCCTGTCAGGCAGCGGGTGTGTCGCGCGTGCTGCATGTGAGCGCCATCAACGCCGGCCAGGGGGAGAGTTTTTATCTGCAAAGCAAAGGTGAGGCGGAAGCGCTACTGAAAGCCAGTGGTCTGGACGTGACGCTACTGCGTCCGTCGGTCATTTTTGGACCCGGCGACGGCTTCTTCAATCGCTTTGCGACGCTCTTGCGCCTGGCGCCTGCGCTACCCCTGGCCTGTGCCGAGAGTCGCCTGCAGCCGGTCTGGGTCGGCGATGTGGCCTCCGCCATGGTGCAGGGGCTGGAGCGTGAAGATGCGATTGGCGCCACCTGGGAACTGGGTGGTCCCACGGTTTACACCCTGGGGGAACTGGTGCGCTGGACCGCCGCCACCCTGGGCCTGTCCCGGTGGGTGCCGGGTCTGCCCGATGCGGTAGCCCGCTTGCAGGGCAGAATCATGGATTTCGTTCCGGGCAAACCCTTTTCTACCGACAACTACCGCTCCCTGCAGCGCGATAACGTCACCAGTAACAACATGCTGCCTCAATTGGGCATTGAGCCACGCAGTATCGAGAGCGTGGTGCCGGACTATCTGTGCCCGTCGCCACGACAGCAACGCTTGAACGAATCGCGGCGCAGCCGGAGCGCCTGATGACAGCGGTCACCTACCTGGTGGGTGGCGCGGTGCGTGATGCACTGCTGGGCTTGCCCGTGACCGAGCGTGACTGGGTGATAACCGGCAGCACGCCGGAAGCCCTCAAAGCGCAAGGCTACCGGCAGGTGGGCGCCTCCTTCCCGGTGTTTCTTCACCCCGATACGGGGGAGGAGTATGCGCTGGCTCGGACCGAGCGCAAGGCCGGTAGCGGTTATCACGGCTTTGAAGTGGCCTTTGATCCTGAAATCACGATTGAGCAGGACCTGCTGCGCCGGGATCTGACCATTAATGCCATGGCGCGCGATCCGGATGATCGGTTGATTGACCCCTACGGTGGCCGCGCTGATCTGGACGCCCGGTTGCTCCGGCATGTGTCGCCTGCTTTTGCCGAGGATCCGTTGCGGGTGCTACGCGTGGCCCGCTTTGCGGCCCGTTTCGCGCCGCTGGGTTTTCGTGTGCACGAGGACACGCTGGCGCTGATGCAGCAGTTGTCCGATTCCGGTGAGCTGCATACGCTGGTGCCGGAGCGGGCCTGGACGGAATTGCGCAAGGCCATGGGCAGCGCCGATCCGGCCTGTTTCGTCAGCACATTGCGCGCCTGCCACGGTTTACGGGCAGTGCTGCCCGAACTGGATGCCCTGTTTGGGGTTGCCGATAGCAGTCGGCAATGTCGCGATGATGACGCCGGTGCGCAGGTGCTGCGTGCGCTCAGCCAATGTACGCGTCTGGGTGCCAGTGAATCGGTCACGCTGGCGGTGCTGCTGCATGCCCTGGGCAAGGCGTCGACGCCGCTGGCACAGCGCCCTGATCATCGGGGGCATGAGCAGGCCGGCTTGCCGTTGCTTGAGGCCGTCTGTGATCGTTTTCGCGTGTCCAATGAGCAGCGTCGTCTGGCGCTGCAACTGTGCGCGCAGGAAGCGGCGTGTCAGGCGCTCCCACATGGTGATGCGGAAGCGGTCATGCAATTGCTGGAAGCGCTGGATGCCTTTCGCCAGCCGCAGTTGGACGCGTTTCTCCTGGCCTGTGAAGCGATCGCACGGGCGCGGGGTGAGCTGGCGGAGGATGCGCCCTACGCACCCGCCTCGCTGCTGCTTGCGGCCCGGGAAGCGGCTGCGGGCGTCAGCGCACGGGCGCTGCAGGCTCAGGGCATACAGGGTCCTGCGCTGGGCCAGGCCTTACGGCTGGCGCGGCGCGAAGCGATCGCTGAGCAGTTGGTCGCAGCGGGCCAGTAGGCCGCTTAGGGGCGTTGCCAGCAGCAGTAGACCGAGGGCGATGCCGGTGCCATTGGCCAGCATGTCCTGGTAGTCCAGCGTGCGATAGGGCGTTAGTGCTTGCGCCAGTTCCAGCACCACACCCAGTAGCATAAGCACGGCAGCCCAGCGCCAGCGTTGCTGCGGATAGACCATGCCCCACCAGAAGGTGAGCGCGCCGTAAGCCAGAAGATGACTGACCTTGTCGCCGCCGGCTACCGGCACCGCCTGGCCCACGGCGATGAGCGATAGCGCCACCACCGCACTCGTGAGCGCCATGCCAATGGCTATCCAGCTGCGCTGGAAGCGCAGGCTGCGACTCATAGCTCGCCCCGCAAATCCTGCAATTCAAAGCCGGGCAGCGGTTCTTCCAGCCCCCGGCTGAGGGCCATGAGCTGAAACTTTTCGCCCATGGCTTCCGGCAAGGTCAGTTCGCGCAATTCGTGGGCCAGCGCGCGCTGCGCCATGGGTGTGTCCGCTGCCTGCTCCTGCAGTCGTTGGTCAATGCCGCAGGCCATGAGGAACCAGGCTTGACTGCAGTAGCCGGCGACTTCAAGCCCCGTGTCGTCGGCGGCCTCGGCCAGCGCGGTAAAGTCCACAAAGGCCGTCAGATCCTGCAAGCCCGGCCAGAAGAAGGGGTCAAAGTGAGCCCGGTGCTGGTAATGGGCCACCAGCGTGCCTGCGCTGCGTTGTGGATGGTAGTAGCTCGCGCGCGGGTAGCCGTAATCGATAAACAGCGCCATGCCGTGCTGCAAGGTGTCGGTCACGCTGGCCAGCCACGGGCTGAGGTTGAGGCAAAGCTCCGATTCATAGCCAACGGCGAGCGGCGCGGGCAGCCGTTTCTGGCGCTGTGCAAGCGCTTCCTGCAGGGCCTCTGGTGCCGGGCGCTCGGTCCAGCTCAGAGCGTCGGCGGTGATGTGCACGCCCCGTTGCATGAGCCCGTCAGGGCGAACGGCAAAGGCTTCCACGGCCAGCGCGTCGAGCACCTCGTTGGCCAGCAGTACGCCCTGCCAGTCCTGCGCCGGGGGCGCGTCCAGCCATTCAACCCGGTCCTGCCAGTCCGGCACACAGCGCGCGATCCGGCGCTGCTGTTCGGCGCGCAGGTCAGCGCTGCGCTCAAGGATGCGATAGCGCTGTGGCGCGTGCTCCGGTATGCAGGCGTTGAGAAAGTCGGCGGCCAGCTGGCCGCTGCCCGCACCCAGCTCCAGCACGTCCCAGGGTCCCGTGAGCTGGCGGCTCACGGCCTGGGTTTGCTGGGCCAGGCAGCTGGCGAACAGCCGGCCCAGCTCCGGGGCCGTAACAAAATCGCCCTGGGCGCCGAACTTGGGCAGCCCGGCGCTGTAGTAGCCCAGTCCCGGTTCGTAGAGCGCGGCCTCCATGAACTGGGCAAAGCTGAGAAATCCCTGTTGCTGCTGACGTATGAGCAGGCGCTCGCGCAGTTCATGGCTCAGTGCCTTGAGGGCAGCGGGTGGTTCGGGCAGGATGAGGCGCGGATCAGAAGCGTGCATGGAGACAGTGTCGATGAGCGATGGGGCAAAGTCCACCGGCTGGTGCCTGGTAACCGGTGGCGCACGGCGTCTTGGCGCGGCTATCGTGCGTTCGCTGCACCGGCGGGGTCTGAACGTTTTCATACACTGCCACGGCAGCCGCGCCGAGGCTGATGCGCTGGCCTCGGAGTTGCTGGCCCAGCGCGCTGGCAGCGTGCAGGTGCTGCAGGCCGATCTGGCCGCGCCGGGTGCGGCGGAAGCCATGGCGGCGGATTTGCTGGCCCGGGATTTGAGCCTGAGGCTGCTGGTCAATAATGCCTCGCGTTTTTATGCCACGCCGCTGGGCACGGTCACCGGGGAAGCCTGGAAGGATCTCATGGGCAGCAATGTTCGCGGCGCGTTCTTCCTGAGTCAGGCGCTGTTGCCGCTGCTCCGAGGCGGCGCCATTGTGAATCTTTTGGATATCCATGCGCGATGTCCCATGCCGGCCTATCCGGTCTACAGCATGGCCAAGGCGGCACTGGAAATGATGACCAAGAGCCTGGCGCTGGAGCTGGCGCCGGACATTCGGGTGAACGGCGTGGCGCCGGGTGCCATCCTGTGGCCTGAGGGCGGCAGCAGCGAGGCCGAACAGGCGCAGGTACTGGCGCGGATTCCCATGGCGCGCACGGGGCAGGCCGAGGACATTGCCTCCAGTGTCTGTTTTCTGGGTCTGGATGCGCACTATGTCACGGGCCAGGTGTTGGCCGTGGACGGCGGCCGCAGTCTCAATATCTGAAGCCGGTTCAGATCAGGTAGGGCTGCGCCGCGGGGATTTCATCGGGCGTCAATTGCCGCAGCCCGCTTTCATCCAGCGCCGCATCGCTGCGGATCTGCGCAAAGCGACGACCATCGCCGGGACAGGTCAGCTCCGGGGCCAACTCAGCCAGTGGTCGCAGCACATGGGCAAAGTGGAAGACTTCGCCGCGCGGCAAGATCAGCGGTTGCTCCGTACGAATGCGCTGGCCGAACAATAGAATGTCGACGTCCAGCACCCGGTCCGAAAATTTGGGCACGTCCCGCTGCCGGCCATGCTCGTCTTCCAGCGCGCGCAGCCAGTCGCGCACTGCCAGCGGCGCCATGGTGGTCTCGACAGCCGCTACCGCGTTGATGAAGTCGTGGCCCGTGAAACCCACGGAAGGTGACCAGTACAGGGGCGACAGACGCAGTGTTCCAAACTGCGCGGCCAGCCGTTCAATGGCGATACCCACATGCCGTTCCGGCTGCACATTGCTGCCGATGCCGAGATAGACCGTCTCCGTCATGCGGGCAGGGTCCCGCGCTCGATAATGACGCCTACGGCGCGGGAACCGCGAACCGCCCCGGGCTTACTGAGTTTGAGGCGTAGCCAGCTGACCGGAAATTCCGTCAGTACCAGTTCGGCACAACGTTCCGCCAGGGCCTCGACCAGCTGGAACTCGCTGGCTTCCACCAGATCAATCAGACCCTTGGAGACCGCCTTGTAGTCCAGCGTGTCATCAATATGGTCACTGCGCCCGGCGGCCGTGATGTCAAAGGCCATCTCCAGGTCCAGGGCCACAGTCTGGCGGATGGTGCGCTCCCAGTCGTAGACACCAATCACCGTTTCAATTTGCAGGTCTTCAATAAAAACGCGGTCGTGCATCAAGGGGTCCTCAGGCGGGGGCCACGGGCGGCGCGAGTTGGTCCAGGGGCCAGCGCGCGCGGGCGTCGATGGACAGCTCCGTATGCTCTCCGGCGAGCAGGCGCTGGGCGCCCGCATAGGCGATCATGGCGCCGTTGTCGGTGCAGAAGGCGAGACGTGGGTAGGCCACGCCCCAGCCATAGCGTTCCCCATCGGCGCGCAGCCGTTGGCGCAGCTCCTGGTTAGCCCCCACGCCACCGGCAATTACCAGCTGCTGCGCGCGGGTTTGTTGCATGGCGCGACGGCATTTGATCGCCAGCGTGTCCACGATGGCCTGCTGAAAGCCGGCGGCGATATGCGCTTCCACGTTCGGCGTTCCGGCGTGGTCGCGGTAAAGGTTTCGGGTATGGGTTTTCAAGCCGCTAAAACTCATGTCCAGACCGGGGCGATTCACCATGGGGCGGGGGAATGAAAAACGGTCCGGATCACCCTCGAGGGCTTTCTTGGCCAGCGCCGGGCCGCCGGGATAGCCCAGGCCGAGCAGTTTGGCGGTTTTGTCAAAAGCCTCGCCGGCGGCGTCATCCAGGGTCTCGCCGAGCAATTCATAGCGGCCCAAGGCACGCACTTCCACCAGCATGGAGTGCCCGCCAGAGACCAGCAGTGCCACGAAGGGGAAATCCGGTGCCTCATCTTCCAGCATCGGTGCCAGCACATGTCCCTCCATATGGTGAACCGCCAGCGCCGGGACCCCCAGTGCCAGGGCCAGGCTTCGCCCCGTGGAAGCCCCTACCAGCAGCGCACCGATGAGGCCGGGACCCGCGGTGTAGGCCACAGCGTCGATGTCATGGCGCTCCAGCTCGGCTTGCTGCAGACACAGCTGTAACAGGGGTAACAGTTTGCGCACGTGGTCACGGGAGGCAATCTCCGGCACGACGCCACCATAGGCCGCATGGGTTTTGACCTGCGAATGGAGCGCATGGCCCAGCAGGCCGCGCTCGCTGTCATAGAGCGCAACGCCGGTTTCGTCGCAGGATGTTTCAATGCCCAGTACGCGCATGACTTCGCTCGGGTTTTATCGCCGTTCGGTGCAGGGAAGGGCATGGTAACGCAAGCGGCCCCTGGAAGGTGAAAAGCCTTGGCTTGGTTTACACTGCGGCTCTTTCTCTTTTGAGGCGTGCAGATGGCCACAGGCGCAGGAACGGCGGGTATCGTTGCCTCGGGGCACGCCGACACCTCGGCAGCGGCCTGTGAGGTGCTGGCCGCTGGTGGAAATGCCTTTGATGCAGCGCTGGCGGCGCTGGCCGCTTCCACCGTTTGCGAGCCCATGCTCACCAGCCTGGGGGGCGGCGGCTACCTTATGGCGCGGCCGGCCGGGCAAGCGCCGGTGCTGTTCGACTTCTTTGTGCAGACGCCGGCGCAGAAGCAAGCCATGGACAAGCTTGATTTCTATCCCATCCTGGCTGACTTCGGCACCGCCAAGCAGGAGTTCCATGTGGGGCTTGGTGCCATGGCGGTGCCAGGCATGGTCGCTGGTCTGTTTGCCGTACACGAGCAGCTCGGCAGCCTGCCCATGGCGGAGATTCTGGCACCGGCGATCAGCCTGGCCCGTCGGGGCGTCATCATGACGCCCTATCAGGCCAACCTGAACCATGTGCTCCAGTCCATTATCGAGATTTCGCCAGCGGCTACCGCGCTGGTCGCGCCGCAGAGCGCACCGGAGCGCCCGGCCCGTACCGGCGAACGGGTATGTAACACGGACCTGGCTGAAACGCTGGAGCTGCTGGTGCGCGAGGGTGCGGGCGGTTTCTACCAGGGCGAGCCCGGGCAACAACTGGTGGCTGACTGCGCGGCCCGCGGTGGCCTGTTAACACAGCAGGATCTTGACGCTTACCAGGTGCGCTGTCGGCGTCCGCTCACGGTGCAGCAGGCCGGTGCCACGCTCTATCTCAACCCGCCCCCGTCACCGGGCGGCACACTGATTGCCCTGACTCTGGGCCTGCTGGCCCCGTTGCTATCGCAGTTTGATGACGAAACCCTCGCCTGCCGCGCCCTCGCCGGTGCCATGGCGCAGACCAACGCCCTGCGCGATGAGCGAGAACTGGAGGATCTGGGGGCGGCGCTGGATGCGTCACAGTTGGCCGCGCTGCGAGCACTGGCCAGGCCCGCGGACGTGTTCAGCCGCGGCACCACGCATTTGAGTGTGGCGGATGCCGCAGGCAACCTGGTCAGTCTGACCACATCGAACGGCGAGGGTACCGGCTATGTGATTCCCCACACAGGTGTAATGATGAACAACATGCTGGGAGAACAGGATCTGAATCCCCAGGGCTTTCATCGCTGGCAGCCCAATAGCCGCCTCGCATCCATGATGTGTCCGACGGTGGTGCGCTTTGCCGATGGCTCGGAGCTGGCCTTAGGCAGTGGCGGCTCCAACCGCATTCGCAGCGCCATCGCGCAGGTCTTGTTGCACCGGCTCCGGGGCCAGGCCAGCCTGCGCCAGGCGGTGGCAGCGCCGCGGCTCCATTTGGAAGGGCAGCAGCTGTCCTTCGAGGCCGGTTTTTCCGCTCCGGCCATAGCGGCGCTGAAGGCGGACTGGCCCCGCTTTGAGGCCTGGCCGTCGCACTGTCACTTCTTTGGCGGGGTGCATGCGGTGGAGCGCGGTCCGGACGGTGAGCTGGCCGGCGCGGGTGACCCGCGTCGTGATGGTCGCGTTGGCCGGCGGGCTTCCATTTAAAGTGCACAGAAGCTTTGCACGTCTGGTAGGAATCGCGTTAAAATAGCGGGCTACGCCCGATATGGGCCGGTTATGTATTTTTGGAGTTGTTATGCCCAACGTTAAAGTTCGCGAAAACGAACCTTTTGAGTACGCGCTGCGTCGCTTTAAGCGCTCCTGCGAGAAGGCTGGTGTGCTGGCTGAAACGCGTCGTCGTGAGTACTACGAAAAGCCCACCCAAGAACGCAAGCGCAAAGCGGCCGCAGCGGTGAAGCGCAATCTGCGTCGTCTGGCGCGTGAGGCCAATCGCCGGCAGCGTCTGTACTGATCTGCCATTGGGTAGCTGCTGTCTGGCGCCCGTCAGCAGCGTGCTGTCCAAAGCAGGGCCGGCCCCGAAGCGGGTCTGAGAACCGCAAACCATGTCACTGAAAGAACGCATCCAGCAGGACGTTAAAGACGCCATGCGCGCGCGCGACAAGGCGCGGCTCGGTGCCTTGCGCCTGGTGGCGGCCGCTATCAAGCAGATTGAGGTGGATAGCCGCAGCGAGCTGGATGACGCTGGCGTGACAGCGGTGCTCGATAAGATGGCCAAGCAGCGCCGTGAGTCGCTGGAACAGTATGAAAAAGCCGGTCGCGACGACCTGGCTGAACAAGAGCGCTTTGAGCTAGCTCTGTTGTCCGACTATCTGCCCGAACCGCTCGGTGAGGAAGAGCTGGCCGCGCTCATCGACGCCGCCATTGCGGAGTCGGGTGCCAGCAGCATGCGCGACATGGGGCAGGTCATGGGCCTGCTGAAAGATCAGGTGGCCGGCCGCGCGGACATGAAAGCGGTCTCCGGCACCGTACGAGCCCGCCTGAACGCCTGAGATGTCGGGACGCCTTCCCGATGCATTTATTGAAGACCTGCTGGCGCGCACCGATATTGTCGATGTGATCGAACGGCGGGTGCCCCTCAAGCGCGCCGGCAACGAGTTCCAGGCCCTGTGCCCCTTTCATAACGAAAAATCCCCGTCCTTTACCGTTAGCCCGAGCAAGCAGTTCTATCACTGCTTTGGCTGTGGTGCCCACGGCTCCGCCATTGGTTTCCTGATGCAATACGAGGGGCTGGAATTCCGCGACGCGGTGGAGGACCTGGCCAAACTGGCCGGCGTTGAGGTGCCTCAGGGGGAGGGCGGTCGACCCTCACGCCCCCGCGATGGCTTGCTCGACCTCATGCAGAATGTGGCCGGCTATTTCCAGCAAACGCTGAAAGGCCACAGTCCGGCGGTGGACTATCTGAAACAGCGTGGCCTATCTGGTGAGGTTTGCCGGGATTTCGGTGTTGGCTACGCGCCGGCGGGCTGGGATGCCTTGCTCAAGCAGTTTGGCGGTACGCCAGAGACACGGGAGTTGCTTAAGCGCGGTGGCCTGCTGAGCGAAGGCGATCGTGGCGTCTATGACAAGTTTCGCGATCGCATCATGTTTCCCATTCATGACCGCCGTGGACGCGTTATCGGCTTCGGCGGTCGTGCGATCACC